>NZ_JAMXSP010000006.1:0-161162 GCF_025457485.1 Hallella absiana
ACTTAGTTGTTTGGCGATTACTAAGTTACTAATTCTTAACGAATTGGGCAAATCTTAAAGCCTTTTTTATTGGCAATAATTGTTAAATTTTAAGTATAATCATCTACTTGCGAAACTTGAGTTAATAAGATTTCTAATTTCGCCATCTCATCGCTGATAGTGATGGGCATGACAGCTTGCTCAAGTGACGACCCCAGCAATGGAGGAACACAGATCAACTCACAGGCAGAGGGGATTGGCATTCTGCTTAACGAGACTGCAGGACGTGTAACTAACTTCAACGCTGTTTCCGGCGCCAAGGCATTCACTCGTGCCATGCCGACAACGGTCCCCACGATCGGGCTCACCCTTCCCGCTAAGCCCACCGGTGACGGTTGGGATCCTTATCAGGGCGACGCTAAGCTGGAGGCTAACAGTGTCTATCAGTATAAGTTCGCGGACTACGCTCCCGGTACGCTCGACATGAACGGCAAGGAGCTGTTTTTGAAGCACAACCTCACGCTGAAAGGCCTCAAGGGTGGCGGCACGATCTATGTGTCGGGCAACGTTACCCTTACACTCGATGGTGTAAGCAGTACCGGGACAAGCATCATTGTCTACAAAGGTGGCAAGCTGAAGTTTGACAATACCACAGCCTTCACTGTAGAGAAAGGCGCCAGTCTCATGGCTCAGACCACATTCTATAAGTCCGGCGACGGCAACAAGGAGAATAGCGACCCCAAGGATCAGACCTTCCTCGGCATCAGCCTGACCAACAACGGTAATATCCTCACCACCAATGAGCTCCACGCTAAGACTATCACGCTTGGTGCAGACTCGAAGACACAGGTGGGTACCAACGTCACTGCCGATGAGACGCTGACTGCTGCCGGTAAGCTCTCGGCTCAGATTATCACCGCTAAAGATGCCTCCGTCACGGGTACTGTCGTAGCCAGCAAGCTCTTCTCGCTCGCCAACAGCCTCATCGTGAATGGTGCCGAGGCTAAAGTCTACGGCAACTATATCAAGGCCGGGCAGTATGACGACTCCAAGGAGAAGGCTGCCACGTTCATCCGTCAGGAGAATGGTTCCAATATCTACGTGGGCAACAACGGACTGATCAACACCTACACCTATTATAATACCGACGGCAAGGGCTCGAAGCTGAACCTCGCCGACGGCAAGCTGGCTGTCCTGGAGACCAAGCAGATTGTCACCGGCAGCGACGACGCCACCTTCATCAACACTGCCGACGGTGGTCTCTTCGGCGTCTACTTCAAGAGAGCCTACAAGGGCAGCGTGGCTGACGGCAACCTGCTCGACTGGGACAACTTCGCCTTCGTGGGCGGCAATGTGCGCAAGCTGAACAAGGAGAACGACTTCGCCGACATCTCTATCCCCGCCGACGAGAGCATCAAGTGCCTCGGCTTCAATCCCAACAAGGAAGGTACTAAGACAGCCACAGACTATCAGGTGCTTCGCGTGGCGGCTGCCGTGACCTACGGCGTCAACGACGATGAGCGCAAGGGACGCTCCGCCACGGGCGTCGTCGTCGACGGCAACAACGTTTATGTCTGCTACCACACCAACGGCACCGCACAGGCCGGTATGCTCGACTATCTCACCACCGACAACAACGGAAACGTGACGCTCAGACAGTCTGTCTCGGCTGTCGATGAAAGCAAAAAGAACGTCATCGACTGGAACAATATCGCGCTCGACAAGGAACAGCATAAACTCATCGGAGTGGGCAACGGCGTCAAGGGTGGTGTCATCACCAGCCTGGCACTGAAAGCTGACGGCGCTTTCGACACCGACGCTACATCCACAACGGGCAACAAGAGCCTCGAACCTCTGAAATACACGATTCTGCAGAAAGTAGCGGGTGGCGACAACACCGGCGACGGCAAGCATAACACCGGCGACGGCAACGCCGTCATCGTCAACGGACAGTTCTATCAGGTCGCCACACTCTATGGTACCGAGATCTTCAACCGCAGTGACCTCTCTGGCACGTATGTCAACAAGCTCGGACGAGCTAAGTATATCGCTGCTGACAGCAAGAATGTCTATGTCAGCTATCTCGACAACAATGCGCTGAAGGTGAACACCTACGGAGCCACTAACTATCGTCTCGAAAACGTGACGAACACATGGAACGTAGGCACCCTCGATCCTGTCAAGGGCAAGAGCGTACTCGCTGTCGACGGCAACGACATCTATGTCTGCCGCGGCGCCAACGGACTGGCCAAGTACACCAATGGCACACTCACGGGACTCTTCATCCCGAAGGACGCTACCTACACCGCCGATGCCGAAAACACAAAGTATGAAGAGGGCAAAGTCGTGACCCGCGGCTACTGCAATGGCGTGTGCGTCAAGGGCGATAAGATTTACATTGCTTACGGTTCTCTCGGTCTGATCGTTATCAACAAGAAAGATATGACTGCAACCTCTGAGAAGGAGGCCAAGCAAACACCTGAGGTGGCCCGCTACACCGCCGGCAAGTCTGCCAACTTCGTGGCTGTCGACGGCAACGACAACATCTTTGTGGCTTACGGTCAAAACCATCTGATGGTGCTCAAACTCGAGGCTCATAAACTTTAAAGCATAAGGTGGGGCAGGGCCGGAAGCCCTGCCCTTTTGTCTTTTCTCGGGCGGCAGGTCTCTGCCTCTTCCGTTTAATCGATCAAAAAACTATTATGAAAACTAAAATATATCTACTGGCATCCGCCGTTCTCCTCTTGGGAGGACTGACGGCATGCTCGTCAAGCGACGATGTGGACATCGCCTCTCCGGTCAGCAAGGACGCTGTGGGCGAGGCTCTCGACAATCTCACCGCGGAAATGCAAGGCACGGTGTACAACTGCAACGGCGGAGTGACGCGGACACGCGCCAAAAGTGACATCGATGCCATCAACAAAGAGATACCTACTTGGCCTAAACTGGATACCACCGTGCCTAATAATGCCGTGGATATCACAGAAGGTACTCCTCCCATTTGGAATGATGGCGGCACATGGCTGGTGCCTAAGGAGAAGACAGCATCACACAAAAATATCCGTGGAGGCAATGGTACAACTATCTATGTAGAAGGTACCTTAGAGAAACCTGACATTAATTCGGGCAAAGCTACGATCATCGTCAAGAAAGGTGGCAAACTCATTTTAGGTGGTAATCGAATAACTGGTAATGGAGGCACACTCATCGTCGAAGAAGGTGGAACGCTCGAAACACCATCTGGGGAGCTTCAGATCGCTAATAATGAGGAAATATATATCAAAGGTGACTTCAGCTGTAAGAAGGCATGCATTCAAGGAACACTTTATGTAGACGGCGACTTAACAGCAGAGGATTTCTACGGAAACACAGCACCCAATCAGTATTATTCTGGTGATATTATGAACGCCGACACCCGTCTGTATGTGGCAGGTAAGCTGACCTCCACGGGTGCTGATTTATGGACCGACGGTTACATCCGTGTGGGCAATGGCATTGAAGCCGGAGACAACACCATCAAATTCCAGAATGGTACTAAACTTATTGTAGACTGTGGTGTCAAGGCCAAAACGATAGACGTCAACTCCAACGGTGCAGAGATACATACTAAATACATCAAGTGTGTCAACCTCACCCATTGTGCCGACTCAAAGATATTCCTTGGGGACAAGGGACTCATTGATGTCGACGGCACATACGAGGTCCTCAATAATGGCAACGATGCCGCCATCGTCATGGAGGGCAAGGATGCCATGGGCGTGATCAAGGCCGCCACCATCAAGTTCAATGGCAGTAATCCTTCCGAAATCTTCTTCGTGAAGACAAACCCTGATGAGGGGAAGCAGCGGGCTGGCATCGACTGCGACAATATCATGTACAACAAGAATAATGGAAATTACGAGACGGTGGACTACAATACGTTAGACTTCAAGAACGCTGAGGTGCAACGTATCCATGATGGCAAGGTCATTGACAAAGACGGTGAGCCCGTCGACGGAAAGGTAACCTTCTCCATTCCCGCTGGCGACTGCAGCGGCAATGGCTATGTACCCAACGCCAAGCCCGACCCCGATCCTGTCATCCCCGTGGTGGTTGCGGAAAGTCATACCCACGACATCTCGGCAACTTGTGTGCAGCACGACGGCAACGGCAATGTATATGTGTCGTACCATCAGAAAGGCGAAGGACGCAGTGGATGTATCGAGGTCTTCCGTACTACCGGCAATACCACAACACTCAAGCAGTTCGTCCGCGACCACAACAAGTCCATTGATTTCAACCATATCTGCCTTGACAAGGCTGGCAAGCGACTCTATGCCGTAGGCAACAACAAAAATGGTGGCATGCTCGCCTTTATGAATCTCAAGGACGACGGCACCATCAACTGCGCCGCTCAGAAGATGGGTGAGCTCGATAGTACTGACATCAATGCCAAGACCTATGAGCCTCTGCAGCTTGTTAAACTCTATCAGGCCCAACAGTCTGCAGCCGGTAACGGCACGAAGAAAGGCGGTGACGGCAACTGCGTGATCGTCAACGGCGACAAGCTCGACGTGGCTTCCACCTACGGCTATGAAGTGTATGACAACGGCCTCAATCCCGTACGCATCACCAAGAAGGAAGGTCGCGCCAAGCACCTCGCTTACGCGCCCGACGGCAACACGTTCTATGCCATCCACTACGACGGCACACATATTTCGGACTCCTTGACCGAGGTGGGTCTGAAGCTGGAGAAGTTCGACAAGAGCGATGTCACGATGCAGAAGCCTCTCTTCTCCGTCGATGCCAACAAGGTGAAGCCCAACAACGGCAAGAACGCCATCTGTGTCTACGACGGCAAGGTCTATGTCTGCCAAAGCATGAACGGACTCTATGTCTACGACGCCAACACCGGTGCTCAGGTGGGCCACTACAAGGAGAACATCTACTCCGACAAATTGGAGAAAGACCTGATGATCTGCGCCAACGGCGTGGCGGTGGATAATAAATATGTATATGTGGCCTACGGTACACGTGGCCTCGTGGTCCTTGACCGCAATACACTGAAAAAGGTGACAAGCTTCGTACGCTCACGCTCGGCCAACTATGTCACGCTGGCCGGCGGCTACATCTATGTGGCCTACGGACGCAACAGCCTGCAAGTGTTTAAGCTCGTGGAATAATGGATTTCACGCTGCGCGCCTCTCGCCCTCCGGGGCAGGAGACGCCAGCATGTCTATGCCTATGCAAAGAGACTTTTGGCGAATATTCTTACTGATGACTCTGACCTTGGCCTTAGGATCAGTGCGCACCTACGCACAGAATGATCAGAACTATGGTTACAGGCCAAAGATGCTTGTATTCGAGAACCTCAAGAACGATAGCGTGCTGCGCGACTTCCACCGGCGCTTTCGCCTCATGGAGCGTGTCGTCTTTCATCCCGTTCCGTATACCATGCCGCAGGCTCCTGTCTTTGGCTTTCCCGACGACGACGACCTCACAGACAGCCTCTACCGCGTAAAGGCTGCCACGGACGTGCTCGCCCTGGAGCGCAACACTGGACTGGAGGTCACCGGGCAGGTCTACGGCCGGCTCTCCAAGAAGCTCACAAACTTCCTGAGCTCTGACGAGGACGACCCCGTCTCGGTCTACAAGGCTAAGGTGCAGGCCGAAGTGGGATGGGACTGGATCAACAGCAAGTACTATCACCGCCACGACAAGGAGTGGGGAATACGTCTCTCCGCCGACATCGCCAAGGCACGGCAGCGCCTCGACATGGGACGCGCCGACATGGATGCCTGGGCCGACACCATGGAGCAGCACTGGAACCATGTCATCGCCGGGGTCATGCTCTGTCACGTGCGCAACCTCGACGTGCTCAACGAGGCATACCAGATGATGCTCGAGCAAGACCGCATCACCAGCGGACAGCTCCTCGACGTGATGAACGAGAAGATGCAGCTCGAGTTTCAGCTTGCTCAGTTCTTTGCCAAGGACTCTGTGGCTCCCCGTGAGCAGCTCGTCTGGTTGCAGCCCAGGGCTGTCGTCGTGGATACCCTCGCGCTGCGTGCGCAGATTGCTGCCGCCAATCCGCAGAACAAACTCAACATGCTGAGAATACAGAAACTCGACAACGATGCCAAACTGCTGTCTTATGTGGCTACGATGCGTCTGACACCCTTCGCCCGATGGTCGACTTATCTCACCAGCCGCGACAGATTGTCCAACAATGCCGACTTCGGTGTGCGCTTCACCTTTCCGCTGTGGAACGACACGCGACGGCGGAAAGAGTCGATAGAAGTGCAGAAAGACATACTCCGCAACGAGAACAGCAACTACACCGACAACGTGATGACGCACTGTCGCATGTCCATCGATGCCATCAGAAGGCTCAACCAGGCCATCGCCGTGGAGTATCATCATCTCACGCAGCTCAAGAAATATCTCGCCATGCGGCAGAATACCTATGCCAAGAACCAAGGCCGATACAGCTATATCGACCGACTGCTGGAATACAACCAATATCTCAAGAGCATGGAACGCCTCTACACGCAGATGAAAGACCGCTCGCTGAGCATCATACAGATACAGCGACTGGCCAACGTGCCGAATGTCAACAGCTTCGTCTCGACGGCAGCGTTGCAATAAGTAAAGATAAAAGCAAACTATGAAAGACTTCAAATTTGAACAAAGCACGACCGAGCAGGATGCGCTCGCCCTGCTCAAGAAGCAGACAAGAAGACTCGCCAAGCAGCAGGTCGTCTTTGCCTCTGTCTTTCTCGTGGCGCTTATCTTCCTGATCCTGTATGTCGTCAGCCGGTCGGTGTATACCTATTACGACGGATATATCGCTTTGGACAAAAACAATATCCGGGCTGCGGAAGACATCTATATCCTCGACATGAGAGCCAGCGTCGGTGACTCGGTGCAAAGGGGCGACACGCTCTTCTCGTATGTCATCATCAATCATATCGGCGACCTCAACAATGTCAACACGGAGCCACCTTTCGTGCAACGGGCCAACGATATGAAAACGCAGGCTATGCTCGCACGCCAGGAAATACCCGTGCTGCGAGAACAGCTGAGACAACTGCAAAAGCAACTCTATTCTGAGCGAAACGATATCTTCTACGGACTGACCAACAACACCAAGCAAAACGATCTCAAAGCACAGATTGCCGAGACGGAGGCTAAGATAAGGCAGGCCGAAAGCAAGGTGCGCATCTATCTGGCACAGGTGGGCAGGGATCGCATGCAACTGATCCGGGCCGGACTGGAAAGTCCCAGGGTCAACAGCATGCCGTATTCTCCCTACGGCAACAACTACACGTCTGAGTTCCTTAAATATGCTTGCGCGCCAGACGATGGCTATATTACCAACATTGACTTCACCAACTACTCCATAGCCATCAGAGGCGACGAGATCATGAGTCTGAAACTGCGCGACATCGACAAGGCTCACCTGCACGTGATGACATACGTGCCTGTTGACAAGGCGCGTAGCCTCATGCGCGCTGACTCCATCGAGGTCATCGTAGACAATAAAACCCGCTTCGGTGCACACCTCGTGCGTATGGGACTGGGTGTCGACGAGCTTCCCGATTACCTGATGAACAACTTCTCGCGAGACGCTATGGTCATCATGGCCGCGCTGAACATCGACAAGGATCAGCAGATTCCCGTATGGGTTCTCAACGACCACTTGCCCGTGAAGATACGAGTCAGCTCGGTGGGCGTGAGGAAAAAACTCGAATATGTGGAGAAACACTATAAGGTCGCTACCCCCTCCACTCGGTACAAAAAAGGGAATGATAAGAAAGTAGAACGTAACTAAAGATTAAAGGAGTATAGAGTCAAGCCATCATGAGAAATATTGTCACCAATAAATATGGCTACCGCATCCTCGTCTGTGACGAGCCTGTGTGGGTGGAGTTCAGGCCTGAATACAAGGCCGATGACTTTGACGCGGTATTTATTAACATACCCTATCCCAACGATGTGGAGCTTATCCTTAAAGGCTTGAATCCCATCACCTGCAACAAGGCGGCATACAAGCCGTTCTTCGCGGCAAGAACGTTGGAGGGCAAGATCGGAAACTATGAGGAGATGATAGACGCTTTCATCGACGGGGTTGACGAGGAACTCGTGTTGAGCACTTTCAAAACGCTGGAAAACTATCGCCTGCAGTACGGCGTGCCGCAAGAGAAAGGTGTCGTCACCAACCACTATCTGCTTATCCTGCGCATCTTCAGGTACTTTATTTCCCGCAACCACCTTGTCCTGGAGCCAAAGGTTATGGAGAAAAGTGCCATGGGATGCGCCTTCCCCCTGGCAGAGTGCCTGCACGACTGGGGACTGTTCCACATCAATGAATACTTCTCGTGGGTGGACATGGGCGTGGCAAAGGGCTCGCTGGCTTACCGCAAGACGGTGTACCGCATGCATGTCTGTCCGAAGTGTCAGCACTCGCATCTCATCTATCAGGAGACCTGCCCCCACTGCGGCAGCAATGAGCTGACCAACGAACCGGTCATCCACCATTTCCCTTGTGCCAACATCTCGCCGGAACACACCTATATGGCTGGTGGGCAGCTCATTTGTCCGAAGTGTCACAAGCCCTTGCGACATATCGGCATCGACTATGACCGGCCGGCGTCACTCTATATCTGCCACAACTGCAACCAAAGCTTCCTGACTCCTGACACCACGGCAACGTGCACTTACTGCGGTACCGTCTCAAAAGTACAGGACCTCTTCCCGCGGAGCATACATGTCGTGGAGATTACAGCAAGAGGAATCAGTGACATCTGCCGGGGACTGCACTCGTTCTCACCGTACGATGACTATTTCAACAACTACATGTCTGTCCAGGCTTTTGAAAACCGTCTGTCGCTGATCTCACGTCGCGCACTCGCCGCCGAGGGCGTCATCCGCGGACTGATGATCGCCGTCGTGTGGGCCACGGACAGAAAAGGCGGCGTGATGACACGTACCGAAAAGGTTGTTGAGGCTGCCAGCCGGCTCTTCCTGAACTATAAAATCACGGCAATGGTCACGGCAATCTATATCCAGGATACCGTGCTCGATGGTGACAGCGACAGAGAAGAGGAAAACTTCCGCAAGGTGATCACCGATAATGCTTCTTATCTGGCAATGTTTCTTAAACCGGAGATGACATTGCATATCGCCTTCAAGGTCATGGGAGGAAATGTGCAGGACGATCAGCGCTTCCTGAGAGAGTGGTCGCTCATCCCCAGCACATCAGACGTCACCATACACTATGAGGATGTTCCTCATCCTAAGGACATGAGTACGATGATGTTTATCAGCCGTAAACTCAACCCCGACTTCGACAAAGTGGAGACCGATCAGGACAGAAGAGAGAAGGAAAAGGAAAGGATGATACGGGAAATCGACAAGCTGCAGGACCGCCCGTCCGTCTCCAAACTCATCTCTTACCTGAGATGGGGCTATATCGTGCTGCTCATAGTGGCTATCGCCGCCATTATCGCAGGATGGTGGTTCTGGTTGAGATAAACAAGGCAGACTGAGAAAGGACTAACGTTATGATAGATCAAATACTGTACTACATAAGTCGATTTGTCGACTTCCTGCGTGGCTTGAACGTGGACAACGTGGTGAGGACCTATTGGTTTCTTTTCTTCGTGGAGTTTCCGCGTTACTACCTGCTGGAGTACGGAGTGATGATCTATTGCTTCTTCACAGGAGGTAAGCGGCGTCGGCAGCGAGCGGTCGCCAAGTGGCTGCTGCACCACGACCGTCCACTGGTGTCTATCCTCGTGCCGGGAAAAAACGAGGGCAAAAATATCTATAAGCTTGTCACCACGCTGCGGGAACAGACCTACAACAACTTCGAGATCATCGTCGTCGATGACGGATCAGACGATGACACTCCGCTCATCTGTCACGACCTTGAACGGGCAAAGTATATCTCGAAATATCTGCGTTGTGATGTCAGGGGCGGCAAGGCTTCTGCCGCAAACTTCGGCGCTAACGCCGCCACGGGGAAGTATATCATCCATCTCGACGCTGACTCTTCTCTTGACCGCGAGGCTGTGGAGAACATCCTGCTGCCCTTCTATATGGACAACCGCGTGAAGGCTGTTGGCGGCTGCGTGCTCGTGCGCAATTTCAAAGACACGATTTGCTCGTCACTGCAAGGCTATGAATACCTTAAACGCATTCAGGTGGGACGACTGGTGACCAGTCAGCTTGGTATCTATCATATCATCTCCGGTGCCTTCGGCGCTTTCGATGCGGAAACACTCAAGGAAATTGGTTACTGGGACATCGGGCCGGGACTCGACGGAGACATTACACAAAAGGTGCGTAAGGCCGGGCATCGCGTGGCCTTTGCCCACGACGCTGTCTGCCTCACCAACGTGCCTACAAAATGGTATAAGCTCTATCATCAGCGCGTCAGATGGAGCCGCTCACTCGTCAGGTTCAGATTGAGAAAGCATCTCGACATTCTGCTGCCCAACCGCAACTGGAACTTTCTGAACTTCGTGAGCAACATGGAGAGCATCTTTTATGACTGCATCCTCAACTTCGTATGGTGGTTTTATATCATCAACCTCGTCTTCACCTTTCAGACAGCCTTCCTGCAGGTCTTTGTGCTCGGCTATCTCTTGCGAATCGTGCTGAACTATATAGGGTGGGGACTGGTAAGAGTCGTCAGCGAACGGCCGCGCGACACTTACTGGTATTTGCGCTACCTGCCGCTTATGCCGGCATATTCGGGATGGTTCCTGCGTATGGCCCGCACGGTGGCTCAGTTAAGCGAGCTGTTCTTCTTCCAGTCATACAAAGACAACTGGAATCCTTATAAGACCTCACGGTCTGCACAATTGGAACGAATGTAAATATATTATATGAGACAAACAAAAGTAGCATTGATAGGCCTTGGCTATGTTGGTCTGCCCCTTGCCCTGGCTTTCGCAAAGCATTATGATGTCGTGGGCTTCGACGTTGACAGCAAGAAATGCAAAAACCTGCGCAGAGGACTTGTCAGCCGTGATCAATGCGACCCGGCTAAGTTGCATAATGCCTTGAACAAAGGAAACTTCCTTATCACCGACAACCTCAGGGACACGGCAGAATGCAATGTCTTCATCATCGCTGTGCCTACGCCGATCTCTAAAGACTATCATGCCGACCCTACATTGCTCGAAAAGGCCTGCGAGATGGTGGGACAGGTCATCAGCAAGGGCGACACCGTCGTCATAGAGTCTACCGTGTGGCCGGGGATGACGGAAGAGACGTGCGTGCCCATCTTGGAAAAGACATCAGGATTGAAACTCAACACTGACTTCTTTGTCGGCTATTCCCCCGAGCGTATCAACCCCGGAGACAGTGAGCACCCCGTGGAGCGCATCAGAAAGATTGTCTCCGGATCCACTCCGGATACGGCGGCCGCTTTAGAGAAGCTCTACGGTTCCATCCTGCTCAACGGTACTTACAAGGCTCCCTGCATCCGCGTGGCTGAGGCCAGTAAGGTCATGGAAAACTGCCAGCGTGACGTGCTCATCGCCTTTGCCAACGAGATGCACACGATTTTCTCGGCCTTGGGCATCAACACGGAGGATGTCATCGCTGCCGCCTCCACCAAATGGAACTTCGTGCCTTTGCACCCGGGACTTGTTGGCGGACACTGTATCTCCGTGGATCCCTACTACCTTATTGATAAGGCCGCCACAGCGGATGTCGACGCACGACTGCTGAAGACGGCAAGAGCTATCAACAACGAGATGGCCATCAGCTATGCCCGACGCATAGCCGCCAGACTCAAAAAGACTGGTGGATCGAGTGTGCTGCTCCTCGGATTTGCCTTTAAGCCCAACTGCGATGATATTCGTAATACACGTGTCGCGGATGTGTATCATGAACTGGCGAAGACCGTCAGTGATATTACCGTGTGTGATCCGCTCATTGATGTGGAAAAGGCCAAGGCGGAGTATGGCATTAATGTTGTACACAGTGTGCCGCGCAATCGGGACTACGACGTGATCGCGATCACCACCGCGCATGATATCTTTGCCCGCGACGCCTTCCTCAACATCGAGCACAAGCCTGTCATGCTCTTATGCGACAAGCCGACAGAATAGAGCATAAGGTTAGGGCTAAGGAGAGAACAAAATAAAAGATCCCCTTACACCAGCGTGCTGAGCGCATGGTGTAAGGGGATTCGAGCAGACGGTTAGTATTTAAACGAGCTGCCACCCAGGAATTCGCGGAGCAGGCTCGTCGGCGGGATGTCGCGGTTGGGGACCGGCTGGAAATACTTCAGGAACTTGCGCAGGCGGTAAGCCTCGCTGTACTCCTCACAGTTCTCCGGCACCTGCTCCAAGAGCGGTTCGGCCTGCTGCTTGATGACGGCGAGCTCGAAGAGCATGGCCGAGTTGAACATCACGTCGGCATTCTCCTGATAGGGGAAGATCCATTTGTTCTCACCGGCACGCACCGACGGCCAGCGGTGGATCGTCTCCTGAGCGTTGACACCACGGTATTTGTAGTCGCGGATGATGCGGCGCAGAAGGCGGTTGTCCGTCGTGGGGATGTAGTTGTGGTCATCGAGCAGGATGGTTGTCAGCGCCGAGACATAGACGCGGAACTTCTGTGCTTCGGGGATCTGCGCGGTGAGCTCAGGGTTCAGGGCGTGGATGCCCTCGACGACGAGAACGTTGTTGGGCTCCATGCGCAGCTTCTTGCCGCTCTTCTCGCTGCGTCCCGTCTGGAAGTTATATTTCGGCAACTCTATCTCCTCGCCACGGAAGAGCGCGTTGAACTGGTCGTTGATGAGCTTGAGATTAAGGGCATAGATGCTCTCGTAGTCATATTCGCCCTTGTCGTCCTTGGGCGTATGCTCGCGGTCGACGAAGTAGTCGTCGAGCGAGATCTGCAGCGGTTTGATGCCGTTGGCCAGCAACTGTATGCTCAGACGCTTGCAGGTGGTGGTCTTTCCGGAAGAAGACGGACCGGCGAGGAGCACGAGTTTCACGTCCTTGCGGCTGGCAATCTCGTCGGCGATCTCGGTGAGCTTCTTCTCTTGCAGAGCCTCCGAGACATTGATGAGGTTGGTTGCCTGACCCTTGCGCACCATCTCGTTGAAGTCGCCGACAGTGCGCAGTCCCATGATCTCCTGCCAACGGTGGTGCTCACGGAAGATCTCAAACATCTTGTCCTGTCGCGTCATCTGCGGCAGCACGCCCGGGTCTTTGAGGTCGGGAATGCGCAGGAGCAGTCCGTTGAAATATTTCTCCAGTCCGAAGAGATAGATCTTCGACGTGTTGGTCAACAGCGAGCCATAGTAGTAGTCGACGTAGTCGTCGATCTGATAATAGGTCGTGTAGAGTGAGCCAGCGCTGCGCAAGAGCTTCGACTTGGCCTTGTCGCCTTTCTCCTCAAACATCCTGACGGCATCCTCGGTGGGCACCTCGAAGCGGCGGATCGGCATCTTGGCGTCGATGATCTGCTGCATGCGCTGGCGGATGCGCGCCACATCGTCGTCAGTGACCTCGTGGCCGATGGTCAGATCGACGTAGTAGCCCTTGCTCACGGGAATGTCGATGACCACCTTGCTTTGTGGATAGAGGTCGTGGACAGCCTTGCAGAGTACGAAGAAGAGCGAGCGGGTGTAGTTGCGCGAGCCCGAGCCGGAGGTCATGTCGAGGAATTCCACGTCCTTGTTGTGGTAGATGCGGTAGTGCATTCCCTCCACCTTGTTGTTGACCTTGGCGCAGATCGGTCCGTACTTCATGTCAATACCTGCGTTGCGAAACACTTCTGAAAGCGTGCTGCCAATGGGTGCGGTGAGCGTCTGCCCATTGTTCTTGCAGCGTATCTGAATGGTTGGTTTCATCATAGTCTTTGATTTTTGTTTTTAATCTTGCCTTGCAAGTATAGTGTGGTTATATCAGTTGCTCCAGCATCTGTCTCTCCATAGTCCTTTGCTTTTCCGCAAAGTTACACTTTTATGAGTGAAAGACCAAGGATATTCCCACTTTTCTTAGCGAATATTCCGCGTGTTGCCACACTTTTCTTAGGGAAAGGAAGTGGTTGGGCATCAGTAAGAATCACTTGTCCTTGATGTCTCTCTCAGTCTTTTTTAGCACTGTCTCACATTTTTTTGGCTTTTCTCTTGCACGTTTCGAAAATACTTCCTATCTTTGCACCAATAATAGCGTAACACCTTTACACAAGGGTATTAAAAGAAAAGCTGATGTTTGATATGCATAATACATCATGTGCAACAATGTTTAACACAATTCTTTTGGTTAATCCGAAAAATTGTGTAACACACACACACACACACACACACACCTATAATATATAGGCTACGTGCCCTCGCCGGTGTGCTGTTCTTGCTCCTTTGTGCAAGAGCCTCCGCACAGGTATCCCTTCGCACCAACTTTTTAGACGACATCACGTTGGCACCGCAGCTCGGTGCCGACATCATCCTCAGCAGCCATTACAGCCTCTCGCTCGATGGTTGCTATGCCCCCGTGGCATTTTCCCAAGACCATAAATACAAGCACTGGACAGCAGCCGCCGGCGTGCGCTGGTGGCCCTCCTTCACACACACCGGCTGGTATGTCGGCGCACAGGGCTATGGCGGACAGTTCAACGCCGCCGGCCTGCCGCTCCTCGGCCTCAAAGACCGACGAAAGCAAGGCTACCTGCTTGGCGCCGGACTCAACGGCGGCTATCTGCGGCAGATCAGCGTGCACTTCGGCATAGAGGCCGGCATCGGCATCGGTGCCACCGTGGCACACTTCGACGAGTACCGCCGGGGCAAGTGCGGCGAGCCTCTCGGCACGAAGACGCGCACACTCGTCGGCCCCACCCACCTCGACCTCTCGCTGGTCTACTTCCTGCCTTAGACTCCGCGGCCGACACTTTTCCCGACAAAAAACATAAAACACACACATAAGGTTTCCTATCGATAAGACCATGAAGAAATCCAAGATTCTCACACTATCCCTGCTCGCCCTGCTGAGCGCCGCGCCCGCGCTGGGCCAGACGGCCTACAACGGCAAGGTCTCTGTCAGCCAGGAGCAGTTCACCCGCCAGGGTCGTCTGCTGCGCGTGCGCTTCCATGTGGCCTACGGCGACGATGTCGCCTCGCCGGGCGAGACGCTCACGCTCACCCCGGTGCTCAAAAACGACACCGTGCAGCAGACGCTCTCCGCCGTCGTCGTCAAGGGCGACGACCTGCGACCCGGGAGCCGCTTGCAGGGCAACTATCCCGTCGCCGCCCGCGGCAAGGCCAAGGGCCGCGCCGCACTGCGCCACTCCTTTGACTACGACACCACCGTGCCCTACGCCGCGTGGATGAACGGTGCCGCCCTCTACTTCGAGAGCCAGCGCGACAAGGGACAGGGCAACCGCCACACCTTTGAGGACAACGTGCTCAGCAGCGTCGCCGTCACCACCGACACCACGCTCACCGCCGCCCCCCGTGTCGAAGTCCTCGCCGAGGGCATCCTCGCCCGCGTGCGCTATCTCTCTCCCGCCACCGAGGCCAGCAAGATAGCCACCGTGACGGGCGTCATGCCGCTCACCCGTGAGGAAGTGCACAGCACGAAGTTCAACAGCGAGGTCTACCAGCATATCATGTCCGTGGCCGGCAAGCAGGGCGGCGGAAGGCCCCTCGTCGCCGTGAGACTCCACGGCTTCGGCGCCCCCGAGGGCAACTACCACGCCACGGCGCGCATGGGCATGGACCGACAGCTCTGGCTCCGCGACTACCTGCTCCGACAGAAAGGCACCGCCGCCGCACGATGCCGCGTCGACTGGACACCCGAGGACTGGGACAGCATCGTCACCATCGTCCGCGGCTCCTCCATGCGCTACCGCAACGCCGTGCTCGACATCATCCGCGCCACCGACGTCGCCGACGGCCGGGAGAGCAACCTCAAGACGCTCGCCAAGGGGCAGCCCTACAACTATCTCGAGCACCACGTCTTTGACAAGGTATACCGCATGGCCTACACACTCGACTTCGCCGTGCCCGACGCCGACAGCATCACCGGCGCGGTGACGCCCGACAACGACCGCTCGCAGCTCACCTACGCCAACCTCTTCGGCGTGGCCGAGGGCTACGGACGCGGCTCCTCGACATTCCGGGAACTCATGGCCATGGGCGCCCGCCTCTTCCCCAACAGCGCTGAGGCCAACATCAACGCCGGTGCCGCCGCCCTCGTCGAAGGACGCGCCGACGACGCCCGACGACTCCTCGAGCCCTACGCCTCAGACCCGCGTGCCTACGACGATCTCGGCGTGCTCTACACGCTGCTCGGCCGGCGAGACCGCGCCGAGGTCTACTTCCGACTGGCCGAGGAGCATGCCCGCGCCAAGGACTGACAGTAACAGACGAACGATATATATCCTCTTTATTAACAACACATAAAACACAAATAACATGAAACCAACCAGACTCATCACCATGGCGCTCCTGGCCACGGCCGTTCTCGCCGTTGCCGGACTCACCGCCTGCTCCGGCTCGCCCGACATCGTGACCACCGTTGTCCCGCCCGCCGCCAAGGAGAGTGCGCTGACCATCGCGCTGAAACCTGTCGACACCCGTGCTGCCGCCACAAACATCACCACCGCGGGCGAGAACACCATCAACCGCGTCGCCGTGGGCATCTTCGACTCCGACCACAACGTCAAGATGGTAAAGACCTTTGAGAGCAGCGAAATCAAGTCGGGCACCGTGACGCTGACCACGACCACGGCGCTCGCCACCACCGACCACGTGCTGGTGGCCTGCAACGCCCCCGCCAATGTCTTCACCGGTGCCATCGCTAACGAGGACGCCTTCCGTGCCAAGACCATCACCACCGACGAGGCGCTCTATGGCGCGTCCACACACACGACCACTGATGCCGTCGACTTCACCAACCTGCCGATGTTCGGCCATGTCGAGGCACTGACACAGAGTAGCGACGACGGCACGCAGTTTACCGCCAATGTGAGTGTCTACCACCTCGTGGCTAAGATCACCCTTGAGAGCTTCACGCTCGACAAGCAGGGTGCCATGGCCGATGCCAGCTTTGATCCCGAGGGCATCTTCCTGGCGCATGTGCCCGACGTGCTCGACTTCCAGAATGTCACGGCAACGACCAGCGAGGCAGCCTATTTCTTAACGACACCGCTGAAATACAACAGTTACTATCATGGCGACATGACCCAGAAGCCTGCTGACAACCAGGACGGCTTCCTCGGCAAGGCTTATCTCGGCATGGACGCCACCAAAGCAGAAGGTAGCCAGACCTCGAGCGTCAATGGCCTGGTGGCCTACACCATGCCCAACAGCCAGACCGACGATGACAAGGCCACCTTCCTGGTCGTCAAGGGCAAGTTCCACTACAAGACTGGTGACGCGGGCACCGAGGTGTGGTATCCGCTCTACATCAACTACAGCAACACGACCGGTGGCAAGAATGTAGGTGACGCGAAGAAGGTATATCCCAACTTTAACTACAGAATGACGGTCAAAGTCCAGGGCTTTGGCGAGAAGCCGGCCTACGACAAGAATGGCAACCCCGTCATCACGCCGCTCGTGCCCCGCACGGTCGCCGTCACGGTGACGCCTCAGGGATTTGTCGATGCACCCTCGGAGGTCACCTTGAATTGACATCCCACTGCTCGGGTATCGCATCCGTGAAATCTGTTTAATCTGTGAGAATGAGACAACCGCATGAGATGTCACACAGATCTCACAGATCTCACAGATGTCACAGATCATGTGCAACAAGAATATCCATGAGCAGGCATTTCGTGGGTGAGTCATAAAAATAACGTAAACAAAACAATGCAGAAAACTCTTACCATCACCCTCTCGCTCCTCTTTGCGGCGCTGCTGGCGCAGAGCTGCATCACTGAGGAGAACTGCTACCACGGTGTGCTCGCCGACGGCCTGCGCCCCACCTGCTACGATGCCGGCGGCGCCGAAGTCCAGGACACGCTGGCCCGCGTGGCCGGTGTCTATGAATTTGTCAACGGCTATTTCCGTCAGGCGCTCACGCGCCGTGCCGACGGCACCTACGCCCTGCCCGTCAACGACTGCGACAACATCGAGGTGGTGGCCCTGGCCACTCATCTCTCCGACGACTTCAACATGCAGGCACCCGAGGAGGGCACACGCCTCTCCGACGTGTGGGCCTCGCTGATGTCCACCACGCAGGGCCATCTGCAGGTGGCCTCCGGGCGTGTGTGGTATGGCAGCTGGGTCTATCCCTCGGGCGAGCGACCCAAGGGCGTCATCGCGCTGCCGATGACCAACCGTGCCGCACGCGTGACCGTCGTCGTCGACCATCTCAAGCAGCGCTACGGCGAAGGCGACTACAGCGTGAGGGTGACCGGGTTCTCGCGTTCCATCGCCTACGACGGCACCGCCCTCGGCGACATCCTCGACTATCGGCCGGCATACACCGTCGCCGACGACAAGCTCACCACCACCGCCGTGACCTCGCTGCCCGCCGGCGCCAAGGGCATCACCGTCGAGGTCATCCGCGACGGGCAGGTCGCCCTCACCGTCTCCGCGGGCAAGGACGGCAAGCCCATCACCCTCAGCGGGGGCGAGAGCAAGACCATTGAGGTCAACGCCCTCACCGCCACCACCACCATCTCCGTCGGCTCCTGGCAGGACGCCAGTTCGGAATATGTGGTGCCATGAGCATGAGGTTATATATACTCACAACATAACATTAACAACAACGATACATTATTTTTTTTAATCCTTAAACACAACACAGTTATGAAAGGAAACATTTTCCGCTTGGGTTCCATGGCGATGACCATGGCCCTCGCTACCATGGGGCTTTTTGCCTCTTGTAGCTCCGACGACACCCTCTCGCAGGGCGGACAGGGTGGAGTGCTCACCGTGAGCGTCACACCGTCCAATGCTGTGAACACCAACACCCGTGCTGCCGCTACGGGCGAAATCACGAACGCTACTGAGAACACCGTCAACCGCATCGCCGTCGGTGTGTTCGATAGCGATGGCAAGGTGGTGAAGATCGTCGACCAGGCTACGACGAGCAATGGCATCGAGCTCACCGCCAGCGATCTGCAGGACGGTGAGAAGGTGCTCGTGGCTGTCAACGCACCGGAGAAAACCTTCGAAGGCGTGACAACAGCCGACGAATTCAAGGCCAAGACGCTGACCATCGCCCAGGCACTCTGGGGCGCGCACGAGGGGACAGCCAACGCCGACGCTATGGCGGACAACAACCACATCCCGATGTATGGCGAGGGTGCCATCAGCAGTGCCGGTACCCAGAACTTCACGGCCAACGTCAATGTCTATCACCTCGTGTCGAAGGTATCCCTGCAGAGCATCAAGGTCGACCTGAAGGGCGCTTATTCCAACGCTACCTTCCAGCCCACCGAGATCTTCATGTCCAACGTGCCCAGCGTGCTCGGCTTCTCCATGGCCAACACCACCAGCTCTTACACCTATCCTACTGACGGCGTGACCTACGAGAGCGGCGAGCAGACCACCGACGGTCCTGCCAGCACGACGGTGAAGGCTACGGATTATCCTTACCTCAGCACAGGTGCTCTCACCTGGGATGCCAACACTGCCGGTTCCGCCAAGACCTACACCGAGAGCAAGCCTGTGTTCTACACCATGCCAAACAACAAGACAGCTGGTGCCAAAGACGGCGCTACCTTCCTCGTCATCAAGGGCAAGTTCACAAACGGCGGATCGAGCGACGTGTGCTACTATCCGGTGTACCTCAACTACAACACCAACAGCAACACCGTGCCTGACGGCGGCACAGAGAAGGTGCTCAGCCCGAACTACAACTACAAGGTCAACGTCGTGATCAACAGCAAGGGTTCTAACAGTCCTACCACACCGGTTGACAACAGCGCTGCCACGGTAAACATCTCCGCTCAGAACTTCGTCGACGCTAACCAGACCACCAACGTCAACGGCACCCGCATCGGCGACTATGTCTTCAGCGACGGCAAATGGGGACCTATCGTGAAGGAAGAGATTACAGATAAGCACTATCCTATCGCCGTGATCTTCTCCACCAAGCCTTCTGCTACGGACATCGCTGCAGGATATAGGCACGGCTATGCCATCGCCCTGGCTTCCGCCGGTGCTCAGCTCACATGGGCTGCTACAGGCACACAGTATGTTAACCATCGCATCCGCAGTGAGGTGGCTACCGACTTCAACGCTGTGCTGAAAGACTATGACGGACGCACGGAGACCGATGCGCTCAAGACCGCTGCCGGTGACAACTTCACCAAGGAGAACTATCCTTCTGCCTGGTATGCACTCAACTTCGGTACGGATCAGGTTAACCTCACGGACAACACTGATCCGACAAAGGGCATCGAGGGATCAACCCCATCCACAGCCTATAAGGCTCCTGCCGGCACCAGTGGCTGGTACCTCGGCTCCGCCGGTCAGTATTATCTGGTCGCTCTCAACCTCGGTGGCAACATCACGTCCGACATGACGTGGCATCACGATAATGCCAACCTTGATACTGATGACAACAATGCTCAGGCTCAGTGGAACTACATCACGGGTGTCTCTGAGGCCAACCTCAACCAGCTCAACACGCTCTTCAATGCCGGTGCCAGCGACTATGCGACCGTTGTGCCGATGGTTTGGAAGGCAAATACCTATGATACTTGGTACTGGACGTCAACCGAGTTTAGCGCTGGCCGCGCGTTCAACGTGGGCTGGAGCAACGACGGCAACTTCTACTTGCACTCTGGCGACGCTAAGTCCGACTCGAGCCCGAATAACCGCGGCGTGAGGCCGGTTCTCGCTTTCTGACCTATTTAATTATTTAGTACTTTATCTATTTCCCGCCGCCCCTCAGGCGGCGGGTAGATTTAGAATTTTAAGAATTTAAAAATTTAGCAACAGAGACAATGCCGGCAGTGATGTTGCTGCCTGCATCGAAAAGATGGCAAACTCCCAGGACTTGAAAATATACCGCGACGTGTCGAGGTTGCTCGATTCGCTGTTTCGGATGCTGAAAAGCGTGGAACGCTTTTACCGATACACCGTAGGTGAACGCATGGTAACCCTCACGTTAGACATGCTGGAGCTCATCACCTTTGCCAACCGCCAGGAGGACAAGGTGCCCGCGCTGACGACACTCGCCGACAAGACTGTGGTGCTGACGACGCTCTTCCGCAGCTGCGTGAACAACAAAGTGCTCACGCCCAAGCAATACGCGGCCTACGCTGCTCTGCTCGACCAGATCGGTAAGCAGATCACCGGATGGAAGAACTACGCCATCAAGCACCGAAGCCTTGACAAAGCGGCGGACGAAGGGAGAATACATACTTAAGCCGGAATCGTCGTGGCTAAGGCTGCGGCGAGCGAGCAAGACAAAATGGAAAAGGGTTATCGACTTGTGGAGGTGTATCAGACCGACGAAGCAAGTAATGTACGGAACGGATAACATCTGTTGGTGTCACCGAGTTTAGCGCTGGCCGCGCGTTCAACGTGAACTGGAACAACAACGGCAACTTCAACTTGAACTCTGACAACGCTAAGTCCAACTCGAACACGAATAACCGCGGCGTGAGGCCGGTTCTCGCCTTTCCATTTGGCTTATTACACCTTATTATATATATACGCCACTTTCGGGACGCATGGCAACCACCCTGCCGACATGTCTCTTTGCTTATTACTCATTACTCATTACTCTATTTTGGAGCTACTTCAGATCATACAGCAACAGAAAAAGGAGGAAGGAAAACTGATTTTCCTTATCCGACGGGGTAATTTCTATAACGCCTTCAACGAGGGCGCGTTTGCCTTCGGGCGGATCTGTCACTACCGTGTCCGCAAGAAGTCGATGGCAGACGGGACGGTGTACTATAAGCTTGGCTTCCCGCCCTCGTCGCTGGGACGCGTGAAGGACAGCATGACACAGAGCGGTGGCTCGATCGTGGAACAAAACGACGACGCGTCCATCATCAAGATTGCAGGGCTCGACACTTCGTACGACGAGAATCTCATCGACACCGACGACCCCAGTCTGTTGATGTCGCGAAGAAAGCCCCGACGACTGAAAGGCTCTAAGGCGGATGTGGAGCAGATGATCGTGGATTACGACATTGGCAACAGCACTCCCCTGGAGGCTATGATGTTTCTCAATGAGATCAGAATGTTTCTGATCAACCGTAATAAGAAAAAAGAAGAAGATGACATACCCAATACCCGACAAGCCGTACCCCATCCTGACGAGGGAACAGTGGAGACAGCTGCCGATGGGGAAGCTGAGAAATGAGGATGTCTTCGAGGCTTACTATGAGTGTAAGAGCGGAAAGGAAAACACGTTCAACACACTGAAATTCGCCAAGCACTTTGAGCGAAACTGCTTCGACCTGTGCGACCGCATCAACAGACACACTTACCAGCCGGGCAACAGCGTGGTGTTTATCGTCAACAAACCGGTGACACGCGAGGTCTTTGCCCCGTCGTTCGAGAGCCGTGTGGCCGACCACGTGGTGTCGGACAAACTGCAACCGCTGATGGAGGACTTTCTCTCGGATGATAACTATGCGACCAGACCGGGGCGGGGAACGCTCTTCGGTGTGCAGCGCATCGCGGAGTATATCCGGCAGTGCACGGACAACTACACGCGGGAAGCGTGGGTGATGAAGACCGACATCGAGGGATATTTTATGGCGATCGACAAAGAGCGGGCCTACAACAAGATGGCATGGTTCGCCGAGATGTATTATCATGGTGACGACAAGATGGAGATCATCTACCTCTTATGGGCTATCCTGATGGACCGGCCGGAGACGCACTGCATTAGGCGGTGTCCTCTGAAGGCATGGAAGAATCTTCCGCCGAAGAAGAGCCTCTTCCACACCGATCCGATCCACGGACTGCCCATAGGCAGGTTGACGAGCCAGCTGGCTGCTTCGCTCTACTTGGACGAGATCGACAAGAAGTTGAAAGAGGAGTGGGACACGCCGCTCTGTGGACGGTATGTCGATGACATCGTGATGGTGCACGAAAGCAAAGAGCATCTGATGGCGGTGCGCGAGAGGCTCAGTGATGCTTTGCGACAGGAAGGGCTCACCCTTCATCCCCGCAAGCTTTATCTCCAGCCCTGCCACAAGGGCGTGAACTTTGTGGGCGGTTTCATCCTGCCGGGCCGCATCTATGCCACGCGCCGGAGCATCGGCTTTGCCTTTGATGGTGTGGAGACATGGAACAGGCTGGCGATGAACGGTCCCGCGTTTGTCGAGGAGCACGCCGAGCGCATGGCAAGCACGCTGAACTCTTATCTCGGTCACCTGCGCCACTTCGCTGCCTACAACGTACGGCGGCGGTTGCTCGACAGTGTGGACCCGGCATGGTGGGAGGTGCTCTCCCTGCCGGCCACGCTGCGCAAGGTGGCGGTCAGGCGGGGTCATACGCGCCGTGACCATGTCCTGCAAGAGCTGTCGCAGTGGGAAAGGCTGTGGGCGAAGCAGTGATGCGACGCAATGGACTTTTTTATATAATTCAATTACATATATTTATTCAATACCCTTTAATATTAATTACATAGGTCTGCCTTCGTGGTAGACCGTTGGCGCGGGGTGGGAGTGATCCTGGCACCCGTGTCAATCCGTTAAAATTGCATGGCGGCCGCTCTTCGTGAGAAGGGCGGCCGCTACTTTTGTTTTTCCTTTTACTTTGATACAATTATGGCCAAATCGCCTACTTTCTTGTATTTTTTCTAAAGAAGCGCGGCATCATACTGTTTTTTTTCTTATCTTTGCATGGCGGCCTATGCGTTGCCTATCACCAAGCCAATCATTTAAATCTATTATTATATATGAACTATCGAAAACTAATGCTCTCTTTGGCGCTGTGCCTGCCGCTGTCGGCATTGGCCAGACAGATCCTCGTGCAGTCGCCTCATCTCTCTCTCGTGCTCAACGCCGACGAGGGCAAGCAACCGGAATATGTCTACTTCGGTTCCAAGCTCTCCGGCGCCGACCTGCAGACGCTGCAAAAGCCGATGGACGGGCGCATGGATGCCTATCCGGCTTATGGGCTGGATTGTCCCGACCCGGCAGCCTTTGCCTGCCGCCACGCCGACGGCAACCTGTCGACACAGCTCGTTGTCACGGGTTCCGACGTGAAAGGCAACATCACGACCATCCATCTCAAGGATCCCGTTTACAATATCTTCGTCGACTTGAAGTACCGCACCTACAACGATGTGGACATGATCGAGGCCTGGACAGAGATCACAAACAAGGAGAAAGGCACGGTGACACTCACTTCTTTCGCCTCCGCCATGCTTCCCATCCGCCGCGGCAATGTGTGGATCAGCCATCTCAGCGGTGCCTGGGCCAATGAGGCCAACGTCACCGACGAGCCGCTGACTCCCGGCGAACTGACGCTGCGCAACCACTACGGCGTGCACAACTCGCAGAGCCAGCACGCCGAGGTGATGTTTTCCCTCGACGGCAAGGGCAAGGAAAACAGTGGCGACGTCATCGGCGCGGCTCTCTGCTACAGTGGCTGCTACAAGCTCAAGACGGTCACCGACCACAGCGAGTACCACTATTTCTTTGCGGGCATCGACGAGCAGAACTCGGAATATCACCTGCGCCGCGGCGAGACCTTTGTCACCCCGCCCGTGGCGTTCACCTTCTCCAAGGAAGGAAAGTCGGGCGTCAGCCGCAACTACCACCGCTGGGGCCGCGAGTATATGCTCGCCCACGGCAACAAGGAGCGCATGATCCTGCTCAACAGTTGGGAAGGTGTCTACATGGACATCAACGAGAAAGGCATGGACCAGATGATGGGCGACATCGCCAGCATGGGCGGCGAGCTCTTTGTCATGGACGACGGATGGTTTGGTGAGAAGTATCCGCGCAAGACCGACAACGCCGCGCTCGGCGACTGGGTGGTGGACAAAAACAAACTGCCCAACGGCATCGACGGCCTCCTTGCCGACGCCAAGAAGCACGGCGTGAAGTTCGGAATATGGATTGAACCCGAGATGACCAACACCAAGAGCGTGCTCTATGAGAAGCATCCCGACTGGATCATCAAGGCGCCGGGACGCGATCCTGTCCTCGGACGTGGCGGCACGCAGCTCGTGCTCGACATGAGCAACCCGAAGGTGCAGGACTTTGTCTTCTCTGTCGTCGACAACCTGATGACAAAACATCCCGACATCGCCTATATCAAGTGGGACGCCAACATGGACATCATGAACCACGGCTCGCAGTATCTCTCGATGAACGACCAGAGCCATCTCTATATCGACTACTACCGTGGCTTCGCCAAGACGCTGGACCGCATCCGTGCGAAATATCCCGACCTGATCATCCAGGACTGCGCCAGCGGTGGCGGACGCGTCAACTGGGGCACGCTGCCTTGGTTTGACGAGTTCTGGACAAGCGACGACACCGATGCCCTGCAGCGCATCTACATGCAGTGGGGCACGAGCTACTTCTTCCCGGCAATGGCCATGGCTTGTCACATCTCGGCATCGCCGAACCACCAGACGGGGCGTATCATCCCGCTGAAATACCGCATCGACGTGGCCATGAGCGGACGACTGGGCATGGAGATCCAGCCAAAGAACATGACCGAGGCCGAGAAGACACTCTGCCGCAACGCCATCGCGGAGTACAAGCAGATCCGTCCTGTCGTGCAGATGGGCAACCTCTACCGCCTGCAGAGTCCGTTTGACAAGCAGGGAGTGGCCAGCCTGATGTATGTCAGCGACAGCAAGGACAAGGCTGTGTGGTACTGGTGGAAGACCGAGACGTTTATGAACCAGCATCTGCCGCGCGTGCGCATGGCCGGTCTCGACCCTGCCAAGCGCTACAAAGTACACGAGCTCGACCGCATCGACAACACGCCGCTCGACTGTGAGGGCAAGAGCTACTCCGGCGCTTACCTCATGGAGCACGGCCTCGACGTGCCGTATTCTCACAACGTCGACTGGAACGACCGCACCAGCTGGGCCAGCCGCGTGCTGTATCTCACGAGCCTTTAACTACCAAAATCCATGATCAACAAACTATTCTTCAGTATTGTCACCTTATTATTATTGGTGACCACTCCTCTCCTCGCTGACCAGCGATGGGAAGGAACATGGGCTACGGCACCGGAGTTTACCGGTCCGAGCGACATGCCCAAGGCAAGTCTCTCCAACCGTGCAGCGCGCCAGATCATCCACGTGTCAATGGGCGGCACCACGCTGCGCATGCAGCTCAGCAACCATTTCGGCAACGGACCCGTGGACATCACCGCCGTATATGTCGCCGACCCTGCCGACACGCCACAGGGCAAGACCGTGAAACGGGAAACCAACATCCTGCCCTGCAACGCCCGCATCAACACTAAGACCGTGCGCTATCTGACCTTCAACCATCGGCGGAGCCTCACCCTCGACGCCGGACGGGACATCTACTCCGACCCGTTCAGCTATCAGCTGCGCCCCGGACAGCGTCTCGCCGTCACCGTGGTCTACGGCAAGCGCACGCCTGAGCACGCCACTTCTCACCGCGGCAGCCGCACCACCACGTATATCCTCGCCGGGAAAGGCGCGCCAAAGGCTGACTTCAGCCAGGGCGAAAAGGCTGACCACTGGTACAACATCACGCGACTGGAAGTGCTCAGCAACACCCCGCACGAGGTCATCGCCGTGCTCGGCAACTCCATCACCGACGGACGCGGCTCGACGACAAACCTGCAAAACCGCTGGACCGACTTCTTCTCCGATGCGCTCAACGGCGTCGGCGTGCTCAACCTCGGCATCGGCGGCAACTGCGTCGTGCGTGGGGGACTGAGCGAACCGGCGCTCAAGCGCTTCGACCGCGACATCCTCTCCCAGCCAAATGTCTCGAAGCTCATCATCTTCGAGGGCACCAACGACATCGGCTGCTGCGGCGGCAACTACGAGAAGATGACGCAAGAGATCATCAACGCCTATCAGACGCTGATCGACAAAGCCCACGCCAAAGGCATCAAAGTATATGGTGCTACGATCACGCCGACGAAAGGCAACGGCTGGTACTCGTTTTTCCATGAGGCCATGCGGCAGACTGTCAACGAGTGGATCCGCAAGCCCGGGCACTTCGACGGGCTGATCGACTTCGACGCCCTCGTCCGCGACCCTGCCGATCCCCAGCGCCTGCTCCCCGCCTTCTCCGACGACTGGCTCCACCTCAACCCGAAAGGATATGAGGCAATGGGACAGTATGCGGCAAAGATGCTTGGGAACTAAACACAGCCTCACCCCCAACCCCTCTCCAAAGGAGAGGGGAGTAATTACCGCCAAGGGGTGGGCCTTCGGCAACCGCCTGCGTCGGCGCTCCGTTCTGTTCGCCTGGTTATAACCAGGCGCACTCAACGGTCATACCGAGCGCCCCGTCTCTCATAAACAAAAAAAACAACCCTCCATGACTCACCACATCTCCTCCCTGCTTTTCACACTCCTCCTTTCCCTTCTCGCGTCTCTCCCCTCATCTGCCCGCGAGACGCTTAACTTCGACCGCGGCTGGCTGTTCTGTCTTGGCGACAGCTCCGCCATGGCGCGCACCGACTATGCCGACACGTCGTGGCGACAGCTCACCCTGCCGCACGACTGGGCGATAGAGGGTGACTTCAGCGTCGACAACCCAAGTGGCGCCGGTGGCGGCGCACTGCCCGGCGGCATCGGCTGGTACCGCAAGCACTTCACCGTACCCGCCTCACTCACCGCCGCCGACCGTCTCTTCATCACCTTCGACGGCGTGTATATGAACAGCTCGGTGTATATCAACGGCCACCTGCTCGGCACACGGCCCTATGGCTACATCTCGTTTCAGTACGACCTCACGCCCTATCTCCGCCGCGGCAGTGACAATGTCATCGCCGTACGCGTCGACAACAGCGACCAGCCCAACTCGCGCTGGTATTCGGGCTGCGGCATCTACCGCCACGTATGGCTCACCACCACCTCACCGCTGCACATCGCCAACTGGGGCATCTGCGTCATGCCGACAACAAAGAACGGACGTACGTGGACGGTGCCCGTGTCCGTCACCCTCGCCGACGACAACCACGAGGGACAGCACCCGATGGTGCGCAACACGCTCTTTGACAGCAACGGCAAGGTTGTCGCACAGGTTGCCAACGGCAGCACCAGGCAGCAGATGACCGTGCGCAACCCACGCCTGTGGTGTCCCGACGCACCAAATGTCTACTCTTTGCTCACCGAGATCGTCATCGCCGGTAAGACCATAGACGCCGTGCGCACGACGACAGCCTTCCGATCGTTCCGCTTCGACACCAAGACGGGCTTCTGGCTCAACGGCAAGAACATGAAGCTCAACGGTGTCTGCGACCACCACGACCTCGGCTGTTTGGGTGCGGCCCTCGACAATGACGCGCTCCGGCGCCAACTGGTGAAACTGAAAGACATGGGCGTCAACGCCATCCGATGCAGCCATAACCCTCCCGCACCGGAACTGCTGAACATGGCCGACACGATGGGCTTCATCGTCATGGACGAGGCTTTCGACATGTGGATGCGCCGCAAGACGAAGAACGACTACGCCCGCTTCTTCGAGAAATGGCACCAGCGCGACCTCACCGACATGCTGCTCCGCGACCGCAACCACCCCTCGATACTCATCTGGAGCATCGGCAACGAGGTGCTCGAACAGTGGTCGTCGGCCAGTGCCGACGCCTTGACCTTGGAGCAAGCCAACCTGATCCTCAACGCGGGCCACGACGCCTCGACACTCGCCCACGGCAAAGTGCTCTCGCCCAACGCGCTGCTCACCATCCATCTCGCCGACATCGTCAGAAGTCTCGACAAGAGCCGTCCGATCACGGCGGGCTGCAACGAGCCCTCGCCCGACAACCATCTCTTCAAGTCGGGTGCCCTGGACCTCATCGGCTTCAACTATCACGAGCAGTATATCAAGGACGTGCCGAAGAACTTCCCCGGCAAGCCTTTCCTCATGACCGAGAGCGTCTCGGCCCTGCAGACGCGCGGCTACTACCGTATGCCCTCCGACAGCGACTATGTGGCACCGGAGCGATGGGACAAGTCCTACACCAACGCCTCGATGATGTGCTCGGCCTATGACAACAGCCACGTGCCATGGGGTACTACTCACGAAGGTACCTGGGACATCGTCAAGCACACGCCCTATTGCGCCGGACAGTTTATCTGGACCGGTTGGGACTATATCGGCGAGCCCACGCCCTACGGCTATCCGGCCCGCAGCAGCTACTTCGGCATCATCGACCTGGCGGGTTTTCCGAAGGACGCCTATTATATGTATCAGAGTGAGTGGACCGCCAAGCCCGTGCTCCATCTGTTCCCTCACTGGAACTGGCTGCCGGGACAGAGCGTCGACCTGTGGTGCTACTACAACAACGCCGACGAGGTGGAACTCTACGTCAACGGCAAGAGCCAGGGCATACGCCGCAAGGCCGACAGCCACCAGTATCATGTGATGTGGCGCGTGGCGTTCGAGCCCGGCGAGATCACCGCCGTGGCACGCCAGCACGGCAAGGAGGTGCGCCGACAGACGATCCGCACGGCAGGTCCCGCCACGTCGATACGTCTGACTTGCGACTACCGTGGCGAGACGACCACGTTTGTCAATGCCGAGGTCATCGACAAGGACGGCACGCTCTGCCCCGACGCACGCAACCACATCTACTTCACGGCCGACAATGCCGACATCGTCGGCGTGGACAACGGCTCGCAGTTCTCTACCGAGCACTTCAAGGCCAGCGACCGTCTTGCCTTCTTCGGCAAGTGCCTCGTCGTGGTGCGCGTCAAGGACAAGACCAAGCCCGTCGTCGTGCATGCCCGGGCCACCGACCTGCAACCAGCGTCGCTGACGATAAAGACAAAGTAACAAAGACAGAATAGCAGTTGGTATACAGACAGAAAGACATAAAAAACATATATCATATAAGACAGAGTAACAGAATAACATATATCATATAAGACAGAGTAACAGAATAACATATATCATATAAGACAGAGTAACAGAATAACATATATCATATAAGACAGAGTAACAGAATAACAGAGATTTGTTGAGCCCACCTTAGAAGGACATAACCATGTCTTTCTAAAGTGGACTCATTATTATATATATGTCACCCCGCTGAGCGTTAATCGCTTCCCATGATCAAGAAAATGACCCTATATCCTTGCTATTTCAAAACAAATAGTTACCTTTGCAAAAAAGAAAGGAAGATTATGGCAATAGAAATTAAGGCAATACCTACCTTGGAAGGTAAGGATGCAGAAAGATTCATAGAGCGTGCTGATGAAGCAGAACGCAAGTTCAAGGGCTTTGACGGCATAGAGAACTCACCTGCATTTAAGGCAATGCAGAGCATTCTGCGTAAATCAGGAATGACAAAATAATGGGATTTCTTGACGAGCACTGTTTGTTTCATGAGCTTACTGACGAGAAAATTACTGCCAGTAAGCCATTTTATTGCGGGAATAACGATTTGGATTTGATGGATTTATCTACTTCAGATGCAAACAATAACAGATAAACTTGAAATAGAGAGATTGCTGACAAGGCTTACAACTTACATTGCCAATAAGCTGCATTTGTCGACTATGGCTGCTGTCGGAGCGGTATGCATGTCAGAGGTAGCCAATGAGTTGGCAGGAGGAAAGATACCAGAAGGAACATCTTTTGATGAGTTGTCGGAACGACTTTTCAAAGAGGTGACGATGGCTGGCAAATGATACCTGATATTACTATTTGAACAAGCCATACCCAAGAGTTTTCTTTCAAGAGAGCATAGACAATCCATATAAAAGAATACAGCAATTGCTCACGGCAGCGAGGTGAAGCATTATTGTTGGGAAAACTGACAAAAAAACGGCCACGAGACGGCGATTTTCGCCAGCAAGTGGTCGGTTGCCCGCAACGACGCGATTTTTACGCACTTTTTGTAAAGTGCTGACAGACAGCAACATACAGTCGCACGTCGTTTTCTGTTCATGGATAGCGCCTTTCTGACGCTGTCATCTCGGCGATTTGACCCAGTCATCTCGGCGATTTGATGCTGTCATCTCGGCGATTTGACCCAGTCATCTCAGCGTTTTGACCGCATCAGAACAGTACTTTTGTCGCAGAACACTTGAAAGAGAGCCGAATCATCCCTGTTTTTTCTCTTTTTCATGGCCTTCGGCTCTCTATTTTGCGACAGAATTCAGACAAGGTTTTGTAAAGTCTGATTACGTGACACCATCGTGAGCCTGAGCGCGTGTCACGCCGACAGCAGATATAGCAGTGGATACATCGCTCTTGCTGATGGCTGCCAGTTTAAAGACAAAGTTACAAAGACAGAATAGCAGTTGGTATACAGACAGAAAGACATAAAAAACATATTCTTCTGTATTCGTCATAGAGACACGCGTCCCCCCCCTACACGCTCATCTCTTGGCGGTAATAATATACAGACAGAAAGACATAAAAAACATATTCTTCTGTATTCGTCATAGAGACACGCGTCCCCCCCTACACGCTCATCTCTTGGCGGTAATAATATACAGACAGAAAGACATAAAAAACATATTCTTCTGTATTCGTCATAGAGACACGCGTCACCCTCTACACGCTCATCTCTTGGCGGTAATAATATACAGACAGAAAGACATAAAAAACATATTCTTCTGTATTCGTCATAGAGACACGCGTCCCCCCCTACACGCTCATCTCTTGGCGGTAATAATATACAGACAGAAAGACATAAAAAACATATTCTTCTGTATTCGTCATAGAGACACGCGTCACTCCCTACACGCTCATCTCTTGGCGGTAATAATGATATGAACCAATATCGTTGTTTCAAGGGAAGGTCTTGAGGCTTTTATATTCTGCTCACATCTCTGACGCCCTTGACGGCTTTGAGTTTCTTGATAAGACTCTGCAGTCGTGTGGTGTCCTCGAGTTGCACGACAAGGTTGCCGGAGAAGAGTCCGTCGTGGCTGTCGATGTTGATGGAGCGCATGACGATCTTCTCGTCTTTGGAGATGACATTGGTCAGGTTGCTCACCACGCCGATATCATCGTTGCCGATGACGCGGAGGGTAATGGCGTATTTCGATTGTCCCTTGCCGCTCCAGCGTGCCTTGACGATGCGGTAGCCAAAGCGGCGTCGCATCTCGGCGGCGTTGGGGCAGTCGGTGCGGTGGATCTTGATGCCGCCACCGGCCGTGACGAAGCCGAAGATCCGGTCACCATAGATAGGATGGCAGCAGGGCGCGAGTTGATAGTCGATGCCCTTGAGGTTCTGGTCGATGGTGAGCACGTCGTCGTCGCTGCGCGTGAGTTCCTCATCGGGGCTCTCATAGGCGAAGTTCTCTGCCGAAACCGTCTCGTGCTCCCTGGCAGCGTTTTGCAGATGGTCGCGCACAGCCACGTAGCGGTCGATGACCTCATTGGCATCGAGTTTGCCATCAGCGATCTGGCGGTAGAAGTCAGAGGTCTCCTTGAAGCCCATCTTCTTGATGAGATGGCCCATGACGCTCTCCTCCATCTCCACCTTTTTATTCTTAAAGCGCCGCTCGAGCAGTTCCTTGGCATAGAGTCCTTCCTTGGCCTGCGTCTCTTTCAAGGCAAGGCGGATCTTGGATTTAGCCTTAGAGGTTTTCACGATGTTGAGCCAGTCGTGCTTAGGGCTTTGGTTGCTCTGCGTGATAATCTCCACGCTGTCGCCCGAGTGGAGCTCCTGCCGCATGGAGACCACCTTGCCGTTGACGCGTCCTCCCACACAGCTGTTGCCGATCTTGGAATGGATGCGGTAGGCAAAGTCAAGTACTGTAGCGCCGGCGGGGAACTTAAAGAGGTCGCCCTTGGGCGTGAAGGCATAGATCTCGTCGGGTGTCAGGTCCATGCGGAACTGGTCCATGACCTGGAGGCCGTCACCGGCTTCGAGGGCCGAGCGAATGTTGGCGAGCCACTCGTCCATCTGTCCGCCGCTCTTGATGCCCTTGTAGCGCCAGTGCGCAGCGAGTCCGTGCTCGGCAATATCGTCCATGCGCTCGGTGCGTATCTGCACCTCCACCCATTTATTCTCCGGTCCGAGCACAGTGATGTGGAGGCTCTCGTAGCCATTGCTTTTCGGCACGCTGAGCCAGTCACGCAGTCGTTTTGGGTTGGGCTGATACATGTCGGTGATGATGGAGTAGACCTGCCAGCACTGTTGTTTCTCCTTTTCCAGAGGCGAGTCGAGGATGATGCGTATGGCAAAGAGGTCGTAGATGCCCTCGAAGCCGCACTGCTGCTTCTTCATCTTCTGCCAGATGGAGTGGATGCTCTTGGTGCGCCCCTTGATATGAAATTTCAGTCCAGCCTCTTCGAGTCGTGCCTTGACAGGTCCGATGAAGCGGTCGATGTAAGCGTCGCGCGCCTTTTTGGTGGCGTTGAGCTTTTCCTTGATCATATAGTAGGCATCGTGCTCGAGGTATTTGAGCGAGAGGTCCTCGAGCTCACTCTTGAGCGTGTAGAGTCCGAGCTTATGGGCCAGCGGCGCATAGAGATAGCTGGCCTCTTCCGACACCTCGTGCTGTGCCTGCCTGTTGGGCGTGTCGCGAATCTGCCGCATGATATTCACCCGGTCGGCGATCATAATAAGGATCACGCGCATGTCCTCGGCGAAGCTCAGGAGCAGGTTGCGGAAGTTCTCGCTCTCGATGACGGGGTTTTTCTCATAGAGCTTTTGGATGCGGATGAGTCCATGGACGATACGCGCCACGTTGTCGCCGAAAGCCTTGCGAATCTCTTCCACAGCCTCAAGGTGATCGCCGAGACAGCCATAGAGCATCGTAGCGATGACACCGTCGCGGCGCAGTCCTATCTCGTCGACAGTGATACGTGCTGTCTGCAAGGAAGTGAGAATAGGATTCAGTCCGAAGACATCACGATGGACAGTTCCTTGCTGGATTGTCTGCTCGATGAAAGCCGTCAGGCGCTCCTCGTCGCCGGGCATCAGGCTGTCGGCGAGCTTCTCCTTGAGATCGTGGTGGAGTTCCTTGGTTTCTGTTAATTCTTCCGGTGTAAACGCAAACTTCTCTTCTTCCATAGCCTAAATCTTTACGAATAACTCTATAAAAACGTCACTTGTCCCATGCAAAGTTAAGCGAAAAGGACGTAACGACAAAGGAATTTACGCTTTTTTTGCCGTTCGCGGGTAAAAAGGGGCAAAAGGATGACAGAAACGAAGAAAGGGCGGGAATTCTCTTTCCGTCCTTTCTTCTGTCGATGCCCCCAAGCGCCAGAGAGCACTTGTCATGGGACTTCTATATGCATGCTGACAGATAAGCCTTTATCTAACTGGTGGGCAAAGCCTTACCTATAAGCATGAAGATTATTTATGTGCTTTGTAGTATTTCACAGCAGCCTCGACGTTGGCCTTGACAGCCTTGGAGGAATAGGTAGCGCCCGTCACGCCGTCAACGCTGCTCACAGCAGAGGTCTTCTTGCCTGCGTACTTGGGCAGCATGGCAGACTTCACCTTAGCGAAGATCTTCGGCGTCTCCTTGTTGGGCAGCGCCACCACCTTCACCACCTTATTCTTCTTGATATATACCTCCAAGGGTGTGGCACCGAGGTAGCCGCGCACGTTCGGGGCGAGCGTCGTGGTGTTGACCACATAGGTGCCGTCCTTGAGCTTTGTCATCACGTTATCACCTTTACCGGCAGCCAGCGCGGCGCCGCTGACGAGTGTGGCGACAGCCACTGCGGCAATCATCATCTTGGTCTTCATCTTTGTCTTTCTTTTATCTGATATTGTTTTTGTGGCTGCAAAATTACACAAATAGAGCCAAACAGAACATCCCGCCCAACGTTTTTTAAGTTAAAGAAAAAACAGAGGCCTCTGTCCTTCCGTCTGCTCACACGGCCGAAGGCCTCTCAGCGATCTCAGCCTCTCACACGTATCATCTCTGCGGCTCTGCGTGAAAAGTCTGATAGTCAAGGGCAGCATTGGGCCTCAACAAAAAAGTGACGAAGTCAGGAACCTTGCGTCTCACTCCTCACTAATAATGAGGCTTCTGCTGGTAAAACACCTTTCCAGCCCTGTCGATATGCTCGCCTATGGGCGTTCCCCGCTTCTCCTCATAGTGCAGCAGATCCACCTTGTAGAGCAGTCCGAGGTCGTCGATGTCGTTATAAATACGCAGCAGCTCCTCGTGGTCGATGTCCTCGCCCACCAATGCCAGGTCGATGTCAGAGCCCATGCGGAAGTTGCCTTTCGCGCGCGACCCGAAGAGTATCACCTTGCGCACTTTGGGATGCCGCCGAAACACCGAGCGCAGGTCGTTCATCGTCCAGTCGCTCAGTCCGAATTCATTCAGTGTGGTCATAGAAACATTGATAACAACATATTACTCACCAAACTGTTGTTGCTGCGAAGCCAGCGTCTCGCTGAGTTTTTGCAGCAACGGCGTGTAGGTATTGAAGATAAGTTCCACCACACGCTGCGCATCCTGCTCGTCATAGGTATGCGACATCAGCGTCCGGTCTTTAGCCATCTGTCGCCAGGCATCGTGGTCGTCTATCAGTCCATCCGTGAAAGCTTCACGCAAGGTGCCGTTAGGACCACGCATAAACTCATAACCCTTATACTCCAATAAGTCTTGCATCACCTTCCAAGCCAACTCGTAGGTGAACTCAAACCACTGTACCAGTCCGCTTTGCTCCAGTTCTGACAAGTCGGACGGGCAACGTCCCGAAAGCGTGACACTCTCTAATTTCTTCAGTGCCTTCTTGAAACTATCATAACGCTGCAGCCAGCGCACGTCTTTGTTCTCTGCCATAAACATTCTAATTATTTATCACTCTTCAGCCTGTTGCAATTCTTGCAGAGCATCTGCAGGTTGTCCGGAGTCGTATGACCGCCCTGGCTCCACGGCGTGATATGATCCCCCTCCATCTCTTCAAACTCGAAATGCTTGCCGCACTTGGGACAGATGCCTTGCTGACGAGTATAAGCAGCCATCTTTTAAGTTAAAGAAAAAACAGAGGCATACTCCCTTTGCTCCTACATATCTTCCAACGCGAGGCAACCAAGCGTGATCTTCATTCCTTGCAACGGCTTGCAGGTCTTCAGCATTTCGGCGACTTTGTCTTGCAACAACTTTTCGTCGTAGCGACTCCTATGGCGCTTTACCTCGAAGATGTCAGCAACGCCGTCGATCTCATTGACAGCGACAATGTCGATCTCGTTCTCACCACTTCGGTTCCAGTAGCCGCCAATGCGCGTATAGCGCCCGGACTCACGCAGCTTCTGACGGAAATAACGTTCAAGGCACAGCCCCGAGAACTGGTCAAAGTCACGAACGACGATACGAGCCAGTTGGCCGAGCGCATCGTTCTCCACCATCGCCTGGTATTTATAGAAGAAGCGAAACCATAGGATCAGGAAGTTGTCGTTCAGCTCATAGCGCGTCTTCTTGGAGCTGGCGCTCTCGAAGACAGGCACGTGACGCTTGATCAGCAGGAAGTCGTTCTCCAACCGCTTCAGATAGCTGCCAAGATTTGTCATGTTCAGCCGATTCTCTATCTCCCCCCGACTATAAAGTCCATCGGCAATGCAACTCAGAATCGAGAAATAGGTGGTATATTCCTTGCCGAACTCTTCGACCAACATATTCTGCCCCTCATTGATGAACAGCGAGTCGCGCGCTGTGAGTGCGGCGAGCATCGATTCACGGTCGCAATAGCCGTCGTCCATGAGCAGCGTGACATACCATGCCACACCGCCGGTGATGGCATAGAGCGTCAGGAGATCGTCGGGCGTGTAGTGAGGATTGTAATCTTTGAGAATCGTCTTAAGGACCACGGTCTTGAAAGGCAGAACGGTGATCTTCTTCTGAGCACGCGAGAAAAGCGGTTCCTTGGAATCCTCAAAGATATGCTTCATCATCGTGAAGATGCTGCCGCTGATGATGAGATTGAGATGACCTTGGTCTTTATACCTGTCCCATTGGTTCTGAATTTCACTGAACACAGCCGGATTGACACGATAGAAATCCTGGAACTCGTCCATGATGATCGTAAAAGGTCGCTGCGCCGACAGCTGCAGCAAATAGCCGAAAAGCGTTGCCACCGAGGTGAAATGCCCGATGGGAATGCCGAGCTTCGCCTCTGCTTCCCGCACAAAGTCGTCGCACAACAGGCTCTCAGCCTTCCTGGCAACAAAGAAATAAAGGACGAGCGAGTCGCCGCAGCGCTTGGCCAGTTCGGTCTTGCCAATACGCCGGCGCCCTACAAGCACCGTCATGCGCGACTGCTCACGACTTTGCTTCACGATGCGCTCCAACGACGCTATCTCTTCTTTACGATCGTAGAACTTCATGGTCTGCCTCTGTTTCTTGCTTAAACGGTAACCGCCATTACGGTAATGGCCATTACCATTTGCAAATATAGCACTATTCCGCGACTTCACCAAAGCTTTGCAAGGATTTTATCACCACATTCTTTACTCCATTTGTGCCTTTGCGAGCGCTTATCACCACCTTCTTTGCGGCCATTGCGGCTTTACGGTAGTTTATTTGGTGGTGAGGCCGGAGAGTGTTGAGGGAAGTATGGGTGAGTCTCCCCAATATCTCATTTTGATGTCAAGCCTTAAAAAACGTTGCGCTTCTATGATGTTTAAGCGCTTTTTTGTATCTTTGCCCTACAAAACAAGATTGTAGTATATTCAGCACAATAACAAACAATGGACAAAGAGATAAAGACAACTCCCGTTCTGCTGCTTACGGGCTACTTAGGAAGCGGCAAGACCACTCTTCTGAACCGCATTCTGAAAAACGAGAAGGGCATCCGCTTCGCCGTCATCGTCAACGACATCGGCGAGGTGAACATCGACGCAAGCCTCATCCAGCAAGGCGGCGTGGTAGGGCAGGGCGACGACAGCCTCGTGGCACTGCAAAACGGATGTATCTGCTGCACGCTGAAGATGGACCTCGTCAAACAGCTCAACGACATCATCAACACCAAGCGCTTCGACTATATCGTCATCGAGGCCAGCGGCATCTGTGAGCCCGCGCCGATCGCACAGACCATCAGCACCTATCCCCAGCTCGTGGCTCCCGCAGCGATGAAGAACGGTGCCGCGCGCCTCGACGCCATCGTCACCGTCGTCGACGCCCTGCGCATGAGAGACGAGTTCGGACTCGGCGACCACCTGCAGCAGGAGCACGGCGAGGAGGATCTCGCCAGCCTCGTGATCCAGCAGATCGAGTTCTGCAACATCATCCTGCTCAACAAGGCATCGGAGATCTCGCCCGACGACCTCGCCCACCTCACGGCAGTCATCAAAGAGATACAGCCGCAGGCACTCATCATGCCCTGCGACTACGGTGACATCGACCTCGACAAGATCCTCAACACCCATCTCTTCGACTTCGACAAGGTAGCCACGTCGGCACGGTGGATTGAGGCCATGGAGGACGACGATGACGAGAGTCTGGAAAACGAGGAGAGCGGTGAGGCGCTGGAGTATGGCATTCAGACCTTTGTCTACCGCCGCCGCCTGCCCTTCAACCTCGGCAGCTTCGACGAGTTTGTCTCCACGAAGTGGCCCAAGGGCGTGGTCAGAGCGAAAGGCATCTGCTGGTTCCGCGACGAGCCGGAGACCTGCTACCTCTTTGAGCAAAGCGGCAAGCAGTTCAACATCACCAACGCCGGACAGTGGTACGCCACGATGCCCGAGGACCAGCTCAAGGACTTCATGGAGCAGAACCCCGGCGTGAAGAAGGACTGGGACGAGAAGTTCGGCGACCGCATGGAGAAGATCGTCTTCATCGGCCAGAACCTCGACCGCAAGGCCATCGAGGCCGAACTCGACAAGTGTCTGGAGGAAGCCTGACTATAGTTCTCTTTTCTGTCCTCTTCTACAAAGAAGAAACGAAAAGCTGACATCATGAACAGAAACAAGCAACATATTGCGCTTCTCGCCGTGGCGCTGACACTGCTCTCCTGCGGTCTCTCGCCACGACAGCGGAGTGCGCTTGCAGCCGCCAGCAGTCCAACCGAATCCGCTGAGGAAAGCACCAGCAACGCAACGGACAACAGCATTGATGGCGACAACGCCGGCAGCAATCTCGCTGACGAGGGCCCGTCAGCAGGCGACGCCTCCTACACCGTACCCGACTCACTCCTGCCTCTCACCAGGAAAGGAGTGCCGGAGCAACTGCTCAGGCGCAAGGCTTACGTCAGCTCGTTCAACCGCACCACGCTCATGCCCAACTGGGTAGCATGGAAACTCACCGCGGCACATACCGACGGCGACATCCAGCGCAAGGGCGTGAAGTTCCATCCCGACGACGACGTGCCGGAGCCTTACCGCGTGACGACCTACGACTACATGCAGTCGGGCTACGACCGTGGCCACATGTGCCCCGCCGCTGATAACCGTTGGGACCGCCGGGCCATGGACGAGTGCTTCCTGATGACCAATATGTGTCCACAGGACCACGGCCTCAACGCCGGCGACTGGAACGAGATGGAGATGCAGTGCCGCCGTTGGGCCAAGGAATACGGCGAGGTGTATATCGTCGCCGGCCCCATCCTCTACCGCGGCAAGCATGCCACCATCGGGCAGAAGCACCGCGTCACCGTGCCGGAAGCCTTCTTCAAGGTGGTGCTCTGCCTGAAAGGAACGCCCAAGGCCATCGGCTTCATCTATCGCAACACCGACGGCAACCGACCCAAAGGCGACTATGTCAACAGCATCGACGAGGTGGAGCGCATCACCGGCTATGACTTCTTCCACGGACTGAACAAAAAGGTGCAGGACAAGGTAGAGAAAGAAGCCGACCTGGAACTGTGGTAGACGGCACCTATAGCTTCTCTATAGAGGCTATTAGCGCCTATAGAGACTATAGATCCTATAGAGGCTATAGAAGCTATAGATCCTATAGATCCTATAGATCCTATGAATTCCATAAAACCCTATACGTAAAAGATGAAAAAGATTTTCACGCTCTTGGCTGCCATCCTGTTGGCAGCGCCCATGCTGGCCGGCAGCAACGTCCAGCGGCCAAAGCTCGTCGTCGGTCTGATGGTAGACCAGATGCGCTGGGACTATCTTTATTATTATTACCCACAGTTTGGGCCTGACGGCCTGCGCCGCCTTGTCGACGAGGGCTACAGCTACGAGAACACGCTGATCAACTACGTGCCGACGGTCACCGCCATCGGCCACTCCAGCGTCTACACCGGCTCCGTGCCCGCGTTGACCGGTATTGCCGGCAACAACTTTGTCAAAGACGGCAAGCAAGTCTATTGCTGCGACGACGACAACGTTCGTTCCGTGGGCTCCAACTCCAAGGAGGGCAAGATGTCGCCACGCAATCTCCTGGCCTCTGGCATCGGCGACCAGCTGCGCATCGCCACCGACTTCAAAGGCAAGGTCATCGGCATCGCTCTCAAGGACCGCGCCGCCATCCTGCCGGCCGGACATGCTGCCAACGCTGCCTACTGGTGGGACCAGAGTGCCGGACACTTCATCTCTTCGACCTACTACATGAAGGAGTTGCCACAATGGGTGAAGGATATCAACAAGAAGATACAGACCAAACCCGGCACCAACGTCAAGACATCTGTGCCCGGTGTGACCAAGACTTTCCAGATGGCCGAAGCCGCCATCGACGGGGAACAGCTCGGACAGGACAGCATCACCGATCTGCTCGCCATGAGCGTGTCGTCGACAGACGCCATCGGACACCAGTACGGCACGCGCGGACAGGAGAACCACGACGTGTATATGGAACTCGACCGCCAGGTGGGACTGTTTCTGAAGTTCCTCGACGAGAAGGTGGGACGCGGCAACTACCTGCTCTTCCTCACCGCCGACCACGGCGCTGCCCACAACCCCAACTTCCTCAAGGCTCACAACCTGCCGTCGGGCGGCCTCGACACCTGGGGCAAGGACTCTTGGCTCAACAGCCGGCTGCCACAACTCGAGAAGGAAACTGGCATCAGCCCACTGGTGACCGGTGTCGATGCCGGACGTATCTATCTCAACCGCGAGGCCATCGCCAAGAGCGGAAAGAAGCTCGCCGACGTGAAGCAGCAGATGATCGAGACGCTGGAGCAGGACTCCAATATCTTCTATGTCGTGGACTATGACAAGGTGCTCACCACGTCGCTGCCCTCCCGCCTGCGCGAGATGATCGTCAACGGATATAACAAGAAGCGCAGCGGCGACCTCTTCTACGTGCCACGCCCCGACTGGGAGGATGTCAGCAACGCCGTCGACTACCGCGGCACGAGCCACGGACTGTGGAACCCCACCGACGCACATATCCCCTTCGTGCTCTTTGGCTGGCAGATCCCCCACGGACAGACTGCTGAGCCGACCCATATCGTCGACATCGCACCGACGATCTGTGAGCTGCTCCACATACAGATGCCAAATGAGTGTATCGGCGACGCCAAGTTGCCCAAATAAGGTGGAAGACATAAAAACAGCGGAAGATGAGACTATGGAAGACCATCAAATATGTGATTAAACGGACCAACTGCCGGTCGGAATGGCTGATCTACAGCATGGTCTGGACCACTTTCCTGCTTGCGCCTTTCCTTGCCTTCTATATACGCAGCCAAGTAGAGAGCGACCTGACCTTCCACTGGTGGCCAGTTTTCCATGTGTGGATGTTGTTTTGTGTCTATTTGATATTATTCATCATCCACAACTTTGCGTTGGCACCCATGCTGATCTACAGGAAGAGAGTACATCTGTATGTCTTTGCCTCGCTGGTGCTGATCTGTGTTTTCTCCATACTGCAAGCCAAATTCAAGCAGTATGAGTGGAAACACTTTGAGCTCGGCGGGCAACAGGCCATACAGAGGGAGGAGCGAAGCGGCGGGCAGCACGCCACGGCCGAATTTAAGACACCGGAGCATCCCTCCATCGACACCACCGAGAGCGACATCCTCAGCGTGGCCATGATGCTGCTCATCATGGGAGCCAACACCGGCGTGAAGTTCTATTTCCAAAGTGAGCGGCGCGACAAGCAATTGGCACAACTCACCCAGGAGAAACTCAACGACCAACTGCAACATCTGCGACTCCAGATCAATCCCCATTTCCTGATGAACACGCTCAACAACATCCACGCGCTCATCGGGCTGGACGCTGCCAAGGCACAGACGAGCATCATGGAGCTGAGCCGTTTGCTGCGATTCTTACTCTACGACGGAGGCCACACCACCATACCGCTGACCAAGGAGGCTGAGTTTATCCGCAGCTACATCCATCTGCTGCGGCTGCGCTATGCCGACCGGGTGGACATCCGCTTTGAGGTGGGCGACCTGCCCGACGGCTATCAGATGCCACCGCTCATCCTGTCCGTCTTTGTGGAGAACGCCTTCAAGCATGGCGTGAGCTACGATGCGCCAAGCTTCATCCACGTCAGCCTGCAGGTCATCGGTGGGCGGCTTGTCTTCAAGTGTGCCAACTCCAAACACGCGAAGCGCATGCCGATCCCCGGAGGCATCGGGCTGGCCAACGTCAGGAAGCGACTGCAACTCATCTATGGAGAGAACTACCATTTAGAAATAAACGACGAAAACGAAATTTATAACGTTGTGCTGACAATAGCACTAAATAAAGACTCAAGCTAATGATAGAAGTACTAACGGTCGATGACGAGCCCCTGGCTCTGCGGCAGCTCGAAGTTTATATCCGGAAGATACCTTTCTTCCATCTTGTGGCCAGCTGTCTGAGTGCCAAAGAGGCGTGGAAAGTGCTGGAAGAGCAAAAGGTCGACGTGATGTTTTGCGACATCAACATGCCGGACATCAACGGACTGGACTTCGTGAAGACGCTGGTCAGCCCGCCTGTCATCGTTTTCACGACAGCCTACAGCGAATACGCCGTTGAGGGCTATCAGGTCAACGCGCTTGACTACCTGCTCAAGCCGTTCTCTCTGGACGACTTCCAGAGAGTAGCGACAAAAGTGAAGAAACTCTGTGACATGAAAAACGGAGCCAACGGCACACGACAACCCAACGACACGGACCCGACAACGGAGGGTATCGGTCGGAAAGGCGACTTCTTTGTGCGCTCGGACCACAAAATCATCAAGATACCCGTAGCCGACGTGGCCTATGTCGAGGGCATGAGCGAATATCTGAAGATACACTTCCGCGACGAGCAAAAGCCCGTGGTCATCCTCATGAGCATGAAGACAATGGAAGATCAACTGCCGGGAAACTTCATGCGCATCCACCGGTCATACCTCATCAACCTGCACTGCATCACGGAGATGAACAAAAACAGGGTGTTCCTCGGCAAAGACATCTCGCTGCCCATCGGCGACGTGTATCGCGACAAGCTCTTCGAATATGTCAATGACAGAGCTCTCGGCAAGAGGTAGACCGCTTAGAATTTTCTAACACCCGATAAATCTCTTTTAAGACAAGAACCACGTCGTTTGGGATTATTATCTTTAACTTTGCATAAAGAAAATGCCGCAAAAAGTACATCGCTGATTGTACATGGTTGCGACTAACAAACGGCAATGAGGAATAGCCACAAGAGACAGACGGCGGCATGGATACTCATGGCGGTATTCATCCCTATGCTTTTCCTGGCTTCGCTCCACCGCCACATACCTGTGGAGCAAAGTCAGGCAGGGGTATGCTATGCCTGTCTCCACCACATCCACCACGACGCGCATCTCACCACGATGGCGCATCATGCGGGCGACTGTGTGCTCTGCCATTTTCTCTCACTGCCTTTCCTGGCGACTGCCGCGTTAGCCATCGCCACACCTTATTATATTATACTCACCGCCACGACGGCCACAGTCTCGCGCCTATCATCGTACCGTCATGGCGTTCCTACACTAAGAGGGCCTCCAACTATATAGCTTTCCCCCACAGCCCCAACCTACAGCCTCACCCCCAACCCCTCTCCAAAGGAGAGGGGAGTAAAATGAGTGATAAACAATATCCTTCTCATAAATAGACAGGAAATGAGTGATAAACAATATCCTTCTCACAAATAGACAGGGATAGTGTTAGCTCTGGTGATTGAGGCTGGAAGTACTGATGGTGAGGCCAGAAGTGCTAAAGGCTGGGGATTGAAGTTAGGTCGGCCACAGAGGGCCGCCCCTACACCAAAAACATAAAACAACAAAACAACAACAAAGCTCTCATAACCATTCTCTTGTGTGTACTGCCTTTCCCTCCCACTTGGTGAGGAAATTGCAATACTACCCCAACACCCCTTGAATGTAATCACTCCCCTCTCCCTTTGGAGAGGGGTTGGGGGTGAGGCTGTAGGGGGTGAGGCTGGGCTTGGTTAGGTTAGGGCTTCATTTTCATTATGAAATCATTATATCTTTTGCTGTTAGGACTCATACTGAGCCTGACAGCAACAGCAGACCCTGCGTTGATCACCACTACGCTCAAGGGTCATATCACTGACGCCACAGACGGCGAACCGCTCGTAGGTGTCATCGTTTCTATACCTGAACTTCAGGAAAGTACCACAACAGACGCCGACGGCAACTATGTCTTCTCTGCGCTGCCGCAGCGCACGGTCAGCGTGCAGGCCAGCTACCTGGGGCATCAGAATCAGGTGAAGAAGATCGACCTGAAGAAAACCACGCAACTCGACTTCGTCATGAAGGAGCAAAATGCCATGCTCGGCGAAGTTGTCGTCACGGGACTGACGGGTAAGTCGCTGATGAAAGACTCACCAACGCCAATCTCCCTTGTCAACGCCGACATGCTGCGCACGACTCCCGCCACCAACATCATCGACGCGCTGAGCCATCAGCCCGGCGTGGCGCAGGTGACCACGGGCGGCGGCATCTCCAAACCCGTGATCCGTGGTCTTGGCTTCAACCGTCTCGTGGTCGTCAACGACGGCATACGCCAGGAGGGCAACCAGTGGGGTGCCGAGCACGGCGTGGAGGTCGACGCGCAAGGTGTCTCCTCTGCCGAGATCATCAAAGGTCCGGCCTCGCTGATGTACGGTTCGGATGCCCTCGCCGGCGTCATCATCTTCCACGGCGATCCCGTCATGGCTCACAACACCATCGGCGGAGAGGCTACCACAGAATACCAAAGCAACACGGGACTCATCAACTACTCGCTCAATTTCCGCGGCAACCAAAACGGATGGGTATGGAACGGACGGTGGACTGACAAGCGTGCGCACGACTACCACAACCGCGCCGACAACTATGTCGTAGGCTCACGCTTCCGCGAGCAGGACGTCGAGGCAATGGGCGGATACAACGGCGGATGGGGTTACAGCCATCTCACGGTCAGCATCTACCACCTCACGCCAGGTATCGCCGAGGGCGAGCGCGCCGACGACAGCAAGAGCTACAGCAAGACACTGCCTTTCCAGCAGATCCACCACTACAAGGTGGTGAGCGACAACGCCTACTATCTCGGCAACAGCACACTGCACGCCATCGTCGGCTATCAGCAAAACCGCAGGCAGGAATACGAGGAGAGCGCTGACGAGCCGGGACTGGACATGATGCTTCACACGCTGAACTACGACATCCGCTACATCCTGCCGGAGAAGAGCGGATGGAAGGCTACCGTAGGTGCCAACGGCATGTGGCAGCGCAACATGAACAAGGGCTCGGAATATCTCATCCCGGGTTATCAGCTCTTCGACCTCGGCACCTTCGCCACAACTTCCTACGAGAGAGGTTCCTGGTCGTGGTCGGGTGGTTTGCGCGTAGACCACCGTCATGTTCATGCTTACGCCTTAGATGACCATTTCGACCGTCTCTCCCGCAACTTCACGAGTGTGTCGGGATCTGTCGGGGCGGTCTATCACGTCAGCGACAACATGAACCTGCGGCTCAACGCGGCGAAAGGTTTCCGTGCGCCGGGCATCAGCGAGCTCTCGGCCAACGGCGTGCATGAGGGCACACAACAGTATGTCCTCGGCAACGGACAGCTCAAGGCTGAACAAAGCTGGCAGGTGGATGCCGGATGGGACTACACCTCGCGGTGGGTGACGGCACTGCTTTCGCTCTTCGCCAACTACATCGACAACTATATCTTCACCGCCCGTCAGGGTGACCAGCAGCGCGAGGATGTGCCTCTCTACCAATATACTCAGGGCGACGCGCGCCTGCTCGGTGGCGAGGCGATGATCGACTTCCACCCCGTGGAGCGTCTGCACTGGCAAAACAGTTTCTCCTATGTCAACAGCGTACAGCGCCATCAGCCGCGTGAGTCGCGCTATCTGCCCTTCACGCCCGCTCCCCGTTGGAATGGAGAACTGCGCTACACGCTCATCCGCGACGGCAAGACACTCGACCACACCTTTTTGGCTGCCAACATGGAGTGCAACCTGCGACAAAACCACTACTACATGCTCGGCGGCACGGAGACGGCAACGCCCAGCTACACACTCTTCGGCCTGGCTGCCGGTACGGACTTCAAGCACAGCGGCAAGCGTCTGGCCACGCTGTCGCTCTCGGCGACAAACCTCTTCGACCGCATCTATCAGAACCATCTCAGCCGACTGAAGTATATCGGTGGCGTGAATCCTGACAACGGTCGAATGGGACTGTTTGACATAGGACGCAATATCACAGCGAAGCTGACGTTATACCTATAATATAATAAGGTATATCATCATGGAAGAAAAAGACATGAAGTGCACCACACGGTCGAGCGAATACCTCATTCGCCGGCCGTGGATGACAGTAAGAAAAGACGTGGTCGTGCATCCCGACGGTCGTGTGCAGCCGGAATACTACGTTCTGGAATATCCCGACTTCATCAACGTCATCGCCATCACCACCGACGGCCGCATCATCATGGAGCAGCAATGGCGGCAGGCTGTCGGCGAGGTGTCGCTGGAGATCCCCGCCGGCGTGGTGGAGAAAGGCGAGTCGCCTCTGCAGGCGGCCCGGCGCGAGTTGGCAGAAGAGACGGGATTCACCGGCGGCACGTGGGAGCAGCTGCTCGTCACCACGCCAAACAGCAGCACGGCGACGAACCACTGCTATACGTTTGTGGCACGCGGTGTGGAGCAGACCACCACGCAGCACCTCGATGCCACGGAGGATCTCCGCTATTTCTTTGTCACGGAAGACGAGCTCTTCGCTATGCTCAAGGACGGCAAGATCCATCAGGCCATGATGGTCGCACCGCTGTGGAAGTACTTTTACAAACGTAGCCTCACCCCCATACCCCTCTCCAAGGGGAGAGGGGAGTAATTACCGTCAAGGGTTTAAGACGGTATTGATGTAGGGGCGGCCCTCTGTGGCCGCCCTAACCAGCTTGAAAGTAACTTACAGCTTTCCGGCATAATAATTTGCCCGAATACTTGTAAGAATGAAATGGATTTGCTATATTTGCAAACGTATCACAGAAGAAAGGAATAATGAATGAAAGCAGTTCTCAACAACTATCACAAGAAGATCAATGCCATCAAACTCCAGTCCGTAGCATCTTGGAGCAAGCTGAATCTGTCGCACGAAGAGTGCTTGAATCAGTTCAAGCGATTGCGGGAACAACGGCTTGCAAGGGAGTCCAAATCGCTCGGTTAGCAGACTGGGCAAAGAAAAATGGGTATTGGATAGACAACGGACTTATTCTCGGAGACTATGCTGACAGAGGCTCCGAGAATGAAGTCTACCTGTCCCCTAAGGAGAACATTGTCTATAAACTCAACGACTTTCGCTACTCCGACGATAACCTTTCTCCCTTCTTTGAACGTATAAAGGCACATAACGAGTATTTCCCGGATTGTGCCTACACTATGATTGGCATGGCTGAAAATAGGGATGGTAAAGTATGCGCTGTACTCAGCCAACCCTATATAATTACCGCTCGCGAGGCTACGGAAGAGGAGATTTCAAAAGAACTCCAACGCTTAGGCTTTCAACCTTTGATGGACAATGAATACTATTCTAATGGCATCCACGACATTTTCGATGCAAGTCCCAACAACGTCCTTGTTGGTATTGACGGAAACCTATATTTCATCGATACCATTATTTATAAATCGGAAGAAGGTAATCTGAATACCTATCATAGTCAGTCTCCGAAACATCAATAACCCCTAACCCCATTGAAATAGTCGAGACAGGTATGTTGCCACAGCCGTGCATTGTTGAGTTGCGTGCCGAGGAGCTTGTCGACTTGTTGCCATTGTACTTTGTCGACATAGCTGCGCACGGCCGGACTCTGCCACAGCACACGGTAGGCGGCAACGCGTCGCACCCCGGCGTCGTAGTGGTCGCAAAGGCTTTGCCACAGCGTGCGTCCGTTGGCGAGACGATAGTCCCAAGCCACATGATGGAACCACAACAGATACTGCTCAGGGCAGGTCTTCACGTTTTCATAGAGCGAACGATAAGGCTCACGATACTGTGCCGTGGCTCCTGACCCCGTGGCGACCGTGCGGTCGAACCCCAGTCCTTGCTTGTCAGCCTTATGATAATAGACGGGGCACCACTCCAAAGGATATTCCGCCTTGTAGCCATCGGGCTCCGGTCCATAGTGATGATCAAAGGCAAAGATATGGTGCAGGCCCAGCGGCATCATATAGTCCACGCACGCCTCACGCGAGCTGAGCATCATATCCTCCAGCGCAGCCACCGTCACCGAGTCGCCACGACCGAAGGTCTGTAGCAGCCACTCATGGGCAATCTGCTGAGAGGTCAGTGACGGATCCCAGGCCAGACGGCCGAAAGCATACCAGTTGGACTGCGAGAAGGGATGTCCGCACCAGTTGGTATCGTCGCCCGTGTTGGCGACTCCCGCGATGCCTTTCAGTCCGCGGGCCACAGGATCGACGTAGCTGAAGAACTCTTTCCACATCGGAGCGAGATAGACCAAGTGGAGCGACTGCCCGGTGTATTCCTGCGTAATCTGCAGTTCAGCCATCTGTGGTGTCTTCGTCATGTTGTCGAAGATGGGCGCGTAAGGCTCGCGCGGCTGGAAGTCGAGCGGTCCGTTTTTCGACTGCAAGATGACATTGTCATGAAACAGCCCGTCCATGGGTTTGAACTCCGACACGGCCTGCATCACGCGGTCCTCGCCTTTGTGGTTGGCACCATAGACAAAGGAGCGCCAGATGACCGTACCGCCGTAGGGCTTCAGCGCGTCGGCGAGCATGTTTGCGCCGTCGGCATGACTGCGGTGATAGTCTCCCGGTCCGGGCTGTCCCTCACTGTTGGCCTTGACAAGGAAACCACCGAAGTCCGGTATCAGTTTGTAGATCTCCCGTGCCTTGCGCTGCCACCATCGCTGCACGGAAGCGTCGAGGGGATCGGCTGTCTTGGTCTCATGCAAAGCCAACGGCGATCCGAAGTTGATGCTCAGCCACACCTGGATGCCGTAAGGGCGGAGCAGGTCCGCGATGACCTTGAGTTTTTCGAGATAAGGACGCGTGACCATCTTGGGACTGGCGTTGACATTGTTCACCACCATGGCGTTGATGCCCACCGAGGCGTTGGCGCGCGCGTAGATGGTCAGGCGTTGGCGCAACGAGTCGGTCATGCCGTTTTTCGTGATCTGCTCCCATTTCCAGATGCTCTTTCCCGCATAGCCACGTTCCACACTGCCGTCGGGGTTGTCCCAATGGTTGAGCATGCGTCGCTGCAGGGCGGGCGCTGATGTCCAGTCGGCATCCCGGTCATTGCCCTCTTTTGTCGCTTGCCAGCGCAGCAGGGCGTAGGCGCCGTAGAGCAGACCGAGGGGACGGCGCGCGGAAACCACGGCACTGTGGTCGGCGGCCTTATATTTAATATGGTATCCGTCGTTGTCACAGCCTTCAGAGACAAGGCGCAGCGTCACCTGACCGCCCTGCCAGCTCTCCTGCAACTCACGGCCGGCGATGGCGATGGTGGCCGCAGCGTTGCGGTCAGCGACTTTGGGACAGACGACATGGGCGGGTGTCGAGGTCTTGCGCGGCAGCCACAGCGTAGCGCCTACGCCATCGTTGTCGACGGGTGGTTCGGGTGACATGCTATAAACAGGTGTCGCTATCATAGCGAGAAGCACGACGACGAGGTGTTGTAATATAAATAGGTGTTGGTGCATGATGATGGTTGATTTGATTAAGTACAAAGATACGGTGAAAACAAGGTAAAAGCAAGATAATAAGTCTCTTTTTTGCCTGATGAAACAAATAAGAATGTATTTGTAACACTACAACAAGATCAATCCAACACTAATAATTAACTTTGCAGACAAAAGAACCTAATATCTGATGAAAGAAAACGTAAACAATTCGACCGCCGCTGCACAGGACACTCAGACAGCGCGCGGATTCTACAAGCTCAACTGGCTGCAGCGTATCGGCTTTGGCTCCGGTGATTTGGCACAGAACCTCATCTACCAGACCATCTGCATGTACCTGCTGTTCTTCTATACCGATATCTATGGTCTCGATGCCGGAGCGGCAGCGACGATGTTCCTTGTGGTGCGTCTCGTGGATGTGCTCTGGGATCCCATCGTGGGCACTTATGTCGACAAGCACAACCCGCGGTTGGGTAAGTACCGTGCCTATCTTGTCTTTGCGGGTCTCCCGCTGACGGCGTTTGCCATCCTGTGTTTCTGGGACGGTTTCAGCGGTTCACTGCTCTATGCCTATATTACCTATGTCGGCATGTCGATGTGCTATACTTTCGTCAACGTACCCTACGGCGCGCTCAACAGCTCGCTGACGCGCGACACCAACGAGATCACCATTCTCACCTCCGTGCGTATGTTTATGGCCAACGTCGGCGGACTCGCTGTCTCGGCCGGTGTGCCCATTCTCGTAGCCGTCATGGCGGCACAGAAACTGCCGTTGCAGATGGCACTCTTCATGGGCTTGGGCTCGTTGCCCTCGTTCATCTTCATGCCGATGGTACCTGCCATCAAGCGCAAGATCGGCAAGAAGAACATGTTCTATGTCTTCCTCTCCATTGCCATCGTCGGCATGGCAGCGCTCTATGTCATCAGCAAGTTCTTCGACATGAAGACGAATATGACGGCTATCTACATCGCTCAGTTCATCAAGTCTACGGGCGTCATCGTAGCCACTGGCTATATGTGGGCTCTCGTGCCTGAGGTGATCTCCTTTGCGGAGTACAAGACGGGCCGTCGCATCTCGGGTATCGTCAATGCGCTGACGGGCATCTTCTTCAAAGCCGGCATGGCGCTCGGCGGTGTCGTTCCCGGCATCGTACTGGCTGTGACGGGCTATCATGTGACGGCACAGGCCAACACGCTGCCCAAGGACCCGAGTGCCTGGTTCTACGCCATGCTCATCTATGCCCTCGTAGGCTGTGCGCTCCTGCTCTTCTGCTTCAGCCAGACCAAGGAGCGCGTGGTCATGGATCAGAAGGAGACCGCCAACGTCAAGGTCAGCGACCTGTGGAAAGAGTTTCTCCGCAACCGCCCGTTGCGTGTCCTGGCCCTGTTCTTCATCACGGCCTTCGCCATGATGTCGGTGGGCAACGCCGCCGGCGCTTACTTCATGAACGACCTGGAACTGCAGACGCCTGAGGCTCAGGAAGGCATCCGCTGGCTCGTCTGCGTTATCCCCGCCATGCTGCTCCTACTCGCTATGTTCATCATCTCGAAGTATGAGCTCACCGACGAGAAGGTCGACGAGATCAACGAGGAGATCGAGCGCAGACACTTGGAAGAGGAATAAAGGAAACGTATCATAGGATTGATACCAATATACAGTAAGTCGAAAAGATTCCCAAAACAACAAAACTAATCCAACATGAACAACATCAAACGCAACCTGCTGGTTGCTCTCAGTCTCGTCGCCACGATGGCTGCCGGTGCTAAGGACAACACGCCCACGCTCAAGGAGACCGTCGGCAAGTACTTCTACATCGGAGCCGCCGTGAACACACCCTGCGTATGGGAGCAAAACAAGGTGGAGGCAAACATCGTAAAGGATAACTTCAACTCCATCGTGGCCGAGAACTGCATGAAAGGTGAGGTCATCCACCCCGAAGAGAACCGCTATGACTGGCGCGACGCTGACCAGACGGTGGCCTTTGCTGAGAAGTACGGTCTCACGGTCTTCGGTCATTGCCTCGTGTGGCATTCCCAGCCGCCACGCTGGATGTTCACCGACGACAAGGGTAAGCCGGTCACGCGTGAGGTGCTCATCGACCGCATGTATCACCACATCACTACGGTGGTGAGCCATTATCGCGGACGCATCAAAGGATGGGATGTGGTCAACGAGGCCTTCAACGACGATGGCACGCTGCGGCATACGCCTTATTATAATATAATAGGTCCGGACTACATCGAGCTGGCTTTTCGCTTTGCCCATGCCGCTGACCCTGACGCTGAGCTTTACTACAACGACTATAACCTCTCTACCCCGGCAAAGCGTGACGGTGTCTGCAAGCTCGTGCGTGCGCTGAAAGCCAAAGGCATACGCATCGACGCCGTGGGCATGCAGAGCCACAACGGTTATAACTATCCCGACTTGAACAACTACGAGGCAAGCATCGACTCGTTCGCTGCCTGTGGTGTGAAGGTGCAGATGACGGAGCTGGATCTCAACATGCTGCCCAACCCGAAGAGCTTCGGCGGTGCGGAGATCAGCCAGCGCTATCAATATAATAAGGAGTACAACCCTTATGTCAAAGGTCTCGACAAGAAGGCGCAGAAAGTCTTCGACAGCCGCTACCTCGCTCTCTTCGACATCTACCGCCGTCATGCGGCTCAGATCGAGCGCGTCACGCTGTGGGGTGTCACCGACGGCACGTCATGGCTCAATGACTGGCCCATCCCCGGCCGCACCAACTATCCCCTGCTATTCGACAGAGCGGGAAAGGCAAAGAAGGTGGTGAAGGAGATCGTGAAGATGTATCAGCCTCACCCCCTTACCCCTCTCCAACAGCCTCACCCCCTTACCCCTCTCCAAAGGAGAGGGGAGTAAAATGCTTCAAGGGGTCGGGAGCACTGCATCGGAGGGCAACACCGTTTAAAGGGCAGCACTGCGTTGGGTACCGTGCCGTTCCTCTGTAGGTTGTGCTCGGTTCGGTAAGACGGTGCTGTGCACCGTCCCGCTGGGCAGCCCCGCTGCCCTCCCCCTCCTTCCTTTATTAATCAGCAACTAATCATCAAAAGCTATGAGCAGATATCTTTTTCCTCAAGACTATATGGCTGACCCGTCAGCCCATGTGTTTAATGACAAGATCTATGTCTACCCTTCCCACGACTGGGACAGCGGAGAGGCCTTCGACGACGATGGCGGTCACTTCCAGATGAAGGACTACCACGTGCTGCGCATCGACGGCAACCCGATGGAAGCCGACGTCACCGACTGCGGCAAGATCCTCGACGTCGAGGATGTGCCTTGGGCTGAGAAGCAGATGTGGGACAACGATGTCGTGGAAGTCAATGGCAAGTATCACCTGATCTTCGCGGCAAAGGACTACAATGGCGTCTTCCGCCTTGGCGTAGCCATCGCCGACCGTCCCGAAGGTCCGTTCATCCCGCAGGCCGACCCGATCCGCAAGTCCTACAGCATCGACCCGTGCGTCTTCAAGGACGACGACGGTGCGATCTATGTCTACTTCGGTGGCATCTGGGGCGGACAGTTGCAGTGGTACCGCGACAATAAAGCACTGAAAGACGAGTACCTGCCTACCGGCAAGGAGCCTGCCATCCCCGCACGTGTGGCGCGTATGACGCCCGACGGCATGCAGTTCAGCGAGATGCCGCGTCCTGTTGTCGTCGTGGACGAGCAGGGACAGCCGCTCACCGCCGACGACCCGCACCGCTTCTTCGAGGCGAGCTGGATGCATAAGATGTACGGCAAGTACTATTTCTCTTACTCCACCGGTGACAGTCACCTGCTCTGCTATGCTGTCGGCGACAACCCCTATGGCCCGTTCACCTATCAGGGTGTGATCCTCAACCCGGTTGTTGGCTGGACTACGCACCACAGCATCCTGGAGTATCATGGCCACTGGTATCTCTTCCACCACGACTGTGTGCCGAGCCACGACACGACCTGGCTGCGCAGCGTGAAGGTGGCAGAGCTGCAAGTGGACAAAGACGGGAAAATACATACGTTAGAGTAAAGAGGAGACTCACCGGCCCAAACTCCGGCCTCACCCCCCAAGCCAACACGAATGCCCAGGAATCGCCCACGAATTATTCATGAATTAAAAGTGATGAGAAAGTCTAATAAATAATTAGTGAGAAGCCTTCTCCGTGTCTCTGTGTGAGAAATAATCGTCGAGCGGTGATATAGATCAGTAAGCGGTGAGTACGATGCGGTAGATGTCGGCACGATGGTCGCGAAGTGCTTTCATGGCATTGGAGAGAAGATGCTCGACGGTCTTCTCGCTGATGCCCATCTTCTCGGCAGTCTCGCGGTAGGACAGTCCGTCGCGCTTGCATAACAGCAGGGCCTCGCGCTGGCGGTGGGGTAGGGCGTCAATCGCTTTCCATAGACGTGCTTCGAGAAAAGATCGGTCTTGCGCCTCTTCGTCGGTGATGGTGCCTTCCAAGTCTTTCGGTTCAACCTCGTGGCAGAGCGGATCGTTGCGGCGCAGCCGGTCGATACACGCATTGCGCACGGCGGTATAGAGAAACGCCCGGTCGTTGTTGGCCTCGCGTTGCCACAGCCTGACGAAGCAGTCCTGCACCACATCCTCGGCGGCGTCGACATCACCACAGAGATAGTGCATGGCATAGAGGCAGAGCGGACGGTAGTATTTCTGGAAAGCGGTTTCGATGGAAAGCATATATATAAAACAAGAAGAGCCCTCCTCTAACTCCCTTGAGGGGAAAAGAAGAGCCCTCCTCTAACTCCCCCCGAGGGGGGAGGACCGCAAAACCCATACCTTGGATTTGCAGTTTCCGATCTCGGAACGGGGTTGGAGGAGGACTCGCTATTCCCCTCCCTTGGGAGGGGCTAGGGGAGGGCTGTACTCGCTATTCCCCTCCCTTGGGAGGGGCTAGGGGTGGGCCGTTAGGTGGGCCCGGTCTTACCTTACTTCAAATTCGGATTCATCTTGTTCCACTCATTGATAGGAGGAATGATGCCGAGGTCGATAACCTCCTGACGCATGTTGCAGAGGTGCTCGTAGCTCTTCTGCAGGTCAGCCATCTCTTCCTTCGTACCTGTAGGAACAGTGTAGTGGACGCCGCTCTTGTCGATGGTAGTAGGCAGAGCCATCATCACGTCCTTGAAGCCCAGCTCGGGGATGTCGGCATAGCAACCGGCAGGCAGAGTGAACTTCTCGCCACCCATGGCAGCCTCGATCATCTTCACGGCGTTGTAGGCAGGGCTCTGGAAAGAGCTACGGCCACGCAGCTTGATGATGTTGGAACCACCCTGTACGGTGATGTGCTTGATCTCCTGCCAACGCTCGTCGCTCAGGCCCATCTCAGCCAGCGGCTTGCCGTCGACCTTCACCTGAGAAGCGAAGACAGCCATCTGCTCGCCGTGGCCACCGTATGTGTGAGCGCCTGTCACCTTGTCCTGCTGAACACCGAACTCCAGTGCCAGGGCCTGCTGCAGACGAGTAGAGTCGAGGGCAGCCAGAGAGGTCAGCTGGTTGGGTTTCAGACCAGAGTGGATCAGAGTAGTCAGAGCGGTCACGTCAGCGGGGTTGAAGATGACAACCACGTGCTCAACGTCCGGGCAGTACTTCTTGATGTTGTCACCGAAGTCAGCAGCGATCTTGCAGTTGCCCTTCAGCAGATCCTCACGTGTCATGCCAGCCTTACGGGGAGCACCACCAGAGGAGATGATGTATTTAGCGCCGGTGAAAGCCTTCTTGGCAGCCTCGGCAACCTTCTCGGGATTGCCCATGTCCTCAACGGCAGGAGCATAGTAGGTGACGTTGGCACCGGGAAATGCGCACTGCTGGATCTCATCGAAGACACCATGAACACCCGGCTCATAGATATCGTAGAGACATACGTTAGGAGTAAGGCCGAGCATCAGAACGCTCTGCACCATGTTGGAACCGATCATACCGCCTGCACCGACGATGACCAGCTTGTCATTTGTTAAATAGTTCATAACACTAATTATTTAGTTCAGAAATACTTTTCTGTGTTTTCCGACTGCAAGAAGTGTGCCCGAAGGCTTTCTTCCTTGCAGCCATGCAAAGTTACTAAAAAATCTATTCATTGAGTGATTTCTTTTCGCTTTTATTTGTTGTTTATTCTTAAAAGTATTATCTTTGTTACGTCTTTTGTTATGTCTGTTTGGCATTTCAGGGATTATACCAAACCAATAATCGTTATATGCTATGAAGGAAGAAATCAATCAGCGGCTGCGCAACTTGCGCGAGGTGATGCGCCGTGAGCATCTCGATGCGTTTATCTTTCCCAGTACCGATCCCCACAACAGCGAGTATGTGCCCGACCGGTGGAAGGGCCGCGAGTGGGTGAGCGGCTTCAACGGCTCGGCGGGTACGGCAGTGGTCACGATGCACAGTGCCGCGCTGTGGACCGACAGCCGCTATTTCCTTGCCGCCGCTGATCAGCTGAGCGGTACCGAGTATCAGTTGATGAAACTCAAGGTGAAGGGTACGCCGACCATTGCGCAATGGCTCGGTCAGGAACTTAAGGATGTCGACGGTGCTGTCGTCGGCATGGACGGCATGGTCAACAACTGCAGTAGCGTAGAAGCGATGATTGCAGACCTGCGAAATGAAGGTGGAATCACCGTACGCCACAACTTCGACCCGCTGACTGTCGTATGGCGTGACCGTCCGGCGATCCCCGACCACCGCGTGGAGATACAGCCGCTGGAATATGCCGGTGAGCGCGCTGCCGACAAGCTCGCGCGCATCCGCAAGGCTTTGCGCGCGCTTCATGCCGACGGTATGCTCGTCTCTGCCCTCGACGATGTGGCGTGGACACTCAACCTCCGTGGCACTGACGTGCACTGCAATCCTGTCTTTGTGGCTTATCTGCTCATCGATACCACACACGCCACCTTATATATAAATAAGGAGAAGATCACCGACGAGGTGCGTGACTATCTTGCCGGGGAGGGCGTCGGCGTGGCTCCTTACGCTGATGTGGCAAAGGGGTTGAAACAATATCCCGAGTACAACATCCTTCTCGACCCCAACGAAACCTGCTATTCGCTCTATCGTGTAGCCAGTTGTCGGCCTGTGGTCAGCCATGTCTCGCCGGTGCCTGCCATGAAAGCGGTCAAGAACGAGACCGAGATCGCGGGCTATCACCGTGCCATGCTGCGTGACGGCATCGCCCTGGTGAAGTTCCTCAGATGGCTGAAGCCTGCCGTGGAAGCCGGTGGCCAGACCGAGATGAGCATCGACCGCAAGCTCACTGCCCTGCGTGCCGATCAGCCGCTCTTCCGCGACATCAGCTTTGATACTATTGCCGGATACGGTGCCCATGGTGCCATCGTCCACTACGAGGCCACACCTGAGACCGACATTCCGCTTGAGCCCCGTGGCTTCCTGCTCCTCGACAGTGGTGCGCAGTATCAGGACGGCACCACCGACATCACACGCACCATTCCGCTCGGACCGATCACCGACGAGGAGCGGCATGTCTATACGCTTGTGCTCAAGGGACATATCCAACTCGAACTCTGTAAGTTCCCCGAGGGTGCCAGCGGCACGCAGCTCGACATCCTTGCCCGCGAGGCCATGTGGCGTGAGGGACTGAACTATCTCCACGGTACCGGTCACGGCGTGGGCTCATACCTCAACGTGCATGAAGGTCCCCACCAGATACGTATGGAGTATATGCCTTCTCCGCTTGTCGACGGTATGACAGTCACCGACGAACCCGGCCTCTACCTCGCGGGTAAGTTCGGTGTGCGCATCGAGAACACGCTGCTCATCCGTCCTTACAAGACCACGGACTTCGGCACCTTCCTCCAGTTTGAGCCGCTCACGCTGTGCCCCATCGACACGGAGCCCATCATCCTTGACGAGCTCGCGCCCGAAGAGATCGCCTGGCTCAACAGCTACCACAAATATGTCTACGAGAAACTCGCTCCGCATCTCGACGACGAGGAGAAAGAGTGGCTGAAGGAAAAGACGAAGGAGATATAAAAGACTCTCTCTAAGAGGGTGTATCAAAATTCTGGTTCATCCTCTTTTTCGTATTATTTTTTAAAACAAAGCCTCGACTTTCACAAGCCGGGGCTTTGTCATATCACAAAAATTTAGTATCTTTGTGGTATAAACGAATTACATGGCAAAGGTACACTTTCGGGATTACAATCCCAAACAAATTATCCTTTTTCCTCAACGTCTTGACAAAGATATTGCAACAAACGTTTATACAGAAATTTAGCAAGATTTTCAACGCTTGTTTTTACTGCCTTACAAATGATGGTTCGCTGCGTAGATTTTAATCATTCCCTGCGTAGCGAACGATCTTTTTCTATAGCGTTACAACATTGGGAACATAGCTTCGACCCCGCAAGAACATAGCTTCGACCCCGCAAGAATGCAGCTTCAAGCCCACTCAATCAAGGGCAACAGGATCATCGAGTTCAACCACCGTCTTGCCAAATACAGAAAGCAGGATGCACCATAAAACTTAATTATGATACACCCTCAATGAGCCCACCCTAAGCACAAGGTCATGTGATGATCAGACGATGTGCTTAGGGCGGGCTTTTTTGTTCTTAAGAATTAGAGAATGTGTGGTGCTTGAAAGGAAAAAAGTTTTTGTTTCGCTATGATCAACTAACGCACACCTATTATATATATGGGGCTGTTGTGGGAGAGCAAATATGTCTTTTATGTCTTTCTGTCTTAATATAAAGGGTCTTTTGTCTTGTCTGTCCCTTCTGTCAAACAACACAACTTGCAGAAAATTAGTTAATTATTTGCGTATTTGGAAAATTAGATGTAATTTTGCAACCGCAAATTGTGGTACCATGTATTGATGGCGCCCGGTTGCGTATGTTTCACATTTAAAATAATAAAACCAAAACAAAATGATTATTGTACCAGTAAAGGATGGCGAGAACATCGAAAGAGCTCTCAAGAAGTTCAAGAGAAAGTTTGAAAAGACAGGTGTGGTGAAGGAGCTTCGCGCTCGTCAGCAGTTTGACAAGCCCTCTGTTAAGAAACGTCTCAAGATGGAGCACGCTATCTACGTACAGAAGCTTCGTCAGGAAGAGGAGTAAAAAACTGCTTCAAGAGTAAAAATACTCAAAAAAGTTTGGTAGTTTGAATTTTTCTTCGTACATTCGTTGCTGAAAACGCAAGAGTAGCGTTTGGAGGCTATAATGATGGAGATAAAAGACCGATTCCTGGACTATCTCAAGTACGAGCTTAACCGCTCGCCCTTGACGGTAGCGAGCTATTCCGAGGACTTTAAAATGTTTGAGGAGTACTTTCAGGCATTGGATGGCCAGCCGACATGGGAGACCATAGACGGCGACATCATCCGCAACTGGATGGAGCAGATGGTCGATGAGGGCAATAGCACAACAACTGTTGCCCGACGATTGTCCGCACTCAAGTCGTTGTACAGGTTCGCCTTGTCGCATCATCTGGTCGAGAAAGACCCGACGGTCAGCATTCGTGCGCCGAAGCTGAAAAAGCCTCTGCCCAGCTTCCTTCAGGAAGATCAGATGGACAGACTCTTGGACAGCGATCACTGGGGAGACGATTATAAGAGTACGTGCGCGCGTACTATTATTATGACTTTCTATGAAACAGGGATACGGCGCGCAGAGCTGATAGGACTGCGCGATGCGGATGTGGACTTTGTCAACCGGCAACTCAAGGTGACCGGTAAAGGCAATAAGCAGCGTATCATACCTTTCGGAGAGGAACTCGCGGAGACCCTGCGGCATTACATGTCGGTGAGAGACGAAGTGGTTCCCAAACAGGAGAATGCTTTCTTCCTGTCAGAGAAAGGATGTCGGTTGGGTGGCTCCCAGGTGGAAACGATGGTGAAGAGCCATCTGCGACTGGTCAGCTCTATGAAAAAGCTTTCGCCGCACGTCTTGCGTCACACGTTTGCCACAGCCATGCTCAACCATGGTGCCGGCATAGAAAGTGTGAGACGGTTGTTGGGACATGCGTCGGCCTCCACCACGGAGATCTATACGCATACGACGTTCGAGCAACTCAAGCGAGTGTATCAAGATGCCCATCCGCGGGCGTGAGTTTAACCTTTAACAAAAAACGGAGGTAACTATGGAAGTAAAGATTCAGTCGATTCACTTCGACGCTACCGAGAAGCTGCAGGCGTTCATCGAGAAGAAGACCGCCAAGTTGGAAAAATCATTCGAAGACATTCAGAAAGTAGAGGTGCAATTAAAAGTTGTCAAGCCCGCTACCGCTCTCAATAAGGAAACCAGTATCACGGTGACCGTGCCCGGTGGAAGCCCACTTTACGTGGCCAAGACCTGCGACACTTTTGAGGAGGGAGTCGACCAGTGTGTAGACTCTTTGCGGGTGCAACTGGAGAAATTCAAAGAAAAAATACGCAAGCATTGAAAAATTTCCCCGAAAAGTTTTGGAGATTGAAAAATAAGTAGTATCTTTGCAGCCGTTTTACAACGAGTCCTTTGAAAGTCGTGCAAGGCGGCTGCAGGATATGCCTCTTTAGCTCAGTTGGCCAGAGCACGTGATTTGTAATCTCGGGGTCGTTGGTTCGAATCCGACAAGAGGCTCCTCTTTATGAGGACAGAGATCTTTTAAACATTGACTGGGTGGTTACCAGAGTGGCCAAATGGGGCAGACTGTAAATCTGCTGGCTCTTGCCTTCGGTGGTTCGAATCCATCACCACCCACAATGCGTAAGCATGAGACGACTCCTCCTTGGAGCGTAATGCGGAAATAGCTCAGTTGATAGAGCACTAGCCTTCCAAGCTGGGGGTCGCGGGTTTGAGCCCCGTTTTCCGCTCTCTTATTTTGCTGTAATAGCTCAGTGGTAGAGCACTTCCTTGGTAAGGAAGAGGTCCTGAGTTCAACTCTCAGTTACAGCTCCACTTTGATGCCTAAACGAAGTCTAACTAAATATCAGTGTGACAAGTCAAGGTTGTCAAGAGAATCATCTATTTGATTATTTAATTAATACAATAAAAAAGTAAAGCTATGGCTAAAGAGGTTTATGTGCGTACCAAACCGCATGTTAACATTGGTACAATTGGTCACGTCGACCACGGTAAGACTACTCTGACCGCAGCTATCTCTAAGGTGCTGCACGAGCGTCTGGGTACAGGTGAGGATGTTAAGTCCTTCGATCAGATCGACAACGCTCCTGAGGAGAAAGAGCGTGGTATCACCATCAACACCGCCCACATCGAGTATGAGACTGCAAAGCGTCACTACGCTCACGTGGACTGCCCGGGACACGCCGACTATGTGAAGAACATGGTAACTGGTGCTGCTCAGATGGATGGTGCTATCCTCGTGGTTGCTGCTACCGATGGTCCTATGCCTCAGACTCGTGAGCACGTGCTGCTCGCTCGTCAGGTAAACGTGCCTCGTTTGGTTGTTTTCCTCAACAAGTGCGACGATCCTGAAGTTGACGACGAGATGATCGACCTCGTGAAGATGGACGTCCAGGATCTTCTGACTTCTTACGGTTATGAAGAGGATACTCCTATCATTTGTGGTTCTGCTCTGGGTGCACTGAACGGTGTTGCTAAGTGGGAGGACAAGATCATGGAGCTGATGGACACTGTTGACAGCTGGATTCAGGAGCCTGTCCGTGAGGTTGATAAGCCTTTCTTGATGCCTGTTGAGGATGTCTTCTCTATCACTGGTCGTGGTACTGTTGCTACTGGTCGTATCGAGACTGGTAAGTGCAAGGTTGGTGATGAGGTTCAGCTGCTCGGTCTTGGTGAGGACAAGAAGTCTGTCATCACTGGTGTCGAGATGTTCCGTAAGACCCTGGATGAGGGTGAGGCTGGTGACAACGTCGGTCTGCTCCTCCGTGGTATCGACAAGGACGAGGTGAAGCGTGGTATGGTTGTCGTGCACCCGGGTGCTATCACTCCGCACGATCACTTCAAGGCTTCTATCTACGTGCTGAAGAAGGAAGAGGGTGGCCGTCACACTCCATTCGGTAACCGCTATCGTCCTCAGTTCTACCTCCGCACAATGGACTGCACCGGTGAGATCACTCTCCCTGAAGGTGTAGACATGGTGATGCCTGGTGACAACGTTGAGATCGAGGTTCGCCTGATCTACAAGGTTGCTCTGAATGAGGGTCTCCGTTTCGCTATCCGTGAGGGTGGTCGTACGGTAGGTTCTGGCCAGATCACACAGATTCTGCCTGACGTAGCAGAGGAGGGATAATCAAGATTATCTGATTCCAAGATACGTAAGTCTCCGCATCTGCGGATGTGGAGACTTTCCTACGGGTTTAGCTCAGTTGGTAGAGCACTGGTCTCCAAAACCAGGTGTCGAGAGTTCGAGTCTTTCAACCCGTGCTAAATAGAAGATAATATGTTTAATAAGATAGTGAATTATTGCAAGGCTTGTTATGACGAGCTTGCACATAAAACCACTTGGCCAACACAGAAGGAGTTGACTCACAGTGCAGTGATTGTATTATCTGCTTCCCTTATCATTGCACTGATCGTCTTCGCTATGGACTTGGTGTTCAAGAACCTGATGGGTATTGTATACCCAGGCTAATCATTAAGGCAATGGCAAATACTAAGAATTGGTATGTTTTGCGTGCGTCCAGCGGCAAAGAGGCAAAACTGAAAGAGTACATCGAAGCTGAGCTGCGTCATAACCAGCGTCTGGCTGATCATGTCTATCAGATTCTCATTCCGATGGAGAAACATGCAAGCATTAAAGATGGTAAACGTGTGGAGAAAGAGAAAATCGCTCTCCCTGGTTACGTGTTTGTACAGGCTGATATGATCGGTGATGTTCCTGTGGACTTAAGAAACATGCCTAACTGTTTAGGCATTCTCGGCGGTTTGGATCATCCGGCTCCTGTTCCAGAGTCTCAGATCAATCGTATGATTGGACAGGCTGAGGAAACACAGATCGACAACGATGTGGAGGTTCCTTATCTGCTTGATGAGACTGTGAAAGTCACCGACGGTCCTTTTGCTGGTTTCGAAGGTGTGATCGAAGAGATCAACACTGAGAAGCGCAAGCTGAAGGTGATGGTCAAGATCTTTGGGCGTAAGACTCCCTTGGAGCTTGGTTTTATGCAAGTTGAGAAGGTTGCTGAGTAGTTGTTACGGGCTACGCGCGCCTTATACGTTACATTTATTTTAATTTCAATTAGAAATGGCTAAAGAAGTTGCTGGATTAATCAAGTTACAGATTAAAGGTGGCGCTGCAAACCCCTCCCCTCCAGTAGGACCGGCTTTGGGTTCCAAGGGTATTAACATCATGGGCTTCTGCAAAGAGTTCAATGCTCGTACCCAGGATAAGGCTGGTAAGGTTCTGCCTGTCGTCATCACTTACTACACAGATAAGTCGTTCAGCTTCGTCATCAAGACTCCTCCTGCTGCTGTCCAGCTCAAGGAAGCTGCCAAGGTGAAGTCTGGTTCCGGCCAGCCTAACCGTAAGAAAGTGGCTAGCGTGACTTGGGATCAGGTTAAAGCGATCGCTGAGGACAAGATGGCTGACTTGAACTGCTTCACTGTCGAGAGTGCCATGAGACTGATTGCAGGTACTGCACGCAGCATGGGCATCACTGTTAAAGGTGACTTCCCTGGTAAATAATTAAACTTCAATTTAAGCAAGTAAAATGAGTAAACTGACAAAAAATCAGAAATCAGTAGCTGAGAAGGTTGAAGCAGGGAAGGCATACACATTGAAAGAGGCTGCAGAGCTCGTTAAAGAGATCACAACAACAAAGTTTGATGCTTCTGTAGATGTGGATGTTCGCTTGGGCGTTGATCCTCGCAAGGCTAACCAGATGGTTCGCGGCGTGGTGTCTCTGCCTAACGGAACTGGTAAGACAGTTCGCGTGCTTGCTCTGTGTACACCTGATCAGGAAGAGGCTGCTAAGGCAGCTGGTGCTGACTACGCTGGTCTTGATGAGTATATTGAGAAGATCAAAGGTGGCTGGACAGATGTCGATGTCATCATCACCATGCCTTCCTGCATGGGTAAGGTAGGTCCTCTGGGCCGTTTCCTCGGTCCCCGTGGTTTGATGCCTAACCCGAAGTCTGGTACGGTGACAATGGATGTCGCTAAGGCTGTCAAGGAAGTGAAGCAAGGTAAGATCGACTTCAAGGTTGACAAGGCTGGTATTATTCATACTTCTATCGGCAAGATCTCTATGACTGCTGATCAGATCTATGGCAATGCCAAAGAGTTTATCAACACTGTGGTCCGTTTGAAGCCTGCTGCTGCTAAAGGTACATACCTCAAGAGTATCTTTATTTCAAGTACAATGAGTAAGGGTATCAAGATTGATCCTAAATCAGTTGAATCACTCTAAAAGTTTGGAAAAATGAAGAAAGAAGTAAAAGATACTATCATTGTTGACCTTGGCGAGATGCTGAAGGAATATCCTCATTTCTACCTGGTGGATGTCACCGGTATGAATGCTGAGGCTACATCTTCTCTTCGTCGCAAGTGTTTCAAGCAGGAGATCAAGATGGTCGTGGTGAAGAACAAGCTTCTTCACAAGGCTTTCGAGGCTGCTGACATCGACTATTCTGAGCTTTATGGTGCTTTGAAGGGTAACACTGCTGTGCTGTTCACCAACACTGCCAATGTACCTGCCAAGCTGCTCAAGGATAAAGACATTGCCAAGGCAGGCGTTCCTTCTTTGAAGGCCGCTTATGCTGAGGAAGGTTTCTATGTTGGTGCAGACAAGCTCGACGAGCTGGCTTCCATCAAGAGCAAGAACGAGGTCATCGCAGACATCGTTGCTCTGTTGCAGAGCCCCGCAAAGAACGTGGTTTCTGCTCTTCAGTCAGGCGCAAACACTATCCATGGTGTGCTGAAGACTTTAGGCGAGCGTCCTGAGTAATCAATTAAGTCACTACATTTATAAAGAATAAAATTTAAATAAATACTAAAATGGCAGACGTTAAAGCTATTGCAGAAGAATTAGTAAATCTTACTGTTAAAGAGGTAAATGAATTGGCAACAGTCCTGAAGGACGAGTATGGTATCGAGCCCGCTGCTGCAGCTGTTGCAGTTGCTGGTCCTGCTGCTGGCGCAGCTCCTGCAGCTGAGGAGAAGAGCTCTTTCGATGTTGTGCTGACTGATGTCGGTGCTACAAAGCTCCAGGTCGTTAAGGCCGTTAAGGAGGCTTGTGGTCTCGGTCTGAAGGACGCTAAGACTCTCGTTGAGTCTGTTCCTGCTACTCTGAAGGAAGGCCTGTCTAAGGACGAGGCTGAGAACCTGAAGAAGGCTATCGAGGAAGCTGGCGCTAAGGTTGAGCTGAAGTAATTTAGTCTCTTTTAGCCGTTAGGTCACTTCAAAAGTGACATGACGACAGTTACATACTTAAGGGTTAGGATTTGCCCAGTCGGTGAGTCCTAACCTTTTTGTGTCTTTATCACCGTTGATCATTGCTTCAATCGTTGCTTTAGAGCTGCTTGATCATAGCTTTCGATCATCTCTTTGTTTTCCTCTTCTTTCAGCTTCGGCTAAGACTGGTATTAGACTACAATTGATTTCTTATGTCAAACGTTATTGATAACAGAGTAAATTTTGCCAGCGTCCAGAATCCTTATCCTTTTCCGGATTTCCTCGACGTGCAACTGAAATCCTTCCGTGATTTCCTCCAACTTGACACTCCACCAGAGGAGCGCAAGAACGATGGCTTGTATAAGGTGTTCGCTGAGAACTTCCCGATCACCGATACGCGCAACAACTTCGTGCTTGAGTTCCTCGATTATTATATCGACCCGCCCCGCTATACCATTGACGAATGCTTGGAGCGCGGTCTGACCTACAGTGTGCCTTTGAAGGCTAAGATGAAACTTTATTGTACCGATCCTGATCATGAGGACTTCGGTACTTTCATCCAGGATGTCTTCTTGGGTACCATTCCCTATATGACAGATAACGGCACCTTTGTGATCAATGGTGCTGAGCGTGTTGTCGTGGCACAGCTTCATCGTTCACCTGGTGTGTTCTTCGGTCAGGGCGTTCATGCCAATGGTACTGTGCTCTACAGCGCACGTGTCATTCCTTTCAAGGGCTCTTGGATTGAGTTCGCTACGGATATCAACAATGTCATGTACGCATACATCGACCGTAAGAAGAAGTTGCCTGTTACTACTCTTCTTCGTGCCATCGGTTACGAAAGCGATAAAGACATCCTTCAGATCTTCGACCTCGCTGAAGAGGTGAAGGTTTCTGAAAAGAACAAGTCTGAGCTGATTGGCCGCAAGCTCGCTGCCCGTGTGCTGAGAACATGGACAGAGGACTTCGTCGATGAGGACACCGGTGAGGTCGTTACCGCTGAGCGCAACGAGATGGTGCTTGAGCGTGAGACTGAGATCACCGAGGATAACTTCGATACGATCATCGACAGTGGTGTCTCTACTGTTCTTGTACATAAGAATAATGAGGCAGCTTCTAAATACGATATCATCTTTAAGACTTTGGAGAAAGACCAGAGCAACTCTGAGATCGAGGCCGTCCGCTACATCTACAAGCAGCTGCGTAATGCAGATCCTGCTGATGATGCAAGTGCACGCGAGGTATTCCAGAACCTGTTCTTCTCTGACAAGCGTTACGACTTGGGCGATGTCGGTCGCTATCGTATCAACAAGAAACTGAATCTCGACATCGATCCTGATGTGCGTGTGCTCACCAAGGAAGACATCATCGAGATCATCAAATATCTGATCAAGCTCGTCAACTCCAATGCTACGGTTGACGATATCGACCACTTGAGCAACCGTCGTGTGCGTACAGTCGGTGAACAGCTGGCCAACCAGTTCTCTATCGGCTTGGCTCGTATGAGCCGTACCATCCGCGAGCGCATGAACGTACGTGACAACGAGGTATTCACGCCGACTGACTTGATCAACGCAAAGACTATTTCCAGCGTCATCAACTCGTTCTTCGGTACCAACCCGTTGAGCCAGTTCATGGATCAGACCAACCCGTTGGCTGAGGTTACTCATAAGCGTCGTCTCTCCGCTCTGGGTCCTGGCGGTCTGTCACGTGAGCGTGCAGGCTTCGAGGTCCGTGACGTACACTATACTCACTATGGCCGTCTCTGTCCTATCGAGTCTCCTGAAGGTCCTAACATCGGTCTGATCTCTTCTCTTTGCGTCTATGCTACCATCAACGAGCTTGGTTTCATTGAGACACCGTATCGTGTAGTGAAAGACGGAAAGGTAGACTTGGACAATAAAGATGTAGAGTATCTTACTGCTGAGGAAGAGGACGGACAGCTGATCGCTCAGGGTAATGCTCCGCTGAATGAGGATGGTTCTTTCAAGCGAGACTTCGTTCACTGTCGTTTGGCAGCCGACTTCCCTGTTGTGGAGCCGGGTGAGGTGAGCCTGATGGATGTGTCACCGCAGCAGATTGCTTCTGTGAGTGCCTGCTTGATCCCATTCTTGGAGCATGACGATGGTCACCGCGCTCTGATGGGATGTAACATGATGCGTCAGGCAGTGCCATTGCTTCACAACGATGCGCCTATCGTAGGTACTGGTTTGGAGAAGCAGGTCTGCGAGGACAGCCGTACGATGATCACAGCCGAAGGCGAAGGTGTCATCGAGTATGTCGACGCAACTACCATCCGCATTCTCTATGACCGTACGGAAGACGAGGAGTTTGTCAGCTTCGAGCCGGCTCTCAAGGAATACCGCATTCCTAAGTTCCGCCGTACCAACCAGAACATGACCATCGACCTGCGTCCTATCTGCAACAAGGGACAGCGTGTGAAGAAGGGCGACATCCTGACAGAGGGCTATGCCACAGAGAATGGTGAGCTGGCTCTGGGTCGTAACCTTTTGGTTGCTTATATGCCTTGGAAGGGTTACAACTATGAGGATGCGGTCGTCATCTCAGAGCGTATGGTTCGCGATGATGTGCTGACATCCGTTCATGTCGATGAGTATTCTCTCGATGTGCGTGAGACCAAGCGCGGCATGGAGGTGTTTACCAGCGATATTCCTAACGTCAGTGAGGAAGCTACCAAGGATCTCGACGACAACGGTATCATCCGTGTCGGTGCACGTGTAGAGCCGGGTGACATCATGATCGGTAAGATCTCGCCTAAGGGTGAGAGCGATCCTTCGCCTGAGGAGAAGTTGCTCCGTGCTATCTTCGGTGACAAGGCTGGTGACGTAAAGGATTCTTCACTCAAGGCCAATCCTTCTTTGAGCGGTGTTGTGATCGACAAGAAACTCTTCCAGCGTGCTGAGAAAACACGTGAGTCGAAGAAACAAGATAAGGTCAAGCTTCAGAAGATCGATGAGGAGTATGAGGCAAAGAGCGACGAGCTGAAGAACATGCTCGTTGACAAGCTGATGACGCTCACCGACGGAAAGGCTTGCCAGGGTGTGAAAGACTACACAGAGGCAGAGGTGCTCACCAAGGGCAGCAAGTTCACGGTGCCTGCACTGAAGAACCTTGAGTACGACGGCATCCAGAGCAATGGCTGGACCGATGATGAGCATGTCAACGGACTCATCCAGAAGCTGATCATGAACTATATCCGCAAGGACAAGCAGCTCGCCGCAGAGCAGAATCGCCGCAAGTTCGCCATCACGATTGGTGATGAGCTGCCTTCAGGCATCTTGAAGATGGCTAAGGTCTATATTGCCAAGAAGCGTAAGATCCAGGTCGGTGATAAGCTTGCCGGTCGTCACGGTAACAAGGGTATCGTCTCTAAGATCGTGCGTCAGGAGGATATGCCGTTCTTGGCTGATGGTCGTCCTGTCGACTTGGTACTGAACCCGATGGGTGTGCCTTCTCGTATGAACCTGGGACAGATCTTCGAGGCCATCCTCGGTGCAGCCGGTAAGAAGCTTGGTGTGAAGTTCGCTACTCCTATTTTCGACGGTGCCAAGCTTGACGACCTGCGTGAGTGGACAGAGAAGGCCGGTCTGCCTAACCTCTGCTCAACGACAGTTTACGATGGTGAGACCGGTGAGCCTTTCGACCAGAAGGCTACTGTGGGTATCACCTACTTCTTGAAGCTCGGTCACATGGTTGAGGATAAGATGCACGCCCGTTCTATCGGTCCGTACTCTCTCATCACTCAGCAGCCACTTGGTGGTAAGGCTCAGTTCGGTGGACAGCGTTTCGGAGAGATGGAGGTCTGGGCTCTTGAGGGCTTCGGTGCCAGCCATGTCCTGCAAGAGATGCTCACCATCAAGAGTGACGATGTCACCGGTCGTTCCAAGGCTTACGAGGCTATCGTCAAGGGCGACCCAATGCCGACGCCGGGAATCCCCGAGTCGCTCAATGTGTTGCTGCATGAGCTTCGCGGTCTGGGACTGAACATTAAGTTGGATTAAGTTTGGAATATTGAAAAGTTAGAAGTATGGCTTTCAAAAAAGATACAAAGGTAAAGAACAATTTTACCAAGATTACCATTAGCCTGGCCTCTCCTGAGACGATCAAGGAGAACTCCTATGGTGAGGTGACCAAGCCCGAGACCATCAACTACCGCACCTACAAGCCTGAGCGCGACGGCTTGTTCTGCGAGAGAATCTTCGGTCCGACGAAAGACTATGAGTGCGCCTGCGGTAAGTACAAGCGCATCCGCTACAAAGGTATCGTCTGTGACCGTTGCGGTGTTGAGGTAACTGAGAAGAAGGTACGTCGTGAGCGTGCCGGACATATCGAGCTCGTCGTTCCTGTAGCTCATATCTGGTACTTCCGCTCTCTGCCAAACAAGATCGGCTACTTGCTCGGACTGCCTACCAAGAAGCTCGACCAGGTGATCTACTACGAGAAGTATATCGTCATCCAGCCCGGTATCCTCGAAGGACAGAAGGACGCTGAGGGCGTGGAGGATCTCAATGGTTCTCATAAGCTCGATCTGCTGTCAGAGGATGAGTATCTCGATATCATCGACAACAAGATCCCTGAGAACAACGACATGCTCGACGACGCTGATCCTTCGAAGTTCATCGCTAAGATGGGTGCAGAGGCTATCCTCGACTTGCTCAAGCAGATCGACCTCGACAAGCTCAGCTATGAGCTGCGTGACCGTGCCAACAGCGACTCCAGCCAGATGCGCAAGACCGAGGCCTTGAAGCGTCTGCAGGTCGTGGAGGCTTTCCGTGGCTCCAAAGAGGTTAACAAGCCGGAGTGGATGATCATGAAGATCATTCCGGTCATCCCGCCAGAGCTGCGTCCGTTGGTACCGTTGGATGGTGGCCGTTTCGCCACTTCCGACCTCAACGACCTCTATCGTCGTGTCATCATCCGTAACAACCGTCTGAAGCGACTCATCGAGATCAAGGCTCCTGAGGTGATTCTCCGTAACGAGAAGCGTATGCTCCAGGAAGCTGTCGACTCTCTCTTCGACAACAGCCGCAAGGCCAGTGCCGTGAAGAGCGAGAGCAACCGTCCGTTGAAGTCTCTCTCTGACTCTCTGAAAGGTAAGCAGGGCCGCTTCCGTCAGAACCTGCTCGGTAAGCGTGTCGACTACTCTGCCCGTTCAGTGATCGTCGTCGGTCCTGAGTTGAAGATGGGCGAGTGCGGTCTGCCGAAGTTGATGGCTGCTGAGCTCTACAAGCCGTTTATCATCCGCAAGCTCATCGAGCGCGGCATCGTGAAGACAGTCAAGAGTGCCAAGAAGATCGTGGACCGCCGTGAGCCGGTGATTTGGGATATTCTTGAGAACGTGATGAAAGGTCACCCTGTGCTGCTGAACCGTGCTCCTACGCTTCACCGTCTGTCTGTGATGGCATTCCAGCCAAAGATGATCGAGGGCAAGGCTATCCAGCTCCACCCGTTGGCTTGTACACCGTTCAACGCCGACTTCGATGGTGACCAGATGGCTGTTCACTTGCCGCTGAGCAATGAGGCCGTGCTGGAAGCTCAGATTCTGATGCTCCAGAGCCACAACATCCTCAACCCGGCCAATGGTGCTCCTGTCACCGTGCCGTCGCAGGATATGGTGCTCGGTCTTTACTATATCACCAAGATCCGTCCGGGTGCAAAGGGTGAGGGTCAGACCTTCTATGGTCCTGAAGAGGCTATCATCGCACTCAACGAGAAGCGTGTCGACGAGCACGCACAGGTGAAGTGCCTCGTTGACGACATCGATGAGAAGGGCAATCCTATCCGCCATATCGTAGAGACCACCGTGGGACGTATCATCGTCAACGAGATCATCCCGAAGGAGATTGGCTTCTTCAACGGTGTCATCTCTAAGAAGACTCTGCGTAAGCTCATCGCCGACGTGATCAAGCACGTAGGTATGGACCGTGCTTGCACGTTCCTCGACGGTGTGAAGAACCTCGGTTATCGCATGTCTTACCTCGCCGGTCTTTCCTTCAACCTCGACGACATCATCGTGCCGGAGGAGAAAGCAGAGATCGTCAAGCGTGGTCAGGACGAGGTCGATGAGGTCAAGGCTAACTTCGATATGGGTCTTATCACCGATAAGGAGCGCTACAATGAGGTCATCAACGCTTGGACACACGTCAACAACGACCTGAAGAAGGCTGTGATGAAGCACATGACCGAGGCAGACCAAGGCTTCAACGCTGTGTTCATGATGCTTGACTCCGGTGCCCGTGGTTCTGCTGACCAGATTGCACAGCTTGCTGGTATGCGTGGTCTGATGGCCAAGCCGCAGAAAGCCGGTGCTGAGGGTAACTCCATCATTGAGAACCCTATTCTGAACAACCTGAAGGAGGGTATGTCCGTGCAGGAGTACTTCATTGCTTCACACGGTGCCCGTAAGGGTCTTGCCGACACGGCTATGAAGACGGCCGATGCCGGATACCTGACGCGTCGACTCGTCGACGTGTCGCATGATGTCATCATCACTGAGGACGACTGCGGTACGCTGCGTGGTCTGGAGTGCCGTGCTCTGAAAGAGGGCGACGAGGTCGTCTCCACGCTTGCAGAGCGTATCTTGGGACGTGTCTCCGTTCACGATGTCATCAATCCTCATACCAGTGAGATCATTGTCAAGGCCGGTGAGGAGATCACAGAGGCCAAGGCACAGGCTGTCGAGGATGCCGGTATCGAGATGGTAGAGATCCGTTCGGTGCTGACCTGCGAGAGCAAGAAGGGCGTCTGCCGCAAGTGCTATGGCCGCAACTTGGCTACCTCCAAGATGGTTCAGCTCGGTGAGGCTGTCGGTGTCATCGCCGCACAGGCTATCGGTGAGCCGGGTACACAGCTGACGCTTCGTACCTTCCACTCCGGTGGTATCGCTGAGAACGCTGCCGCCAACGCATCCATCACCTCTAAGTATGCCGCTAAGCTCAAGTTCGAGGGCTTGCGTACCGTACCATTCGTTGACAAGAGCGACGAGAGCAATCCTGTCGAGTGTCAAATGGTAGTAAGCCGTTTGGCCGAAGTGCAGTTCGTTGACCCGGATACTGATATCAACATGGCAACGCTGACCGTTCCTTATGGTAGCTCGCTGTTCTTCAAGGATGGTGACTTGGTGAAGAAGGGCGACGTGGTCTGCAAGTGGGATCCGTTCAATGCCGTGATCGTCAGTGAGTATGCAGGTAAGCTGCAGTTCGACAATGTCATTGAGGGTGCTACCTTCAAGACTGAGACCGATGAGACCTCAGGTATGACCGAGCGCATCATCACAGAGTCCAAGGATCACAATGTCATCCCGACGGTTCACGTCGTTGACGAGAACGGTCAGGTGCTCGGTACCTACAACTTCCCTGTAGGCGGTCATATCGCCAACATCGAGGATGGTCAGGTTATTGAGACCGGTACCACACTGGTGCGCATCCCTCGTGCCGTGTTCAACGCCGGTGGTATCACTGGTGGTCTGCCCCGTGTCACAGAGCTCTTCGAGGCCCGTAACCCGACGAACCCCGCTGTGGTCTCTGAGATCGACGGTGAGGTGACCATGGGCAAGCTGAAGCGTGGTAACCAGGAGATCATCATCACCTCCAAGACAGGTGACCAGCGCAAGTACCTCGTACCACTGTCACGTCAGATTCTGGTACAGGAGCACGATGCCGTGCGTGCCGGTACGGCTCTCTCCGACGGTGAGATCACTCCGGGCGACATCCTTGCCATCAAGGGTCCCACCGCTGTGCAGGAGTACATCGTCAATGAGGTACAGAACGTCTATCGCCTTCAGGGTGTGAAGATCAACGACAAGCACTTCGAGATCATCGTCCGTCAGATGATGCGCAAGGTACGCATCGACGATCCGGGCGACACCACATTCCTTGAGCAGGATCTTGTCGACAAGCTCGACTTCGCTGACGAGAACGACCGCATCTGGGGTAAGAAGGTGGTCATCGATGAGGGCGACTCAGAGAATCTGCATAAGGGTCAGATCGTCACTGTGCGCAAGTTGCGTGACGAGAACTCCAGCCTGAAGCGTCGTGACTTGAAGACCGTCACCGTCCGTGACGCTGTGCCCGCAACGTCTACTCAGGTGCTGCAGGGTATCACCCGCGCAGCTTTGGGTACGAAGAGCTTCATGAGTGCCGCCTCTTTCCAGGAGACTACCAAGGTGCTCAACGAGGCTGCCATCCGTGGCAAGGTCGACAACCTCGAGGGTATGAAGGAGAACGTGATCTGCGGTCACCTGATTCCTGCCGGTACCGGTATGCGTCAGTGGGATAAGATCATCGTCGGCTCCAAGGAAGAGTATGAGCGCATGGAGGCTAATCGCAAGAATGTGCTCGACTATGCCGACAAGGTGACGCCGGAGAATTAATCAATCACACACAGTCTATCATCATAGAGGCCGTGGACCCGTTATGGGTTCACGGCTTTTATTTTGCCTTCTGTTGTAATTTTCCTGCCAGAATATTTGGAGGTTTCAGTGAAAACACATATCTTTGCAGCCGTAAAGGGTATTTGAACATAAAACGGCGCATAGCGCTCAAACGAATGTATACTGCAATTTTAACGGTCTGTGATGTAAATTTTAACACCAAACGTTTGGCAAAGCCAAATATTTGTGTAACACACACACACACACACACACACACACACACTCTCTCTCTCTCTCTCTCTACTGACGCTTATTTAAGCAAGAGAGTAAGAGCTGTTGTAAATAAAATTTTTCTGTCTCTCTGTGCCGCTTGCGCCCAGAGCCAATTACTCATGCCCAAAATTTTGTCGGGCACTCTCCCTTGTTTTTCTTTAGTGCTTCCATATAAGCATCCTGCGGGCCATTGTCTTGCGGGAGGCCGCCCCCTGCTTGCAGGTTTGCTATCCCTTGTAACATTTGCAACATTTACAATCAAATCATAACACCAACATTTTAAAATTGCATGAAGATGAAAAGACATCGTTTCTATGCTTGCCTGCTGACGGTCATGACCCTCGCAGGCTTCACCGCTTGTAGCTCAACTGACAACGACGGCGTGACCGACGGCCAGACGGTCAATGGTAAGAGTCAGCTCACGCTGACCATCAACACAATGGGCACACGTGCCGCTATGACATCAGATCCGACCGACGAGAAGACCATCAACCGTGTCACGGTGGGTATCTTTGATGCGTCCGGCAACGTGCGCACCATCCAGGAATTTAAGAGTGATGATGGCACTGTCGGAAGCAACACCTTTAAGACCGATAATGGTTCAACCAAGATGAACATTGTCACCAATAAGCTTGAGGAGGGCGACCAGGTGCTTGTCGCTGTCAACGCTCCTTCCGGATTGTTCCATGGTGCGCAGACCGTGAGTGGTTTTCAAAGCAAGAGCGTGGATGCCGGTCGTGCGCTGGCCACTAATGCCTCCGACGAGAAAACGGTTCAGACAGACCAGGTGGCAAACAATGCTCCTATGTTCGGCTCTGCTAAGTTGGAAAAACCTGCAAGTGGTGCTACTGCCTACACCGCAAGCGTGAACGTTTCTCACCTTACCGCCAAGATCTCTCTTACAGACATCGAGGTGGCTTTCGACCCGAATGGTTCTTACCAGAATGCCACGTTCTCTCCTACAGAGATCTATATCGAGCATGTGGTCGATAGCTTGAACTTCAACCCCGAGGCAGGCCATTGGTTTACCCCTGCTGATCTTTCCAAGACACCTCTGCTTACTGGTGCTACCGGTGTGGCGGGTGCCAAGAGCTATCTCACGACCGGCACCATCTCCGGTGTTACGCTCTCCGGTGCTAAGGATGCTACTACCGCAAAGATGCCTAATGATCATCATTATTATTTCTATGTCACTCCGAGCAGCAACATCACTCCGAGCGGCACAAACGCCAATGCTGTCCGTGTCTGGATCAAGGGTGAGTTTGATCCTGATGGACCAAAAGGCAATACTGGTGCCACGACGGTGTTCTACCCTGTCCTGCTGAATGTGAAGTACGATGCTGCCGGCGCTCCTTCTGCTGTTGAGACAGGCACAGATGAGTACAAGGTCTATCCTAACAGGAACTACACCTGCTCGATCGTCATCAAGACCAAGGGTCTGCCCGGTATCGGTGAAGGTGGTAAGACTCAGCCCGACGGCACTAATGGCAATGATGAGTTGAAGCCGCAGCAGGCCACCATCACCGTTAGTGTGGAAAACTGGACTCCTGTCACTCAGACCACAACCTTCGAGTAATATTCTCTATCATGTTTAATCAAAGACGAGGTATCTTCGTTGTCTTCGTGACATGGGCGCTGCTGTCGCTCGTCGGCTGTTCGGTCTACGACGGCTACGAGGGGCGCACGCAGGCCACATTCCGGCTCAACGTTGTGGACAGCACGGGGGCGGGGGTGCCCTCGTCCGAGGTGACGCTGGCGCCGCTCTATTGTTTCGTCAACGGGCTCTACAGCCGCATGCTCACGCCCGAGGCCGACGGCACCTACCGCTATGTCTTCAACAGCGAGGACAGTGTATGCCTGGTCTCGCTGGCCGGCAGCGCGCCCTCGGAGTACAGCCTTGCCGAGCCCCGCGAGGGCGAGTCCATCCACAATGTGTGGCTCAGCCTCAACGGCACGGGCTCGGGCAACATGTCGCCGCAGCCCTCCGCCGTGTACTACGGCTCGTGGAAGGGCACGGGAGCCGACTTTGCCAAAGCCGGCTCCGAGGTGCCCATCACGCTGCACGATGTGCGGGGCCATGTGCGCGTCCTTGTCAAGGGCTTGCTCGACCGTTTCGGCGACGGCAGCTATCGTGTCGTCGTCGAGGGCCTGCACAGCCAGCTCGACTTTGACGGCGGTTCCGCCACGTCTGCCACCACAAGTTTTGAGCTGCCCGGAGCCTTCATGTCCGGAACCGGCGACTGGCTCACCGAGCCCATAACCGTCTTGCCTACCGTGGGCAGCGGGGTCAGCGTGCGCGTCTACAAGCAGGACGGCACACAGCTCTTCCACCGCGACGCCGACGAGGACGGCAATCCCCTGGTGGCGCGCGAGGGCGGCAACGATGTCTTTGTCGTCATTGCCAGCATGACCGGCACGTTCACCGTAAAGGTGCTGCCCTATGACGAAGTATTCCAAAGCTCTTCTTTCCAATAAGAATCATGACACAACACATTCACTATATATTCCACGCCTTTCGGCGCGCCGTCCATGACATCCGCAAGACCGCTGTGAGCGGCCTGCTCGTGATGGCTGCCGTCGTCGCGCTGTTGTCGTGCTCTGCCGATGAGGCCGGCGGCGACACCATGGTGACGATCACCGTGGCCGCGCCTCCCTCTGCCGCCTCTCCTACCGTCTCGGCGGCTAAGTCAGGAGCACTCACGCGCGCCATCACTGCCGCCGACGAGGGTAAGATACAGGACTTGCTGGTCCTTATCTTCAACGACAAGGACGAGATCATCGGGTACACCTACGGCAGCTACTCGCTGGGCAGTGACGGCAAGGTGTCGGTGAATGTGAACACACGCAAGGCCACGGGGTGCACGGTCTATGTGGTGGCCAACGCCGGAACCACGTCGGGCATGGGCAATTTCGCGTCCGTGCGCACCAAGTCAGACTTCGACGCCCTCTATGCCCAGCTCTCGTCGCCTGCCGACTTGGGCAATGGCAGTTCCCTGCTGATGTTTGGGTCGCGGAGCGGTTACGACACGTCGAAGTCGGGCACTGTGACCCTCAACCGCCTGTCCGCCAAGACCGAGCTCAGCATCGTGGTCGGCTCCGGCATCACCCTCGACAGCTATCAGCTCTGCCACGCCCCGCTCTCGGCATACTATGTCGACGACAAGCCCACCGGCACTGCCTCGCCAAAAGGCTATGGCGATTTTCCTGTGGAGTCTCCCTCAGCGACGGCAACTACCGTGAATGCTACGTACTATCTCTATGAGTCGCTTGTGGGAAAAGGCAAAAATACCAATAGTGACGGTTGGAAAGGCCGCTATAAGGCCAAGGCCCCTGCCAACGCCACCTATCTTGTCATCACGGCGCATACCGCATCGTGGAAGTCCACCTATTATGTCTATCTCGGCGGCAAGACGCTCTCGTCCGCCACAAACACGTCCTACGACTACACCGACTATACCATCTACCGCAACACCGACTACAAGGTCACGGTGACGCTCAGCGGCGGCGGATCGGCGGAGGATGGCTATCGTGTGGACTACGACGCACGCGTGCTGATGACGGGGAATACGCTGCAGGGGTGGACAAGCGGTAGTGCAAATATCAATATGTAATTAGCATCATGAAACACTATATCTCTCTCTTCATCTTCATGTCCCTCTTGCTGCTGTCGTCCTGCGGCATGGAGAACCTGGTGTCCGACGGCGGTGGCGACAGCGACATCATCCGTTTTGATGTAGCGTGTCCTGATACCGCAGAGGGCTTACGGGGCGCCTTCACCCGTGCCTCGAAGCTGACGTCCTTGCCCGACTTCAAGGTCTATGCCTACAATGCCTCGGGAACGGCCGTCATCAATGGTAAGGTCTTCACGGCCAACGGCATGAGCAAGGACGGAACAGCCTATTATTGGCCGAAGACCGGCAACGTGACCTTCTATGCTTTTGCCCCGGCCAGTAACGGCAGCGTGGTGTTCAACACGTCGAGCAAGACGCTGACCTACACGGCACCTGCTGCGCAAGGCTCGCAACAGGATGTCATCTATGCCACGGCCACGAAGTCCCGGCCCACCGATGGCAAGGTTGCGCTGGCCTTCAAGCACGCCACCGCCGCCTTGTCGGTGTCGTGGTCCAGAGCCAGCGACCTGCCGTCGACCACCACGGTGAGCGTGAGCAACGTGAAGGTATGCAATGTGAAGCGGACCGGAACCCTGTCGTTCGGCAGCGGCATGACGGCTGGCGGCAGCAACATCTCCTCCGACCTCGGCACCTCCGGGCTGATGATGGTTGCCCCGCAGGCCACGTCACCATGGACAAGCGGTGCCTTCACCTCATCGTCGGGCAGCTACCTTGCCGTGAGTTGCAAGGTAAATGCCAACGGCTCCTATGTGGTGGGCTCGGCCTCCGCCGATGGCACCGTCTACTACCCGCTTTCGCAGGCGCTTACAGCCGGCAGGGCGACAACCGTCAATCTTGTCTTCGGTACCAAGCAGAGCGATGGCTCCCGCACGTTTGGTTATAATGCCAATGGCACACGCGTCAGCCAAAGCGACGCCAAGGAGCCAGTGCCCGGTGCGGTAGACCTCGGACTGAGCGTGAAGTGGGCAAGCTGCAACCTCGGAGCGTCAAAGCCCGAGGAGTATGGCAAGTACTATGCGTGGGCGGGCACGACAGGATATGCGAGTTCTGAGTCGCATGACTTCTCGTGGGCGAATACACCGTATTGCAATGATAGTAGTAATGGTCGTAGTTGGAGCAAATATAATTCCGGTGATGCAAAGCTTGAGTCCACTGATGATGCTGCCACAGTCAACCTTGGCGGTTCTTGGCGCATGCCGACCCATGCCGAGTGGCAGGAGTTGTCGTCTAAGTGCACATGGACATGGACTTCGCAGAATGGAATAAACGGTTATAAGGTTTCCGCCTCGAACGGCAATTGGATTTTCCTGCCGGCGGCCGGCTACAGGTACGGTACGAGTTCCGGCGGCGTTGGCTCCTTCGGCCTCTACTGGTCGAGCCAGGTCAACTCGAGCTACGTCAGCAACGCGTGGTACATGTACTTCTATTCGGGCTACCGCAATCCCGGCAACAACTCCTACCGTTACGGCGGGTTCTCCGTCAGGCCGGTCTGCCGTTGAATTCACTTTCACAGACAAGAACAAAAACAACAAAAAGAACAAAGCAAAGAAACGATGTTACATCGCTGAGCCGTCACCGCTTTTCTCTGCGGTCGTGCCCCGCCTGAAAGGCGGAAACAGGGCACGCGCCAAAGAGAAAAGCGGAGACGGCGGAAGCAAAAAAAGAGATATCATGGCAAAACTGAAAGAGGTGTATGAAATAGAAGGAAAGCGCAGCACGATGGAGGAGTGCGTGAAGATGCACGTGTTCCGGGAGGGAAACTTCTTCCATCTGTATGAGTGGAGTGCCTGGCTGCTCGTCATCGTGGAGAAGATGGACCTGAAGGTGACGCACAAAGAGATAAAGAATCTCGACGGCACGCTGCTGATGGTGGGCTTCCCGGAGAGCAGCCGTGAGAAATTCCTGCCGGCGGATGCCCGCACGGAGACGTTGACCGAGAATGCTTTCGACGTGATGGTGCCCGTGGAGAAACTCGGCGAGGGTGCCACACCGGAATACCTTGCCAAGGTATACGCGCAATGGAAGGAGTCGGTGCCCGTGGAGAAGCTAAAGGAGAAAACAAAAAAGGAAGAAAATAAAGACTCCTCGGGCAGTCAGGCTCTCGCGACAGTGAGCAGCGACAATCATGGTGCCAAGAGCGTGCGCCCGGTGTCGGTCATCATGCACGACATCCTGAGGTTTCAGGTGGAGAGCCACACGCCACTGGACTGCATGTTTTTCCTCGTCAAACTAAAGGAGGAGCTCAGCTTTCTCTATTGAGTGCTTTGAAATCATCATAGTATCATCCCGACAACTTATATCATCCCGACAACAGAAAGTGAATTCATAGGTCGTCCTCCCATTGTGGATAAACGCGTATGCGCCCCGCGGCTTCCCCGGCAGTCGTGTTTGCGGATTCCGTGCGGCGCGAGTATCAAGTGGCGACTGAAGCATTGTGGACCGATTTTCCTGCCGGCGGCCGGCTACAGGAACGGTACGAGTTCCAACAACGTTGGCTCCAACGGCAACTACTGGTCGAGCCAGGTCAACTCGAGCAACGTCAACAACGCGTGGAACATGAACTTCAATTCGGGCAACCGCAATCCCGACAACAACAACAACCGTTACAACGGGTTCTCCGTCAGGCCGGTCTGCCGAGCATTCGGTTTCGGTCGGAAATGATGATTATTACGACAAGATGGAAAAAAGAGGGGAAAAGCGTCTGACATACAGCGAGCTGCTGGCCGACCTGCATGTCGCCTTCGATGACGCGCGACGGCATAAAGGCAAGAAGCCCTATGTGGTGGCTTTCTCGCGCCATCTCGACGAGAACCTGCGGCGGCTGGCCGATGACCTGTGGACGCGGCAGTATGTGGCTCAGCCCTCTACCTGCTTCATGGTCACCGACCCGAAATGCCGTGAGGTGTTCGCGGCCCAGTTTCGTGACCGCATCGTGCATCATCTCTATTTCAACTATGTCCACGAGATGCTGGAGCGCACCTTCATCGCCGATAGCTATAGCTGCATCCGTGGGCGCGGCACACATTATGGCATACAGCGGCTGGAGAAGCACATCAGACAGGAGAGCAGGGAGTGGACGCAGCGATGCTTCGTCCTCAAACTTGACATCAGGGGATATTTTACGCACATAGACCGAAAGGTACTGCTCGACATCACGGAGCGTCGGCTAAGGGAGATGTCCTCTCACCGCCTAGGCATGGGCGACGTCCGTCGCTGGCGCGAAGTGGTCGACATGGACTTCGTGCTGTATCTTACGCGCGAGATCGTCTTGCTCGACCCTACGCTGTTTTGCCGCATGCGTGGCAGCTGGGACGACTGGTCGGTGCTGCCCCATGACAAGAGTCTCTTCTACAGCGGTGAGGGACGTGGGCTGCCGATAGGCAATCTCACGTCACAGCTGTTCAGCAACGTGTATCTGAGCGGCTATGACGACTACATGAAGCGTGTCCTTCACTGCCGGCACTATGGCCGGTATGTCGACGACAGCTATGTGGTCAGCCGTGACCGTGAGTTCCTGTTGTGGGTCAAGGACCGTGCGGCAGAGTATCTGGGGACCAATCTGCATCTGAGTTTGCATGAGGGCAAGACCGGTATCGTGGAGGCGCGCCGGGGCGTGCTGTTCCTTGGCGCTTACCTGAAGCCTCACCGCCAGTATGTCTCCAACGAGACACTGCTGCGCATGAAGCGTAAACTATGTGTCTTGGGCAAGAGGCTTGAGCGTGGTGAGGTGAGCCCCAGAAAGGCGGAGGACTCCATCAACTCGTTTCTCGGAGTGCTGGGCCATTACAGTTGCTGGCATATCAGACGTGCCCTTTTCGCCGACAGCGTGTTCGCCCGCTATGGCTATTTCGACAAGGAGTACCGGAAGTATATCTGCCTGAAGAGCCAGTGGCTGTACGAGGTGGGCAGGTACTTTGACTCGTGCGGGCGGCAAGGAACTTAGTTTTGGTAGTTTGTGTCAGAGTATTATACATTCAACTTTTATTATAATCGCAAATCAGGGGAATGGATGGAAGTGATTCCGGCGCCTCCCCACATGTTTAATTTTACAGATTAATGAGGGCGGCCGCTATTCGCGAGAATGGCGGCCGCCATGTTTCAGCCTCACCCCCTAAGCCCCTCTCCGAAGGAAGAGGGGAGTGAAATGCTGGTTAAACAATCTATTGAGCATATAGAAGCATCCGCAAAACATTCTACTCTATATTTGTTGCGCAATACAGAAACATTTATTATCTTTGCACAAAGACCTTCATATCCCACATATATGTATGAGAACGAGATAAGACGTTATGACGAGACCGTAGCCGAATATCAGAAACTGATCGTCGAGCCAATGGGTAAGGAACAATACCGGGAGCGCAATGAGGTGTTGTTCTCATGCCATAGTTGCGGTATCGAGGGCAGCTCGTTTACCGTTGACGACACGCGCGACCTCTTCGAGCAGGGACTGGGCTATTATCCCGTTGGCAAGACGTTGCTGGAATGCCAGGAGATGGCTGACCACTTCGCTGCTTACGAGTGGATGCATGAGCACCTTGACCATGCGTTTGATGTGGAACTGCTGAAAGCCGTCAACCGTCTTGTTACCCTGCGTACGCTTCCTTATAAAGTTCCCGATGCCGTTCCCGGCGAGTTCACCACCGTTGACATGGCAGCTGGAGATACCGTCTTTGGGGAGCACGAAAAACTTATCGCGCAAGTGCCGAGACTCATGGACTCAACAGCCCGGGCCATGGAAGCACAAAAGGTTCATCCGATGATACTTGCCGCTCGCTTCCACGGTTTCTACGAGTATCTGCATCCCTTCCGCGACGGCAACGGGCGCACGGGCCGGTTGCTTTCAAACTTCATCCTGCTGCAGTCCGGGCTTCCCGAACTCATCATCCGCAAGGAGGACCGACAGCAATATATTGGGGCATTAAGGCAGATCAGAACTGAGAATACGGACGAGTTTCTCGTCTCCTTCTTCTTTGAAAAGGCGGTCAAGCAGATGGAAGACGACCTTGGACAGAAGCACAAGGCAAGCCGCATGATGCTGTTCTTCTAGCCTCACCCCCCAACCCCTCTCCGAAGGAGAGGGGAGTGAAATGCTGGTTAAACAATCCTTTGAGCATATAGAAGAATACACAGCCTCACCCCCAACCCCTCTCCGAAGGAGAGGGGAGTGAAATGCTGGTTAAACAATCCTTTGAGCATATAGAAGAATTCGCAGGATCCGCCTCCACAGCAGTCTCCGCTGTGTCAAACACCCGCAAAACATTCTACTCCCCTCTCCTTCGGAGAGGGGGGTAGGGGGTGAGGCTGTGTTATCTTTACAAAAGTGCATCACCGCGGAGCCACAATATAGAGAGCAAGGGGACTCGAAAATGAGAAAAGACAGAGAGAAACCGTCCATTTCTGCAGCCTCTTGAAGTCAAAACACTGGTTTGATGTTGTCAAACAACCGAGATGACCGGATCAAACAACCGAGATGACCGGATCAAACAACCGAGATGACAGCATCAAAAGGACGCTTTGATCAGCAAAATCAGCGAGATTTCATCGTAAAAAGCCGTTGCCGTTGGAGATGAAAACATACTGGACTTGTAATCGCTTCTGTGTCAACCGATTATAAAAAAGCCCTCGAAATTCGCAAAATTGAGGGCAACATAGGGGGCGGCTCAGAAAATCGCAGCCACGAGGGCGGAAAAGTGTCAGTTTATTCAACATATAATAATATGAACCAATATCCTTGAAGCAATATAGTGGTTAATCCATGATGCTTCAAAGCTTGACTTCCTCGTACTTCACGAGGTCGTAGCCTTTGATCTGTATCACGATCGGGTGGAGCGTGGAGCCGTGGAGCATGCTCTGCAACTTCTTGTCGGCCGCGTAGGTCTTGATCTGCTCCACGGCCTCGGACCATTGCTTTTCGGCCTCCGCCTCGGTAGCGTCGGACTTCAAGTATTTCAGTTCCAGGATGTAGCTGTGAGCCACCATCGGATAGGTGAGGTAGTTGGGCAGCAGGAAGAAATCGCAGTAGCCGTGGGAGAACTCCATCTCCGGTGCCACCTGATAGTAGTTGGTCAGCGTGAGGTAGGCATTCATGAAGCCCTGCAGGTTGCGCTCGCCCTCGATGAGCTGGCGGATGGCTGTGGTGTCGTGATAAGCCTTGCAGATGAACTCTATCAACGGGCGCCAGTCGCCGTGGATAGCCGCACGAACATAACAAATGCTCAGTTGCGTGGTACTAATCGGTGCAATCTCCCGATATTCGTCACGGAGGTAGCGATAGTATTGCAGTCTGACATTGTTGTTAGGAATGATCAGCGTGAGCAACTCACCTTCTACGCCGCCGATGGTCAGCATGCCATAGTAGTAGAGCAGACTGACGAAATTGTCATAGTCCATGATGCGCTCGGCAGGAAAATGGCTGACAAGAATGCCTTGGATATAACCTTTCTCTATGATCTCGTGGATGATGCGGAGACGGTTCTCCTCCATGTTGTCGATCTCTATGAGTCGCTTCAGCTTGCCATAGTCCGTCATCGTGTTGGGATCAACCATCACCTTCGGACGTTTGCCTGTATCAACGAGTTGACTCATGTAATAGCACACCATGTCGCAGTTGAACATGCTGGGCTCAACACCGTAGCTGTCGTCGGCGAAGCAGTAGTTGTCGTACCACGGTTTCATGTCGGCGATGATGTCGTCCTCGGTCTTGTCCTCGCCGATGGCTCCCACCTCCTTATAGTAGCGGATCATCTGCCGCACCTCTTCCTCCGAGAAGCCGAGCATCTGATTGAAGCGGGCATCGAGACTCATGTTCAAAGCAATGTTGTAGCCACTGGTGAGGTCGTCGAGCGTAATGGGCGAGACGCCAAGCATGATGATGCGGTGGAACATCGGCTTGAAAAGCTTGAAGATGTCGCGGTAGAAGCCGGTGCCGTGCGTGAGCTCGTGGTAAGCCTGCTGTCCCTTCACGTTGAGCACGTTGTTGGTGAAGTTGTCGTATTCGTCGACGATGAGGTAGAGCTTATTTTTTGCTTTCTTTGCCTCCATTCTGACAATGTTGAGCTTGCTTGCAGCCGTTTCTGCACTATGTACCCACTCCACGACACGGGGGCTATAGTAGTTCTTGTAGTCGTCGATGAAAGAATCCATCACATTGCAGCAGTAACGGTTGAAGTTCTCGTATAGATTCTCCAAGTCGCTGCCCACCATAGAGAAGTCGAGATGCAACACCTGAAACTCTCCCTGCTCTTTTGTCGGATGGTCAGCGACATACAGCCCCTTGAACAACTCTTGGAAGTTGTCCTTTTGATTGATGTCGTAATACGACTCCAGCATGTCCAAGAAGAGACTCTTGCCGAAGCGTCGCGGGCGCACCAGGAAAAGGAAGTTGCCCGCCCTCTCCATCTTCTCAAAGAACATGGTCTTGTCGACCAAGTATTTATTTTCCTTCCTTAGCTGCTCAAAGTCAGAGATGCCGTAAGGAACAAGTTTGTAATTTGCGCTCATAGTGACAGCCTTTTGTTTCTATTTGCAAAGATAGTGAAAACGAGTTTTTATGAAAATAAAGCCCGAGCTTTCAGCATGACGGAAGAGGGATTTCCTCGTACTTCACGAGGTCGTAGCCTTTGATCTGTATCACGATCGGGTGGAGCGTGGAGCCGTGGAGCATGCTCTGCAACTTCTTGTCGGCCGCGTAGGTCTTGATCTGCTCCACGGCCTCGGACCATTGCTTCTCGGCCTCCGCCTCGGTAGCGTCGGACTTCAAGTATTTCAGTTCCAGAATGTAGCTGTGAGCCACCATCGGATAGGTGAGGTAGTTGGGCAGCAGGAAGAAATCGCAATAGCCGTGGGAGAACTCCATCTCGGGCGCCACCTGATAGTAGTTGGTCAGCGTGAGGTAGGCATTCATGAAGCCCTGCAGGTTGCGCTCGCCCTCGATGAGCTGGCGGATGGCAGTGGTGTCGTGATAAGCCTTGCAGATGAACTCTATCAACGGGCGCCAGTCGCCGTCAAGCGCTGCGCTGTCATAGACACTTCGCAATGCGGCAGTGGGAAGCGCGTTGATATTCTGATATTCATCAAACATGTATTGATAGTACTGGATGCGCACATTGTTGTTGGGGATGATCAGTTTCAGCGTCTCACCGCGCACGCCACCTATGGTCAGCATGCCATAGTAGTAGAGCAGGCTGACGAAATTGTCATAGTCCATGATCCGTTCGGCAGGGAAATGGCTGACGACAGTGCCTAAGATATATCCCTTCTCTGCAATCTCATGAATGGTGCTGAGGCGGGTCTCTTCCATTCTGTCTATCTCTATGAGTCGCTTCAACTTGCCATAGTCCGTCATCGTGTTGGGATCCACAAGGTCTTCGGGACGATCTCCGGTATCAACGAGCGTACTCATATAATAGCACACCATGTCGCAGTTGAACATCTTTGGATCAGTGGCAAAACTCTTTCTGGCGAAACAGTAGTTGTCGTACCACGGCTTCATGTCGGCGATGATGTCGTCCTCGGTCTTGTCCTCGCTGATGGCTCCCACCTCCTTATAGTAGCGGATCATCTGCCGCACCTCTTCCTCCGAGAAGCCGAGCATCTGATTGAAGCGGGCATCGAGACTCATGTTCAGTGCGATGTTGTAGCCACTGGTGAGGTCGTCGAGCGTAATGGGCGAGACGCCAAGCATGATGATGCGGTGGAACATCGGCTTGAAGAGCTTGAAGATGTCGCGGTAGAAGCCGGTGCCGTGGGTAAGCTCGTGGTAAGCCCGCTGTCCCTTCACGTTGAGCACGTTGTTGGTGAAGTTGTCGTATTCGTCGACGATGAGGTAGAGCTTATTTTTTGCTTTCTTTGCCTCCATTCTGACAATGTTGAGCTTGCTTGCAGCCGTTTCTGCACTATGTACCCACTCCACGACACGGGGGCTATAGTAGTTCTTGTAGTCGTCGATGAAAGAATCCATCACATTGCAGCAGTAACGGTTGAAGTTCTCGTATAGATTCTCCAAGTCGCTGCCCACCATAGAGAAGTCGAGATGCAACACCTGAAACTCTCCCTGCTCTTTTGTCGGATGGTCAGCGACATACAGCCCCTTGAACAGCTCTTGGAAGTTGTCCTTCTGGTTGATGTCGTAATACGACTCCAGCATGTCCAAGAAGAGACTCTTGCCGAAGCGTCGCGGGCGCACCAGGAAAAGGAAGTTGCCTGCCCTTTCCATTTTCTCAAAGAACATGGTCTTGTCGACCAAGTATTTATTTTCCTTCCTTAACTGCTCAAAGTCAGAGATACCGTAAGGAACAAGTTTGTAATTTGCGCTCATAGAGACAGTCTTTTGTTTCTACTTGCAAAGATAGTGAAAACGAGTGGAATAAGAAAATAAAGCCCGAGCTTTATTTTCGTGGATATTCGATATTCCGCGTAGCGGAGCGTTTACCAAAAAGACAACATGATAAGTTTAATCTCGCGAAGCCGCCAAGAACGCAAAGGGCAGTGTACACCCAGCCATTGTTTTTTCTTTTAACGTGCCATCTTCGATGCCATTAAGAATATCAGCGAATATCGAGAATATATTTTTCTATTCCCAGTGCATCCTATCTTATTCAAAGATAGTGAAAACGAGTTTTTATGAAAATAAAGCCCGAGCTTTCAGCATGACGGAAGAGTGATTTCCTCGTACTTCACGAGGTCGTAGCCTTTGATCTGTATCACGATCGGGTGGAGCGTGGTGCCGTGGAGCATGCTCTGCAACTTCTTGTCGGCCGCGTAGGTCTTGATCTGCTCCACGGCCTCGGACCATTGTTTTTCGGCCTCCGCCTCGGTAGCGTCGGACTTCAAGTATTTCAGTTCCAGGATGTAGCTGTGAGCCACCATCGGATAGGTGAGATAGTTGGGCAAGAGGAAGAAATCGCAATAGCCGTGGGAGAACTCCATCTCGGGCGCCACCTGATAGTAGTTGGTCAGCGTGAGGTAGGCATTCATGAAGCCCTGCAGGTTGCGCTCGCCCTCGATGAGCTGGCGGATGGCAGTGGTGTCGTGATAAGCCTTGCAGATGAACTCTATCAACGGGCGCCAGTCGCCGTGGATAGCCGCACGAACATAACAAATGCTCAGTTGTGTGGTACTAATCGGTGCAATCTCCCGATATTCGTCACGGAGGTAGCGATAGTATTGCAGTCTGACATTGTTGTTAGGAATGATCAGCGTGAGCAACTCACCTTCTACGCCGCCGATGGTCAGCATGCCATAGTAGTAGAGCAGGCTGACGAAATTGTCATAGTCCATGATGCGCTCGGCAGGAAAATGGCTGACAAGAATGCCTTGGATATAACCTTTCTCTATGATCTCGTGGATGATGCGGAGACGGTTCTCCTCCATGTTGTCGATCTCGATGAGCCGCTTCAGCTTGCCATAGTCCGTCATCGTGTTGGGATCCACAAGGTCTTCGGGACGATCTCCGGTATCAACGAGCGTACTCATATAATAGCACACCATGTCGCAGTTGAACATCTTAGGATCTGTTGCGAAACTTCTTCTTGCGAAACAGTAGTTGTCGTACCACGGTTTCATGTCGGCGATGATGTCGTCCTCGGTCTTGTCCTCGCTGATGGCTCCCACCTCCTTATAGTAGCGGATCATCTGGCGCACCTCTTCCTCCGAGAAGCCGAGCATCTGATTGAAGCGGGCATCGAGACTCATGTTCAGTGCGATGTTGTAGCCACTGGTGAGGTCGTCGAGCGTAATGGGCGAGACGCCAAGCATGATGATGCGGTGGAACATCGGCTTGAAGAGCTTGAAGATGTCGCGGTAGAAGCCGGTGCCGTGCGTGAGCTCGTGGTAAGCCCGCTGTCCCTTCACGTTGAGCACGTTGTTGGTGAAGTTGTCGTATTCGTCGACGATGAGGTAGAGCTTGAGTCTCAATTCATGCGAATATCCATGAATCAAGTTGAGCATACCCATTCCTGTATCCTCCCGCTGCATATATTTCATAAAGTCGTCGGGATAGTATGCTGCGTATTTCTGGGCAAACAACATACAACGTTGACTCAGATATTTGTTGAAGTTCTCGTATAGATTCTCCAAGTCACTGCCCACTATAGAGAAATCGAGGTGCAACACAAGAAACTCTCCCTGCTCTTTTGTCGGATGTTCAGCGACATACAGCCCCTTGAACAACTCTTGGAAGTTGTTTTTTTGGTTGATGTCGTAATACGACTCCAGCATGTCCAAGAAGAGACTCTTGCCGAAGCGGCGCGGGCGCACCAGGAAAAGGAAGTTGCCCGCCCTCTCCATCTTTTCAAAGAACATGGTCTTGTCGACCAAGTATTTATTTTCCTTCCTTAGCTGCTCAAAGTCAGAGATGCCGTAAGGAACAAGTTTGTAATCTGCGCTCATAGTGACAATCTTTTGTTTCTACTTGCAAAGATAGTGAAAACGAGCGGAATAAGAAAATAAAGCCCGAGCTTTATTTTCGTGGATATTCGATATTCCGCGTAGCGGAGCGTTTACCAAAAAGACAACATGATAAGTTTAATCTCGCGAAGCCGCCAAGAACGCAAAGGGCAGTGTACACCCAGCCATTGTTTTTTCTTTTAACGTGCCATCTTCGATGCCATTAAGAATATCAGCGAATATCGAGAATATATTTTTCTATTCCCAGTGCATCCTATCTTATTCAAAGATAGTGAAAACGAGCGGAATACGCAAACTTGGCAGTGCTTTGTTTGCGTATTCCTGAAGCGTTGATAGTTTCGTGACATCAGCCATACGAGCTAATATCGTCATGTCAGACGGGAATTAGTTTACCTTTTTACCCCAATAGGTAAACAGATTGCTTTTGCTGTTGTAGTTGCTGAGTCCGGAGAAGACGATCGTTGCCTTTCTGGGTCTCGACTCCCAGTCAACCTCGCGACTGAGATACATTGGTATGCCAGCAATATAAAGTATACCGGCAGCCTTGTCGTATTTCCATGTTGATCCAGCCTTGAAGCCAGCCGTGATCTTGTGGCCGGAGCCCAATGTCATAGAGACAGAAGTGCATTGCTGGCCTGCTTTGTACGACAAAGGTATCAGTTCCCATTTGCCTTTGAGCTCACTCTCAAGGATGGTGAGTTGTGGTACGTTGCCATATCTTTCCGGCATGACGACAGGCCATCCGTCTTGTGTCCATCTCAGAGATCTCACTTGTCCCATCATGATGGCGTTGGAGTATGGGTTGCCGTTTGTGTTGGCCGGCAGACGTCCCTGAGAGGCAAAGAACCAGTTGCCCTTGCCATCGTCGAATACGCAGCAGTGCGACACGCCGACCCATCCGCTGTGGCCGTTGAATCGATAAGGATGCGTGACGATAGGATAGGCCTCTCCACCTTTTGCTGTACAGTTGCGGCCGTCTTTTCCATAATAAGGGCCAAGGATGTTCTTCGATCTCAGCACACGGGTGTTGTAGGCCACAGAGAGTTCGTCGTAGGCCAGGAACAGATAGTAGTAACCATCATGGTATACCACTTCCGGACCCTCAGAGGCCTGCCAACGGCTGTTGAGGTTGCGCGAGTAGACGAGCTGGCCATAGCTGGAGATGTCTCCCCAAGGATTGCCTTGTTGGCTATAAGCTTTACCCGTGTTGGGGTTGATGCGCAAGGCTACGATACCGGAATGCCAAGATCCGTATAGCAGATAGTGCTTGCCATCGGGACAGATGATGTAGGTAGGATCGATGGCGTTGTATTTGAAGTAAGCATTCCAGTCACTGCCTGACGGACGGTAATAGTTAAATCCCTTGTCTGTGGACGATGTGGTGACCATGCCTTTGTCTGTCCAGTTGTTCGATGCCGGGTCAGATGTCTCCATCACGCCGATGAAGGCACGCTCTGTCCATGAGTTACACCAGTTGGCGGCATCGTTGTATTTCCCGTTTCCGATGTAGTTGTCCACCACTATGGAGTAGTACATTCTGTAGAGTCCGTTTCTCACCTTGCGGGCGCAAGGCGCCCAGAAGCAGTAGCGGAACTTCTTGATGGGAGGCAGCCCCATGGCAGCGCGGTATTCGTTGGTTTTTGTAGCCACCCACGACGGCTGTCTGTGCATGGTGGATCCTACCCACGACCAGTGTACCAAGTCTTTGGACCGGCGACAGAAGAAGTGTCCTTGCCCGTCCAAAGCGTTGCCGTAAGAGGCGTCGGTCTGATACATATAGTAGTATCCGTCATCGGCCTTCATCACTGACGGATCGTGCACATTGGCAAGGTTCCAATTGTCCCGTTGGCTCCAGTCGGCGATGGGGGAGTAGTCATCGGCATAGGTAGGAGCCGAATAGGTAGAGAGCTTGCCCGCACGGGTGGTCAGTGAAGTGGAGTCGCACACGGGTGAGGCTTCTTCCGACGGATCGTCTGTGATCATTTGGTTGCTGCAACTGGACAGGGCGAGGACTCCCATCCAAATCACGTTTGTAAGTAATAGCTTGTTCATTTTTGATTGTATGGATTAGTAAAACGGATTGTTGCTAAGTAATTTGCTGATCGCTTGTAGGCTTTTAGCTCTCCCTTCTCAGGAGTTTCTGCTGGTTGCAAAATTAATGGGATCGAGTTAATCATGCAAGGGACAGGCCATACTATTTTTCTTCATCTATCATTTTGTCCTCTCATTTCTGTCGGTTTGTCCACCATGTTATGGTTACAAAGAGAAACGTCTGGCTATCTTTCTCTTAGTGGCAGGAAATTACTCAGTGCATTGAGTAAAATCTGAGAGGCAATAGTAATATGTTGTTAAACAGTCTATTAGAAACAACGTTGTTTGGATGAGTAACGTCAAAATAGAAGAAGGTTATGTACGTAAGAAAGGAATATACGCTGCTGAAGAAACGTTTCCGCGAGGTCTAAGCCTATGAGCACGGTCGGGTAGAGCGTATGGTGGGATGAAAGGAAAAAGGGATCCACTCGGACACTGATAGCTGTTCCGAGTTGATCCCCTGCTTGGCTTCGCTAAAAGCGATAAGTCTAATGAATAGGTTTGACCTCTGTGTGAGGCTAAGACTATTTCAGCAATTTGTCGACTTTCTCTGCCACGTCCTTACCGCTGGCCATGGCACGCACCACGAGGCTCGCACCTGAGGCAGCGTCACCGGCCACGAAGACGTTGGCAGGGAACTGTGGCTGTTGTGGACGGAGGAAGCCCATGGCGAGGAGCACCATCTCGGCGGGGATGATCTCCGGATCCTTGGCAGGCTTCATCAGCGGACGGCCGCCTTCGGGATTGGGCACCCATGTGATCTCCTGCACCTTCACGCCGGTGAGCTTGCCGTTCTTGCCGAGGAACTCCAATGAGTTGATGTTCCAACGGCGCACGCAACCCTCTTCGTGCGAAGATGTCGTCTTCAGCGTACGTGGCCAGTTGGGCCACGGGTTCTTAGGATCGTCGGGACCCACCGGCGGCTTTGGCATGATCTCGATCTGTGTCACGCTCTTGGCCCCCTGACGGTGAGCTGTGCCGATGCAGTCAGAACCGGTGTCACCACCACCGATGACGAGAACGTTCTTACCTTTGGCATTGACGAGTTCATCGCGGCTGAACTCCTGTCCGGCGAGCTTACGGTTTTGCTGTGAGAGCATCTCCAGTGCGAAGTACACGCCCTTGAGGTCGCGTCCGGGAATCTTCAGGTCGCGGGCTGTCGGCGTGCCGGTGGCGACGACCACAGCGTCGTAGTCTGCGCTGAGCTTGTCGATGGTCACCGTCTTGTCCTTGCCGAGTGTCGGGTCGTTCTGAATGTTGGCAGCGATCTCGCCTTTGTCGTCAGCACTCTTCTTCTTAGAGTCCACGAGCTTCACGCCAAACTCAAAGATGATGCCCTCTTCGCGCAGCAGGTTGAGACGTCGGTCGATGATCGACTTGATGAGCTTGAAGTTAGGAATGCCGTAGCGGAGCAGTCCGCCTGCATCCTCGCGTGCGTCGTAGACGGTCACTGTGTAGCCCTTCTGGTTGAGGCGTGTGGCGGCAGTCAGACCGGCAGGTCCTGCACCGACGACAGCGACCTTCTTGCCATTGCGCTCGGGCACGTGCGGCTTGACATAATCCTCGCCGAAGGCGTGCTCGATGATGGCGGCCTCGTCCTCGCGGTTGGTGGTCGGCTCGTGCTCCATGAGGTTGAGCACACAGGCTTTCTCGCAGAGTGCCGGACAGATGCGTCCGGTGAACTCCGGGAAGTCGTTGGTTTCGGTGAGCAACTCGTAGGCCAGCTGCCAGTCACCACGGTAGAGGGCATCGTTCCACTCTGGCGGTTTGTTGCCAAGGGGGCAAGCCCAATGGCAGAAAGGTACGCCGCAGTCCATGCAGCGGCTTGCCTGCAGTCGGCGGTCATTACTGTTGAGTGTCTGCTCCACTTCGCCGAAATCGTGGATGCGGTCATGTATAGGGCGGTAGCCGGCTTCCTTGCGCTCCACCTCTAAAAATCCTCTTGGATTACCCATATGCTTAATGTTGAATGTTCAATGTTGAATGTTGAGTTGTTTTCAATGTTGAATGTTGAATGATGAATGTTGTAATAAGTCAACATTCATCATTCATCACTCATCATTCTTAGTAGTCTCTCTGCATGTCAGCGATCTTCTGCTGGAGCTTCTTGACCTGCTCTTCCTGCAGCACACGCTTGTACTCGATAGGCACAACCTGAATGAACTCCTCGACGTAGTGGTTCCATTCGTCGAGCATCGTGCGGGCGAGCTTCGAGCCAGTGTAGAGATAGTGCTGGCGGATGAGCTCATGGAGCTCCTTGCGGTAAGTGGTCTCCTCCACGAGGTTGATTTCCACCATGTCCATGTTGCAGAAGTAGTCGAAGTTGTGGTTCTTGTCCCAGACGTAAGCCACGCCACCACTCATACCAGCGGCGAAGTTGCGGCCTGTAGGACCGAGGACGACGACGCGTCCGCCTGTCATGTACTCACAGCAGTGGTCACCGGCACCCTCCACGACGGCGATGGCTCCCGAGTTGCGCACGGCGAAGCGCTCACCGACCTGACCGTTGATATACAGCTCACCTGAGGTGGCACCATACAATCCGGTGTTGCCGGCGATGATGTTGTCCTCGGCTTCGAAGTTACTGCGGATCGGTGGCAGGATAGAGATGCGGCCGCCGGAGAGCCCCTTGCCGAAGTAGTCGTTGGTCTCGCCCTCGAGTTTGAAGCTCACGCCGTGAACGAGGAACGCGCCGAAGCTCTGACCTGCAGAACCTTTGAATTTGATGTTGATTGTGTCGTCGGGCAGGCCTTCCTCGCCGTATTTCGTAGCGATGAGGCCGCTGAGCATGGTGCCTACAGCACGGTTGGTGTTGCGGATGGCGTAGTCGAGGTTGATCTCCTCTTTCTTCTCGATGGCGTTTTGTGCGCTGGCGATGATCTGCTGATCCAGAAGATCGTGGATCTCGTGATCCTGCAGCTTGGTGCAGTAGAGCGAGGTGTCGCCGGTCTCGCGGTGGAGCAGGTTGGAGAAGTCGAGGCTCTTCCATTTAGCCACCGTCTCCTCGTTGACATTGGCCTCCTCGGCCTTGATGTCACGCGGCACGATGAGCTCGGTGTGACCGACAATCTCGTTGAGTGAGGTATAGCCCATCTCGGCGAGGTATTCACGCACCTCCTGAGCGATGAACTTCATATAGTTGACCACGTTGTGGTAGCTGCCTCGGAAGTGTGCGCGCAGTTTCGGGTCCTGTGTGGCCACACCCATGGGGCAGGTGTTCTGCGAGCACTTACGCATCATCACACAGCCCAAGGTGATCAGTGCGGAAGTACCGAATCCGAACTCCTCAGCACCGAGCAGTGCCATGAGGATGACGTCAAGACCAGTCTTCAGCTGACCGTCGACTTGCAGACGGGCCAGTGAGCGCAGACCGTTGCGTACGAGCGTCTGCTGTGTCTCGGCGATGCCGATCTCGGGCGAGATGCCGGCGAAGCGCATACTGCTGGCAGGGCTGGCACCTGTACCGCCTTCAGCACCGGAGATGACGACGAGGTCGGCTTTAGCTTTCACTACGCCGGCTGCGATGGTGCCCACGCCGCTCTCGGCGACAAGCTTCACGGAGATGGCAGCCTTCGGGTTGACATTCTTCAAGTCGAAGATGAGCTGCTTGAGGTCCTCGATGGAGTAGATGTCGTGATGAGGCGGTGGAGAGATGAGTGAGATGCCCGGAATGGAGTGGCGTGTCTTGGCGATGATCTCGTTGACCTTGTAGCCGGGCAGCTGTCCGCCCTCACCAGGCTTGGCACCCTGCGCTACCTTGATCTGGATCTCCTCAGCGTTGACGAGGTATTCTGTGGTGACACCGAAGCGTCCGGAAGCCACCTGCTTGGTCTTACTGCTCAGGCTGATGCCGTCGACAGTGCCGGAATAGCGGTCGCGGTCCTCACCGCCCTCACCGGTGTTGCTGCGTGCGCCGAGGGCGTTCATGGCCAGAGCCAGCGCCTCGTGAGCCTCTTTGCTCAGTGCACCGAAGCTCATGGCACCGGTGACGAAGTGCTTGACGATGCTCTCGACGGGCTCCACCTTATTGATATCTATCGGGTTGCGCTTGAAGTCGAGGAAGTCGCGGACGAAGATCGGCTCCTTCTTGTGGTCGACGAGATTGGAGAATTTCTTGAAGAGCTCATAGTTGCCCGTGCGCGTAGCGAGCTGCAGGGTAGCGATGGTCTCTGGGTTCCATGCGTGGTCGATACCGTCCTTGCGCCAGTGGAACTGTCCGAGGTTCTTCAGTGGCAGTTCGATGTGGAGCGTCTCCTCCTCTTTCTCAGTGTTCACGGCAGCTCTGTGGAAGCGGAGCTGGTCGCGGGCGATGGTGTCGAGTCCGATGCCGCCGATGCTGCTCGTGTCGGTGCCGAAGTAAGCCTTCAGCAAACCCTGTGACAGACCGATGGCCTCGAAGATCTGGGCACCACGGTAAGAACGGATCGTAGAGATACCCATCTTGGCCATGATCTTGAACAAGCCTTTCTTCACGGCCTTGATATAGTTGGCCTCGGCAGTCGGGTAGTTCTCCTGGATCTTGCCCTTCTTCACCAAGTCGTCGAGGACGGCGTAGGTCATGTAAGGACAGAGTGCGGAAGCACCGTAGCCCAAGAGCAGGGCAGCGTGCATTACCTCGCGGATCTCACCGCTTTCGACGATCAGCGCGGTCTGCACACGCTTGCCCACATTGATCAGGTAGTGGTGTACGGCACTCACGGCGAGCAGTGACGGGATGGCGATGTGCTTGTCGTCGATGTCGCGGTCCGAGAGGATGATATAGTTGTATCCGTCGTCAACACTCTGCTCGGCGTCGTGGCAGAGGCGGTCGATGGCCTCATGGAGACGTTCGCCGCCCATGGCCGGATCAGCGGGAGCCTCGAAGGTCATGCTGAGCTTGCGGGTGTTGAAGCCTTTATAGCGGATGTTGCAAAGAATGTCGAGTTGTGCGTTGGTCAGAATAGGGTGGGGCAGACGCACCATCTTGCAGTTGGTCTCGTCGGGGTTGAGAATGCCTGTGCCGACGCGTCCGATATACTCAGCCAGACTCATCACGAGGTTCTCACGGATGGAGTCGATGGCAGGATTGGTGACCTGGGCGAACTGCTGGCGGAAGTAGTTGAAGAAGATCTGCGGCTTGGGAGAGAGCACAGCCAGCGGCGTGTCGTTGCCCATGGAAGCCGTAGGCTCCTGTCCCTTGGTGGACATGGGGATGAGCGTGTCCTTGATGTCTTCCTCGCCGAAACCAAATTCCACCTCTTTGGCATGGAGATGCTCTACGCTGTTGCTGACCTTACGGCCCGAGCGGATGTTTTCGAGCTGGATGCGGTTGGTGTTGAGCCACTGGCGATAAGGATGCTGAGAAGCGAGACGCTCCTTGATTTCTCCGTCGTAGTAGATCTTGCCCTCTTCGGTGTCGACGAGCAGGATCTTACCTGGCTGCAGGCGTCCTTTCTCGGCGATCTCGGTGGGGTCGAAGTCCATCACGCCGACCTCAGAGGCCACCACCATTGTGCCGTTCTTGGTGATCGTGTAGCGGGCCGGACGCAGACCGTTGCGGTCGAGCATACCTCCGGCGTAGCGGCCGTCGCTGAACATCAGTGCGGCAGGTCCGTCCCACGGCTCCATCAGGATGGAATGATACTCATAGAAGGCTTTCAGATCCTCGCTGATCGGGTTTTTGTCGTTGAAACTCTCCGGAATCATCACCGACAGAGCATGTGGCAGACTCATGCCATTCATGACAAAGAACTCAAAGACGTTGTCCAGTGAAGCCGAGTCACTCATGTCGGGCTGAACGATCGGTGAGATGTCGCGGATGTCGCCGAGTGCTTCGGAAGAGAGCACACTCTCACGTGCTTTCATCCACGAGCGGTTGCCGCGGATGGTGTTGATCTCACCATTGTGGCAGAGCAGACGGAACGGCTGTGCCAGTGCCCATGTGGGGAAGGTATTGGTAGAGAAGCGGGAGTGGACGAGTGCCAGACCGCTGGTGAAATAGTTGTTCGTCAGGTCGGGATAGTACTGGCGCAGTTGCAAGCTGGAGAGCATACCCTTGTAGACGATGGTCTTGCTCGAGAGCGAGCAGATATAGAAGTCCTTGTCGTGGACGCGGCGCTCGATCTTCTTTCTGATGATATACAGTATGCGCTCGAAGACAGGCACCTTGTCGTCGCTGACGCCGGTGATGAACACCTGCTTGACGTCAGGCTCCGACTCCAGAGCGGCCTCGCCTAAGCAGTCGGGGTTCGTAGGCACCGAGCGCAGATGCATGAGCTGCAATCCCTCGCGCTCGATTTCCTCGATCATGATGGAAAGAATGGATTGCTGACGTTTCTCATCTTTGGGCAAGAAAATCAATCCTGTACCGTACTTGCCCTTCTCCGGAACTGGTATACCCTGAAGCAATATAAACTCGTGGGGAATCTGCAGCAGGATGCCTGCACCGTCGCCTGTCTTTCCGTCAGCGCCCTCAGCGCCACGATGGCGCAGGTTCTCGAGCACTTTCAGGGCGTTGTCGACGAGCTGGTGCGACTTACCGCCGTGGATATTCACCACCATACCTACACCGCACGCATCGTGCTCGTAGGCGCTGTTGTACAATCCATTTCTTTGCATTTGCTAACGTATTTGGTTATTTCTCTATCAAATTGACTACAAAATTACTAAAAAGACTTCTAAATGTAAGAATATACCTACAAAAGGGGATAAAGAATTTCTTCTATATGTGTGTGAAGTTACGATTGCTTATAAACAAGAGCGTGTAAAATCGAGATTGTAAGTAAAATGGCGCTTATTGCTTAAAAAGTGGAGATATGTAAAACAAAGTATAGCTGCATAAGCCATAATTCATACATTTTGGAGTCATGGCATGGCAGGAAGGGGAGTGGATTACACCTATTATATATAGTATATCCGTTATCCGTGGGTTGCTGATGTGCGGTCACTAAATGACGAGGTTTGTGGCCCGGTGGATCGTGCGCGCTTAGGGCGGTGGGCGATCCGTTGTTGGATAATCTGACAATTTTCCGCCCTTGTGGCTGCGTTTTTTCGCGTCAAGTCCTCCTTGGCGCTGAATTCGGCGAATTTTGGCGTCTTTTTGTCAAGGAATATTGTGTTGCGGGCAAGATGTGTCGCAAAAGTCCTTGTGGCTTCCGGCGAGTCGGACGTGCGTGCAAGTCCGTCGCTGACAGCGCCCGACGGCGTGGATGGGTGGTGAAAGCGCTGCCGCGGGGAGTGGACTTGCTCCCGTTTTTGTTTCTGAGATCGTTGATATGTTAATATCAGAAAGCCGTGGATAACCTATTATATATAGAGGAATGTCGTTCAAGCGAACGAATGCCTGTCAAAAACATAAGTAAAACTCATGAAAAAGAAAATTTATGTCGTTTTTGCTTGTCGGTTTTGATAAAATTACTTATCTTTGCAAAAAATTAAAAATCTCTTGTTGTCTGGAATAGAGAGAAAAAGAAAACAAATCGTATTATTGTTAACTTAATTAATTAGAGAGAGCTTATGGAAAAAAGAGTCACGATGCTTTTAGCCTCTATGGCACTCAGTACAGCGATGGCGATGGCGCAGACGAAAGTCAGCGGCACCATCCTCACCGCTGAGGGCGATCCCGTTGTGGGCGCCTCGGTACTGGTCGTAGGAACCAAGACAGGAACCGTCACCGATGTCGACGGACACTACCAGATGAGCATCCCGGCGGGGAGTACGCTGCGCATCTCTTACCTTGGCTTGAAAACCAAGACCGTCAAGGCTAAGGAAAACCAGACCGTCTATCTCGAAGCCGACAACACTACGCTCAACGACGTGGTGGTCACCGCCCTCGGCGTGTCGCGACAGAAGAAAGCCCTCGGCTATGCCGTCACAGAGGTGAAAGGCGAAGACCTGAACCTCAGCCGCGGCGGACTGAGCAACCCTGTCAACGCCTTGCAGGGAAAGATCGCCGGACTACAGATCTCCTCCGGTGCAGGTAGCATGGGCGGTAGTGCCAAGGTGCTTATCCGTGGCGCCAACTCTCTCACGGGCAACAACCAGCCGCTCTTCGTCGTCGACGGTGTGCCCATCGAGGGTCGTGACTACAACAGCTCGGAAACAGCCCGAGGTGCCGAGGGCTACGACTACGGCAACCTCGTGCAGGACATCAACCCCGACGACATTGAGAGCGTTTCTGTATTGAAGGGAGCTGCCGCCTCGGCACTCTACGGCAGCCGCGCCTCCAACGGCGTGGTGATGATCACTACCAAACACGCCCGTCAGCACGCTGGCTACGGCGTGGAATACTCCTCTACCATCGGCTTTGAGAGTGTCACCAAACTGCCAAAGCTCCAGAGCCAGTATGGTGGCGGCTATGGCTACGCAGGCGAGTATGCCCACGGCGACGAAGGCGACGACTTCTCCACACAGACCATCAACGGCAAGACTTACACCATCCCTGACTACGGCATGGACGAGAGCTGGGGTCCGAAACTCGACGGGCGTCAGGTGCTTTCATGGTACGACTTGCTCAAATGGCGCATCGGCGGCGAGCAGGGCGACCCGACCACATCGGCATGGAGCCCGGCGACAAGCGATGTCCGCGACTTCTTTAATACCGGTGTCAGCTATACGAATAATGTGGCAATCTCGCACGTCTACGACAACAGCGCCTACCGCATCTCCTATACCAACTCCTCGCTCAAGGGCTACGAGCCCAACAGCAGTCAGTATAAAAACATCTTCAACGTCAGCGGAAACATCACCAGCAAGGACAAGCGACTGAATGTCTTCACCACGGTCAACTATTTCAACAACCGCACCAAGGGACGCCAGGAAACTGGTTACGGCGACAACAACATCATGGTGAAGTTCACGCAGTGGGGCCAGCGGCAGCTCAATATGAACGAGCTCAAGGAACTCTATATCCAACCCGACGGCACACAGGGCTCGTGGAACATGGGTGGCTTTGACGATCCTACTATTCAGTTCCATAACAACCCCTACTGGAGTCGCTACAAAAACTATGAGAACGACTCCCGCGACCGTGTCTACGGCAATGCAGGCTTCAGCTATCAGATCCTCCCACAGCTCAAGGCACAGTACAAGGCCAACCTCGACTACTACTCCATGAAGCAGTATGAGCGCAACGCCGTGCACTCCCAGGAGCTGTCGAAATACAGAGAGGTGGCGCGCACTCAGTACGAGATCAACCATGAGTTCATGCTGATGTACAACCAGACTTTCCACGACGACTACAGCGTGTCGGCCAACCTCGGTGCCAACATCATGAAACGCCACTATGAGTACATCTACGGCGAGACCGTCGGCGGACTTGCTATTCCCGACTTCTACAACCTTGCCAACTCCATCTCCACGCCTCATGCCTACAACTACAAGCAGGAGAAGGCCATCAACTCGGTATTTGCCGATGTCACCCTCGGCTGGAAAAACATGCTCTACCTCGAGGGCACCGTCAGAACCGACAAGAGCTCGGCACTGCCCAGCGGCAACAACACCTATACCTATCCTTCGGTGACCGCCAGCTGGCTGTTCTCCGAACTGCTCAAGAAGCACCTGCCCTGGCTCAACTATGGTAAGCTGCGCGCCGGATATGCCGAGGTGGGCAACGACACCGACCCCTATCAGGTGGAGCAGACCTTCTTGCAGTACACCAACATCGACCCCTCCACACCGGGCTACCGTATGCAGAACACGCTCAACAACAAAGACCTGAAGCCTGAGCGCACCCACTCATGGGAGTTCGGTCTGGAGGCCAGCATGCTCGACGAGCGCCTCGGCTTCGATTTGACCTACTACACCACGACGACAAAAGACGAGATTCTTCCGCTGTCTGTCTCGGGTACGACAGGCTATATCTACAAAGTTGTCAACAGCGGTGAGATTCAGAACCACGGTATCGAGTTCGCTATCCACGGCACACCGGTCAAGACACACGACTTTGAATGGAACGCCTCGCTGACACTCGCCTCCAATAAGAACAAGGTGAAGAGCCTCACCGACGGTGTCGACTACCTGCGCTTGGGCACTGCCCCCTTCATGGTGGAAGTAGGAGCCTCGGTAGGTGAGGGCTACGGCATCATCAAGGGCACCGACTACCTCTATGACGAGTACGGACACAAACTCGTAGATCCCGAGACCGGACTCTATAAGGCTACGGCTGACAACCGCAACATCGGCAGCATCTATCCTGACTTCACGGGTGGTCTGGTCAACAGTTTCCGCTGGAAAAACTTCGACGCCAGCGTTCAGTTCGACTTCTCGCATGGCGGTCACTATTTCTCCACGACCCGTCTGTGGGGCTGCTACACCGGTATGTTTGAGGAGACCGCTGCCAACGGCGTGCGTGAGAAGGGTATGATCACCGACGGCTATGTGGCTGCCACAGACGCCAACGGCAACTATATCAAGAACGCCGACGGATCTTACAAAGTGGCTACCGACGCCAACGGCCAACCGGTGAAAAACACCAAGGTGGTCAGTGCCCGCGACTACTACGAGAACTACTACACGGGACCGGCTGCACAGAACGTGCTCCGCAGCGACTATATCAAACTGCGTGAAGTGTCGATTGGCTATACCTTCAAGATGCGCCCCAACTGGTTTGTCAAGGGGCTGCGCCTGAGTGCCTACGGCCGTAACCTCGCCGTTTGGGGACCCGACTGCAAGCACTTCGACCCGGAGATGATCGTCACCAGCAGTGGCAACGTGCAAGGTATCGAAGGTGGTGCCACGCCGATGGTGGCCAGCTATGGCTTTACGGTAAATGTCAAATTCTAATTACGGAGGATGAATCTATGAACAAAATACTCAGATATATGACGATCGGGGCTGTAGCCCTGACAACCTTTTCGTGCAGCGACATCGACAGCGTCAACGAGAATCCCAACTCGCCCGCTGACGTGCCCTCGAACATGGTCATGGAGGGTGCCGAGAAGTGGGCTATGGACAACATCTACGACCTCTGGTTCAGCGGACGCCAGTGCCTGACCTACAGTCAGCAGTGGGTGCAGCGCAACTACACCGAGGAGGACCGCTACCAGATACGTGAGACGGTGAACAACAGCTATTTCAACTATCTCTACATGGGACTGGCCAACTTCGACAAGGTCATCACCCTCAACACCGACGAGAAGTACAAAGCCACCAACTCGGCCTACGGCGCCAATGCCAACCAGATTGCCGCTGCCAAGATCATGAAGGTGTGGCTCATGGATGTCATCACCGACACATGGGGCAACGTGCCGTACTCTCAGGCCGGTAAACTTGAGAGCGAGGGCATGCTCTACGCGGTCTATGACTCGCAGAAGGACATCTATACCGAGATGATCAAGGAGCTCACCGACGCCGTCAACACCATCGACGTCAGCCAGCCAGCCTTCTCCTCCGGTGATGTCATCTTCGGCGGCAAAGCAGAGAAATGGAAGCGTTTCGGCAACTCGCTCAAGTGCCGCCTCGCCATCCATCTGTCCAAGGTGGATCCCAACTGGAAGACTTATATCCGGGAGGCCGTGGAGAGCGGCGTGATGCAGAGCAACGACGACGCGGCAAAGTTCACCTATTCCGCTTCCGGGTCGGACTACTGCCAGTTCTACGAGGGCTTCTATGTCGAGGGCCGCAACGACTTCTCCATCGCCCGTCCGCTGCTCTACCTGCTCAAGGGCGAGGCCGACGAGCTCAACCACAAGACGCATCCGTGGCCGGGAACGGTCGATCCGCGCCTGAGCATCTACACCTGTCCTAACGGCGACGGCGAGTACACGGGCATGCCGTTTGTCACGCCCACCGGCATCCAGGACAAGTTCCGCGCTTCCTCACCCGACTGGAAAAGCGGCCAGCCGCTGGCACTGACTCCAACCTACAGCGTGCCACTGATGACCTACGCTGAGCTGAAGTTCATCCTCTGTGAGTACAACGGTTATGACCGTCAGGACTATGAGGACGGCGTGCGCGCCAGCCTCGCATACTGGTACGCTCTGGCGGGCAAGACGCTGAGCGCCGCCGACGAGGATGCTTATGTCGCCGCCGTGTCGAAGAAGGTTGATGCCGAGAGCTGCGCTATCCAGAAATACCTCGACCTCTTCACCAATGGCACGGAGGCATGGACGGAGATTCGTCGCACCGGCTATCCTGAACAGCTCATGCGTCCGGGCGAGATCGCTTGCATCTATAAGGATCAGCCTGTGAAGTTCACACCGCTGTCCGACACCAAGGGCGACATCATCGAACGCGTGAAGTACCCCACCAACGAGAGTACGCTCAACGGTACGAACTTCAAGGAGGCAGTCGCCAAGCTCTCCGACGGCACGAACAACTACTACACGAAGATGTATTGGGACGTGCGCAAGAGCAGCTATGACCATCCGGCCAATAAATAACTTTTGAAAACGCGGCTATTGAGACGCAATGTTATACTGTTATACAAACTTGTTTGAATAGAAAGGCTATTCAGGGGGCGACGGGGAGTGATTCTTCGTCGCCTCTTTGCTTCTTATGCTCTTTTTGTCGCCCTAAGACAGTAATTTATGCTTGCAAGAGCTTTGATTTCTAAGTTTTTTTGTACTTTTGTGGTTGAAATTAAAAGAATTGGAACAAATTATCTTCTAATCGACATAAAGAAACGACACGATGAAAAAGAACTTAAAGACGGCAACCCTCTGCGTGCAAGGTGGCTACCAACCCAAAAACGGTGAACCTATTGAGGTGCCTATCATCCAAAGCACTACCTTCAAGTACGACGACTCCAATGAGATGGCACAGTTGTTTGACTTGAAGAAAGAGGGATACTTCTATACACGACTGCAGAACCCCACCAACGACGCGGTGGCGCAGAAAATCGCACAGCTCGAAGGCGGCGTGGGCTGCGTGCTCACTTCGAGCGGACAGGCGGCAAACTTCTATGCCGTGTTCAACATCTGTGAGGCCGGCGATCACATTGTGGCCTCCAACGAGATCTATGGCGGCACGTTCAACCTCTTTGGCGTGACGATGAAGAAACTCGGCATCGAGTGCACCTTTGTCAATCCCGATGCCTCGGAGGAAGAACTGCAGGCTGCCTTCCGTCCCAACACTAAGTTACTTTTCGGCGAAACGATTTCCAACCCTGACTGCGCCGTGCTCGACATCGAGAAGTTCGCTCGTGTGGCCCACCGCAACGGCGTGCCTCTGATTGTCGACAACACTTTCGCCACACCGGTCAACTGCCGTCCCTTTGAGTGGGGCGCAGACATCGTGACGCACTCCACCACGAAATATATGGATGGAACGGCTTCGCAGGTCGGTGGCGCTGTGGTGGACAGCGGCAACTTCGACTGGATGGCACATGCCGAGAAGTTCCCGGGACTCTGCACACCCGATGAGAGCTACCACGGGCTCACCTATGTCAAGGCCTTCGGCAAGATGGGATATACCACCAAGCTTGTGGCTCAACTCATGCGCGACCTGGGCAGCATACCGGCGCCGATGAACTCTTTCATTTTGAACCTCGGCCTACAGACGCTGCACCTGCGCATGGCCCAGCACTGCAAAAACGCGCAGGCCGTGGCAGAGTTCCTGCATGACGACCCGCGCGTGGCTTGGGTGCACTACTCCGGACTGAAAGACGACCGCTATCACGAGCGTGCCATGAAATACATGCCTAAAGGCAGTTGCGGTGTGATCGCCTTCGGCTTGAAGGGAGACCGCGACACTGCCGTGAAGTTCATGGACTCGCTGCAGATGATCAACATTGTCACGCACGTGGCCGACGCCCGCAGCTGTGTGCTGCATCCAGCCAGTCACACCCACCGCCAGCTGACCGACGAGCAACTCAAGGCCGCCGGCATCGCCCCGGATCTCATCCGTCTGTCTGTGGGAATCGAGGATGTGGACGACATCCTCGACGACATCAAGCAGGCTCTGGACCAGATTGGTGTCGGAAAATAAGTCTCTGAGACATATTGCGGCGATACGCAATCAGTAAGATTGAAGTTAGCTATAAGATTTAGCAGATCTTTAGAACGGGAGCGTTATGATTTATATCATTAGGAACCAACATGAATACGGACCCTACGAGGCGCCTGATATTGCAAGATACGTAGAAGAGGGACGGTTGCTGCTCAACGACCGGGCACGCGACGCGGAGTCTGGGGTCGAGGGCACGGTAGAGGAGCTGCTCGCCGTGCGCGGCATCCGCCCGCGTGTGCGCAACCGCGGCTCACTCATGGAGCAGCTCAGATATATCGGGCACGCGTTTATCTTTCCCAAGGACGACATGGAGCGGCACCATATCATGGAGGACAAGCGGTTGCTCATCCTTGCCATCGTTGGGCTGTCGCTGTCCATTATCATGTTGTTGCCCATCGGCGGTTATCTCGTCTTCTATGCCGTGAGCCTCTATTTCGCCACCGTTTGGGGACTGTTCTTCGCCTATTTCTTCCGCACGCGACAGATCAGCAAGAGCAAGGCCGTCTCCACATTCTTCCTCACACAGCTCGGCGTATTCGTCATCTTCTCGGGACTCAACGAGTTGAATTTCTTCTACGCCTTCACCTCGGCGCCCTTCCCGCTGAGCATCTTAGGCTATATCCTCGGCATCGGACTGACCGAGGAGTTCGCCAAGATGATCCCTCTGCTCGTCTTGGAGCGACGGGCTCGCGAGCCGCAGCTACCGCAGACGATGGTGTTCTATGGTCTTATGGCGGGTATAGCCTTCGGCGTTTTCGAGGGCGTGCAGTATCAGACGTCGATCAACATCCGTGCCGACTACACCACGGCTTTTGTGCTGAACATCGCCCGACTGACGTCTCTGCCTTTTCTCCATGCCGTGTGGGCAGGTATCTGCGGTTACTTCGTGGGCATGGCCGGACTCTATCCACAGTATCGCAAATCGCTCTATGTGCTGGCGCTGGCCATACCCGCTACGCTCCACGGCCTCTACGACCTGTTTGCCGGCAACTTCTATCTCGTCTCTCTGGTCATCGCCTTCCTGAGCGTCTTCCTTCTCATGGCTTATCTCAGAAGAAGTAATGCGCTGAGAGAGAGACTCAGAGGGTAGGCTCGCACATATCCTATGTTAAGAAAATCATAGGTATATCAATGACATTGTGTTCGCTGATATGTTATATGAAAAGGAGAAGGAGCAGGCTGGCCTACATACATAGAAAAAACCATCCCTTTCTCACGAAAAGGATGGTCTGGATAGTTGAATAAAAAAGCTGTTGTAACTAACGAACGATATATATTTCTTTACACATGCAAAGGTATAGATTTTATCTCATTTGCCCAAATGTTTTGTGCAGAATTATTCTATTTTTCAACTAATATGCATTTTTCATCAACAAACAGCAATCTGTATTAAGGTAAGATGTGGGCAGTGACATAAAGTTATAAGAAGCGAATCTTTTAGGGCTAAAAGCAAGCAACAGACGACATAAATGTTGCTGCTTTGTTTTGTATTTCTCTTTCTTCCCGTTGACTTTGCATAATCATGTATATATGTTTTGGGATATAGTAAACGAGATTATATTCTCGAGCGCTGATAATCCCGCGGCGACATGCCGTACATATTCTTGAACATCGTGGAGAAGCTGGCCGAGTTGGAGAAGCCGCAGGCGTACATCACCTCGGTGATGCTCTGCTTCGGATCCTCGAGCAGGCGGGCAGCTTGCTTCAGTCGCAGATTCTTGATGAAGTTGTGCGGTGTCTGGTTGGTGAGCTCCTTCATCTTTCTATAGAGGTGCACACGGCTGATGCCCACACGATCCGCGATGTCGTCGACGCCAAGGTCAGAGTTGCTGAGATTGTCGTTGATGACATCCATGATGCGCTGCATGAACTTGTCGTCGGGTGTCTGCACGTCTACCTTGGTGACCCTGTCAGCCTGGTCCTCCTGGCCGGTGAACTTGTTCTTCAGCGTACGGCGCACGGCGAGGAGGTTGGCGATGGTGCGGCGCAGGATATCCATGTTGAACGGCTTCACCACATAAGCGTCGGCACCGGTCTCCAAGCCCTCCATGCGGTCCTCGTCACGGCTCTTGGCGGTGAGCAGGATGACGGGCAGGTGGTTGGTGTTGATGTTTGACTTGAGCTTTGTGCAGAGCGTGATGCCGTCCATCTCAGGCATCATCACGTCGCTGATGACCAGGTTCGGCATGTCCTTAAGGATTTCAGCGAGCGCCACCTTGCCGTTGGGATAGTAGCGGACGTTGTATTCATTGCTCAGCTCGGTCTGCAGATAGCTGGCGATCTCGTCGTCGTCCTCCACGATGGCTATCGTAGGCTTGCTATTGTCGTCGCGTGAGGCTATCGGGTGCACGAGTGGGTCAGCCTCCATGTCCTTGAGTTCCTGAGCCAGCTGCTTGTCGGCCTCACTGTTATCGTGCTGCGTTGCAGCCATGCTGCCGTCGTCGGCGAGCATCTCCTCGGGCTTGAGATGGCTGTTGCCCAAGGGCAGGGTGACGATGAAACAGGAGCCCGGCCCGTCGCTGTTGTTGCGCGCGGTGATCGTGCCATAGTGGAGTTCCACGAGCGAACGGGTGAGGTCGAGACCAATACCCGTACCCGTGTTGCGCTCTCCCATGCTGGTAGGACTCTGATAGAAGCGCTGGAAGATCGTCTCGAGTTTATCTTTCGGAATACCGCAGCCCGTGTCGCGCACGGTGATAATGGCCTCGGCCTCGGTATGTGTCAGGCTGATATTTACATCGCCACCCGTCGGCGTAAACTTAAAGGCGTTGGAGAGCAGGTTCATGATCACCTTGTCGAAGTTGTCGCGGTCCACCCACACGGGGAGCATATCGCTGTCGTGGTGGAAGGCGAAGTGTATCTTCTTGATGTTGGCCTGCTGCTGGAAGAGCTGGACTTCGTCGTCGATAAAGCTGACCATATTGGTTTTCTGCATGTGCATGACCATCTTTCCCTTGTCGATCTTGCGGAGGTCCATCATTTGGTTGACGAGGTGAAGGATACGCTCTGCATTGCGGCGCATGAGCGAGTAGGTGTTTTGTCGCTGCGGGTCGCGGTCGGTCTTGATGAGCGAGAGCAGCGGTGTGATGATCAGCGTGAGCGGGGTGCGGATGTCGTGGCTGATGTTGACGAAGAAGCGCAGCTTGGCCTCGCCCATCTCCTCGGCATGAATATGCTCCTGGAGGGTGAGGTGCTCCTGCTCCTTACGCTTGCGATAGGCAAGATAAGCATAGAAGGCCCAGACCAGCAAGACCAGATAGACGAACTTGGCAGGCCAGGAAGCGTACCACGCCGGACGGATCTCGACTGTGAATTCCTCTACGGACGACGACTGCCCGTTGTAGAGTGCTTTGATGCGGAACTGATATTTACCGGCAGGCAGATGGGCGAAGGACAGTACATTCTGTCCCTGTGCCAACGTCTTCCATCCCTCGTCGTTGATGCTGTAGGCGTAGGTCACCTGCTCCACATTATTATATGTGAGTGTCGTCAGCTCCAATGAGAAGCTGTTGTCGTCCTGTGCCAGGGAGAAGAGATGGGAATCGTAGCAGGGCTTCTCGGTGATGGTAAACCATCCCGACTTCATTCCCGGTGCCACAGGCTCATTGCCTACGATGAAGCGTGAGATTTGCACTACGCCTTTCCACGGTGTGCGGCCGATGCGCGAAGGGTCGAAGACGTTGATGCCGCCCGGTCCGCCGACGAGCATACGTCCGTCGGTCGAGAGCGAGACAGCACCGTCGCTGAACTCATTGCTTTGCAGGCCATTGCCGACAAAGAAGCTTTGGGTCTTTCCCGTGCGCATGTCCATGCAGCAGAGGCCGTGGAGCGTACCGAGCCACAGCCGTCCCTGACGGTCCTCCTGCATGAAGGCCACGCTGTTGTCGGGCAGTCCCTGCCGTACGGTATAGACGAGCGGCTTGCGCCAGTGATCCTTGTCGTGGCAGTAGAGCACGTCGTTGCTGCCCACCCACACGCGGTCGCGGCTGTCGACATAGAGGCTGTGGGCAAACGATCCCTGGTCGACACTGTTCACGCCGAAGGTACTCACCCAACTGTCGCGCTTGAGGTCGAGGCAGGCCAAGCCCACCGAGTTGGCCACGAAGAGGCGGCTGCCGTCGCGTGAGAAAGCCAGCTTGAAGAGAAAGTTGTTGGGCAGGCTATTTACTTTCAGGTTGTTGTCGGCACCTTTTGCCATCGTACAGTGACGCCGGGTACCGTCAGGCCGGATCATCACGAGGCCGTTGCCAAGTGTTGCCAGCCAGATGTTTCCCTTTGCGTCGCATTTGATGTCGAAGACACTCACCCCTTGTCCGAGGTCCACGGGATGGTAGTTGCCACCTTCGAGATAGCCACAGCCTTCGAGATAACTGCCGATCCAGACTCTGTGGCGATTGTCGAGACAAAGCGCCTCAACAGTATTGGGGAAGGCATAGTGCCGGAGTTGCTTGCCCATGGCATCGAGAAGATAGAGGCCGTCGCGGTCAGTTCCCACCCACATCGTGCCGCCCTCGCCGAAGAGCACACGCGTGACACAGTTGCCGCCGATGGGGTTGGTGTTGCCAGCCCGGTAGCCGACATAGCCAAAGTCAAAGGCGAGCGAGGGCTGCATGTAGAGTCCTTTCTGTAGCATTGTCATCCACACGTTACCCTGCCGGTCCTGGATGATGGAGTTGACTTTGCCCGTGGTGAGGTCGATACGGTTGGAATAGAACGGGTTGTTGACCACGAGGCCGATGGAAGGCTGATAGGAATACAGGCCATAACCGTCGCAACCTACATACACTTTGCCCGAGGGTGCGACAAAGACACACGACACCGAGAGCTTGCCCAACGCGCTGATCTGCGTGAACGGAGCCACACCGCCGCGCGAGAAATAGACACCGTCGTCCGTAGTACCGGCATAGACGTTGCCCTGAGCGTCGCAGGCAATGGACGACACAGACTGATTGCCGCCCATCGGAAACCGCTGTGTCAGCCGGCCCTGAGCATCCTGACACAACAGGTGCCCGTCCTCGGTGTTGATCCACAGACGCCCCAGCCGGTCCTCTGCCATCCGACGGATGTATTTCAACTTGCTGACAGCACCTTTCACCGGACGGCAAACATAGTCCCCTGCCTTACCCGTGGGCTGAAGGATGCCGTAGCCCGACGTACCGATGAGCACCTGACCATTGTGCCGCACGACGATGTCGTTGACGTAGGTCTTGATGATCTTATGCTGATCGTTGTAGATTTTGTATGCGTGAAACTGCTGTCCGTCGAAGCTCAACAGTCCTTTGTTCGAGCCCAAAAGGATGTTGCCCTGACGGTCCTGCTCCACCTTATTAATATAGTTACTGTCGAAACCACGTGCTCCGGCATTGTCGCGGTTGATCACAACAAAGTGATAGCCGTCGAAAAGATTCAAGCCATTGCGCGTAGCAATCCAGATGAAGCCACGACTGTCTTGGAACACCTGATTGGCAAAACTGCTCGACAAGCCGTTCTCGGTGTTGTAGAGCTTTCCGGTCTGAGCCTCCGCGACGGCGGAAGTCAGTAATAGGATAAGGAAAAGAAGAGTCTGTTTAAGGTTCCGCATGATGATTTTAATCTGTGTCGATAACAAGTTGTTTGTTATTCAGGTTCTGAGAGGTACGACACGCCGGAGTACGGGATGTACGTAGGAACTGCCGCGTCCCCTCGTTTTATAGTTACAAAGATAGTAAAAAATGGTGAGTCCCTATAGCTTTATCACGAAAAAGTGCCTGAAAAAACGTATCACAAAGTAAATGTTACACTGTGAAACGATTTTCAAAACTCTATGAGACTAATAACAAAGTAGTATTAAGATGAATGTCGTAATTTTGCAGCAGAAATCAAATCTCCCAAATATGAAAACGACAAAAACTGCTTTAACTACTCTCATGTTCATGGCAGCGCTCGGTGCCAACGCCCAGCAGCTGACCTTGCAACTCGACAAAGCCCAGAAGGCGGTAAGCCCGACACTATATGGTATCATGACCGAGGAGATCAACTTCTCCTATGAAGGCGGTCTCTACGCTCAGATCCTGCGCGACCCCTCTTTCCGTGAGGATGCCAATGGACAACGTCGCAACCCATGGACGCCCTGGCATTCGGGCGGTCCGAAATACTGGCTGGCAACAGACACGCTGGCCTCACAGCTCACGCTCACGCAGAAGGGCGGATACAACCGTGCCAACCCCGCGGTGCTGAAATGGAAAGCGAAGGCTGGAGCAAGCATTGCCAACGGCGGATTTTGGGGCGTACCCGTCCGCGCGAAAGAACATTATAAAGGATATGTCATCGCCAAAGCTGAGAAAGGCAGCGGCGCTTCGCTCACGCTGAGCCTCGTCAGCAACGACGGCAAGACGGTCTTTGCCTCCACAAAGATCGACGGACTCGGGGAGAACTGGCAGAAGAAGAGCTTCGAGCTGACGGTTCCAGAGAAGGTCAAGGCCACGAAGGACGCACGCTTTGTCATCACCGCTGATAATGAGGGAACGTATGACTTGAGCAAAACGGTGCTCTTCCCTGAGACGTTCAACAACCGGCCTAACGGACTCCGCAAGGATCTCATGGAGATGATGTGCCAGATGAAGCCAAAGTTCCTGCGCTTCCCCGGCGGCAACTATGTCGAGGGCAATGACTTCCGCAACCGCTTCGACTGGAAGCGCACCATCGGCGATCCCGATGAGCGACCGGGTCACATGAGTCCTTGGGGCTATCGCTCTACCGACGGTCTCGGCTTGCTGGAGTTTCTGGAGTGGGCTGAGGACTGTGGCGCTGAGCCTATTCTCGCTGTCTTCGCCGGTTACACGCTCAGCGGCGACCACCTCACTGCCGACTACATCGACGGCTTCGTTCAGGATGCCCTTGACGAGATCGAGTATGTCACGGGCGGTCCTGAGACCAAGTGGGGCGCACAGCGTGTGCGCGACGGTCATCCCGAGCCGTTCCCTCTGCACTATGTGGAGATCGGCAATGAGGACTTCTTCGACGAGAGCGGCTCTTATGCCGGACGCTATAAAAAGTTCTACGAGGCCATCAAAGCCAAGTATCCTCAGCTGCAGCTTATCTCTACCGCTGATCAGAAGATGGTGGAGCGCTGGGCACAGGAGACAGGTGTGACCGGACTGAAGTTCGATGTCATCGATGAGCACTACTATCGCAGTACGGGTGACATGTATGCGGCTGCCAACCAATACGACAAATACGACCGCAAGGGACCGAAGATCTTCTGCGGTGAGTGGGCTGCACGCGAGGGCAAGCCGACGACAAACATGAATGCGGCGCTTGGCGATGCTGCCTGGATGACGGGCATGGAGCGCAACGCTGACCTGCTGATCGGTCACTGCTACGCACCGCTTTTCGTCAACGTCAGCAAAGGCGGCATGCAATGGGAGAGCGACCTCATCGGATACGACGCGCTCAACGCCTACGGCTCGCCTTCCTACTACGCTCAGTGTATGTTCGCCCAGAATGTGGGCAACCGCATTGTGCCGATGACCGACAAGGACATGCCAACAATGGAATACGAGGGTAAGAAGCTGCCGCAGCTGTACTACTCGGCAACGACCGACACACAGTCGGGACATACATACCTGAAGGTTGTCAACGGCGGAAAGACAGCACAGACGCTCACCGTCACCGTCAGCGGGGGCAAGGTAGCCGGCAAGGGTACCATCACCACGCTCAAGGCTGCCAAGCCCGAGGACACCAACTCCATCGACAACCCCAAGCATGTCGTGCCGGTGACCGCCAAACAGAAGACCGGCAAGACCTTCAAGGTGGTGCTCGCGCCGCTGTCGGTCAATGTGATCAAGATGTGATTTATTAGTGATATATATGTGATTTAGGCATTACAACGAAATGACTTTGTTATGATTAACATGTGATTAGCATAGCTTCATAATAATGCTATAAGTTTAGGTTTTTTTAAAGTGTAAAGTTAGGTTACAAGATGTTATGTAGGTTCGCTGTACTTACTTTTTTTCAGTAAGACAGATGATTTTAATGATTCCTGAGGCTCTCCGTAGTGATTACGGGGGGCCTTGATTGTGTTTTAAGAAGTTGGTGTCAATCTGCGACAACCTTGAAATCACTGACAGTCCCTGTCTTGGACGAGAAGCAACAAGCAATCTTGTATACTTTTCTTTGGTCGTTGGCATACTCACGGGCATATCCCATAGCATCGATCTGAGCAAGCGCCTCGTCAGCGGGACGGTCGAGTTTATACTCAAAGATATAGACAAAGTCAGGTGTTTCCACCACGCAGTCAGCACGTCCTTCCGACGTTTCCTTCTCGTGATAAACGGTGTAGCAGCCCACCATGCGCATGAGCAGATAGACGGTGTACTGGAAATAGCGTTCTTTCTCACGCTCATTCTCGTGACGCCGTGCTGAATAAGGGATGCTGGCAAGGAAAGCAGTAAGTGCCCGCTCAAAGGTTTCCAAATCACCACGTCCCAAAGCGTCGGTAGTCTCAGAGAGCCAAGAGAAACTGTCCTCCTTGGATTGTAAATAGCTGTTGGTCACCAGCGTGAGAAAACCTTGTGCAACCTCTACATTGGGAAAGTCGAGTTTGTAGGTCTCATTACCGATGATGCTCTTGCGTATTGCCTTAATAGTAAGATACCCACTTTGGTAGATCATTGGTAATGGCATTTCCACATCGGCCTTATAGTCTATGAACTGCGCTGGAAAATAGTACTTTCCTACCATCTCATTGAGATTCTCATGGGAATGATTGAGCAATCGGATGAGATAGGTCGGCGTTCCACTCTGAAACCAATAATCGCCCAGATTCTGTTTTGCGAGCGCATTCAAGATACTAAAAGGATTATAGATGTCCGTGAGTTTCGGTCCAAAATGATAACCGTCATAGTGCACTTTCAACAGTTGCAACGTTTTCTCATAGGAATATTCCAATGTCTCTGCCATATCCTGAATGGAAGATGCAAAGACCTCAGACAATTCCTTTTCCGTGATACCGCATAGTGCCTCGTATTCACGAGACATGCTGATATCATTGGGCTGGTTGAATCCACTGAACACGCTTACTTGCGAGAACTTGGTCACGCCGGTAAGCATGACGAATCGAAGATCGGCATCCGCCTTTTTGAAAACAGAATAGAAAGCCTTCAATGTGTCACGGTTGAAATCTTCTACGAGGATCTCTTGGGTATTGTCCTTCACTTTCGCACCCGTGTCAAGCACGTCTAACAAAGGCTTGTCATATTCGTCCACAAGAACTACGCATGGCAATCCTGTTTGCCGGTGGGCTTGGCTGAGCACATAAGCAAAGCGGTCTCCTATAGTTTCACTGTAAGGATATCGTCCCCAAACACGTTCGTATTCTGTGATATATCCTTCAATGACTTTATAAAGATTGTCTCTGTTGAGAAAGTCATAGCCATTAAAGTCTATATGAAACACCGGATACTTCTTCCAGTCTTTCTCCTTGGTGTCAATTTTCAATCCTTTGAACAGTTCTTTCCTGCCCTCGAAATAGCATTTCAAGGTTGACAGAAGCAGAGACTTGCCAAAGCGGCGGGGACGGCTGAGAAAATAGATCTTTCCCTCATTGGCCAGTTTATAGACCAAGTCGGTTTTGTCCACATAAACAAAGCCGCCCTCTATGATCTGCTCAAAAGTTTGAATACCGATAGGATACTTCATGTTGCCGCGTATTTAGTTACTTGCAAATTTAGGATAAATAATCGACATCACAAAGATATAGCTGTGGTTTTTGTTTGTTTCAACGATGGCTTGAAGGTTAATGTGTATTTGTTTAGGCGAGCAAGAACGTCCATGAACCCAAGGGAAGCAATCCCTCTTCAATAATTCATGAGCCATCGCGGTTGTCATCGTATGGCGTCCTATAACCCTTTTCCGTCGACCCTTATCGCGATTCCGATACGCAAAAAGTCTTTTCTCATGTCAGTTTTCTCGGATTTTATGCTTACCTTTGCGAGCCTTAGGTGAAAGATGATGACTGCATCATACTACCACATCATAACAATCTCAACTTTCTAAAGTTGAGATTCTACCAATATAATTCCAACACTACCATTTTCCTTTCATAGATTTATTAGCACAACAATATGAACATCAACTTCAGACAACTGACGCTCAGCACTGCCCTGGCGCTTGCCTTCGGCCTGCCGGTCTGCGCTCATAACAGCGGCGGCGGCTTCGAAGCCAGCCACATCAGCGTGACGCGCAAGGACTCTACCGTCCACAACGACTCCATCACAAAGAAGAAGTCCGCGGACAAAGCCAAGAAAGACACCACAGCCGCCAAGAAGGAAAACGCCTACGACAAACTCATGAAGAAAGGCGGATCGGTACGTAACGGACTCTTCACCGTGCGACATATCGAGGATAAATGGTATTTTGAGGTGCCACAACGCATCACCGACCGCATGCTCTTGGCTGTGACACGTTTCACCTCGGTGCCGCAGGCCTTCAAGGAACTGCCCGGTGAGGAGGTCAACCACAGCACCATCTATTTCGAAAAGCGTGATGACAAGACGCTGCTCCTCCGCGCCTATGCCAAGACACAGGTCGCCGACGACAAGGAACAGATGGCGCAACTCGTCGAAAAGTCGACGATCGACCCCATCGTGGCGAAGTTCGACATCATCGGAAAGAATCCCAAGACCGGTGACATGCTCGTGGAGGTGAGTAAGTTCTTCGTTCAGGACAACAACATCTTCGGACTCTCGTCGTCTGACCGCAAGGTTGTCAACGTCACGGCCTTGCAGGCTGACCGTAGCTTCATTGACACGATGACGGTCTATCCCATCAACGTCGAGGTGAGGACGCTGCGCACCTATAGCTGTCCCGACGGCAGGATGCCGGCGTCAAGGACCGGTTTTGCCACCGTCGGCATGAACACGAGCATTGTGCTCCTGCCCGAGAAGCCGATGCAGCCACGTATCGCCGACAACCGTGTAGGATTTTTCGAGACGCGTCAGACACGCTTCTCCGACGGTGCGCCCTCGAAAGGCTACGCCATCATCAACCGCTATCGCCTGGAGCCCAAGGATCCGAAGGCCTATAAACAGGGCAAGCTCGTGGAACCGAAAAAGCAGATCGTCTACCACATCGACCCGGCAACGCCAAAGAAATGGGTGCCCTATCTCATCGCCGGCATCAACGACTGGAACGCTGCCTTTGAGGCTGCCGGATTTAAAAACGCCATCGTTGCCCGTGAAGTGCCCAAGGGCAGCGACATCAGTCCCGACGACGCACGCTACTGTTTCCTGCGCTATCTGCCTTCCGAAACGGAGAACGCCTATGGTCCGCGCATCGTTGACCCGCGCAGCGGCGAGATCATCGAGAGCCATATCTGCTGGTATCACAACGTGATGAACCTCGTACGCAAATGGTATATCACCCAGTGCGGGCCGCTCGACAAGCGTGCGCAGACCATGCAACTGCCCGACAAGCTCATGGGCGAGCTCATCCGCTTTGTCTCTTCCCATGAGGTCGGCCACACGCTGGGACTGCGCCACAACATGATCGCCAGCAGTGCCACACCCGTGGAGAAGCTCCGCGACAAGAAGTGGGTGGAGGCCAATGGCCACACGGTGAGCATCATGGACTATGCCCGCTTCAACTATGTGGCTCAGCCCGAGGACGGCGTGTCGGAGCGCGGACTGTTCCCACGCATCAATGTCTACGACAAATGGGCCATCAAATGGGGCTACCAGTATCGTCCGGAATTCAAGGATCCATGGAAAGAAGCCAAGCAGCTCCGCACAGAAGTCAGCGAGGCGCTCAGCCACGACCATCGACTGGCCTACTGCGGTGACGAGGGACGAGGGCAGGATCCACGCAGCCAGACCGAGAGCCTCGGCGACGACAATATGAAAGCCAGCGACTATGGCATCAAGAACTTGAAGCGCGTCATCGCTCATCTCGAAAAATGGACGGCACAACCCGACGGTCAGTACGACGATCTCGAAGAGATGCATAAGTCCGTGCGCTCGCAGTTTGCCCGCTATTGTCTCCATGTGCAGCGCAACATCGGCGGCATGTATACCAACACGATCCCCGGCATGCCCGTCACGGAAGTCGTTCCCCGCGACGTGCAGAAGGAAGCCATCGACTGGTGTGCCCGCAATGTCTTCGAAGCTCCGCTGTGGCTCTATCCCACGAGCATCTGTACGAAACTCAACCTCGACGCTGAGGACGAGATCGTGAACCGGGCCCGCACACTCGTCTCCTACCTGATCTCCTCCAACATGGTGGCCAACCAGTACAAGAAGAGCCAGCGTGCGCTCAAGCCCTATCCCGTGCAGGAATATCTCACCGACGTCTTCCACGCTGTGTGGAAGCCGTTGGGAAAGGAAGGCGACAAGCAGGACTACTATCGCCGTCAGCTCGAGCGTGCTTACGTCAACACGCTCAACCAGGCCATCAACGCGGATCCGTCGAAGGACAAGAGCACGCTTAGCCTCAATGCCGCCAACTCCGACGCCCGTCTCTTCCTGCTCCAGCATCTCGACACCGTGGAGTCGTTCTGCCGCAAACAGCAGTCGTCTCAGCCCTCCACCAGCCTCAACGCCCTCCACTATGCTGAGCTGATCCACGAGATAGCGATGATCCGCAAGAAATACGATAAGGCGGAGTAATGAAATATCTACAAGCACCCAATGGAATTCCATTGGGTGCTTTATTTTTGCTACACTACATCGCCACCTGCTTCAGGTCTTTCTCCATGGAGCTGGTGCCGCAGTAGACGGTATAGTGGTGCTCGGGATTCCATCGCATGGTATTCGTGGAGGCGTCCCAGAGTTCGAAGGTACGCTCGTCGAGCGGGATGACGACCGTCTTCTTCTCGCCCGCTTTCAGGCTGACACGCTGGAAGGCACGCAGACTCTTGAGGGGGCCGTCGGTGTCGTCGTTGTCACGGACATAGACCTGCACCGTCTCGTCGCCGCTGCGCTGCCCCGTGTTCTCAATGTCTACGATGAGCTTGCCGCCGACCTTGCCCGACTTTTCCAGTCGTGGCTGCCCGAGACGGAACTGTGTGTAGCTCAGTCCGTAGCCGAAGGGATAGAGCGCGTCGCCCTTGAAATAGCGGTAGGTACGGCCTTTCATGTCGTAACTCTCGAAAGGCGGCAGCTGAGAAGTGCTGCGATAGAACGTCACGGGGAGCTTGCCCGAAGGATTCACCTTGCCGAAGAGCACGTCAGCCACAGCCGTGCCGCCCTCCTGACCCGGGTACCAGGCCTGTAGAATCGCCTGACAGCGGTCGGCTTCGGGAGCCAGCGCGATGGCAGCGCCCGAGCAGTTGACCATGATCACCTGCTTGCCGGCATCGTGCAGGGCGGCGATGAGACCACGCTGCACTTTCGGCAACTCGATGTTCGTGCGGTCGCCTCCCGAGAAGCCCTCGATGTGCACGGGCATCTCCTCGCCTTCGAGTGCAGGAGAGATGCCGCCGACGAAGATCACCTTGTCGATGCCTTTGAGCTGATTGATGGTAGCGGTGTAGTCCACAGGCTTCTCGATGCCGAAGTTGATCTTCAGGTCAGCATTCCACGTTTTCACGTAGTTGAAGTCCACCCGGATGTCGTAGCTCTTACCGGCCTCTACTTTCAGCACGGTATGCGTCGGCAGCGTGCGCCACGTATGTGCCTGCTGTTTGCGCTCACCATTGACATATACGGTGAAGTCGCCGCAGCCCTCTACGTCGAGCGCCACCTCTCCACTCTGCTTGGGATAGAACGTGGTGGAGTAGCGGGCCGAGAAATCCTCGATCTTCACGCCCGGCGCGAAGTTGTGCATGCCCGCTGTGGTCACGGCGATAGGCAGCGTATAGTATTGAGTGGTGACAGGCTTACCCTCGCGCTCAGTGTTGTTCCAGAACTCACCCTTGAGTCCTGTCGTCTTTCCGGCGCGGCACTGAGAGAACAGCGGGTCGATGACCTTGTCGGCTGTAAGGTCGCAGCCTTTGAGGTAAACCAGATTCTTATAGTGGCTGCGCAGTCCGTCGAGGATGTCGATGGTGTGTGTCGGCGTGCCATTGTAGTTGCCCCACATCATCGGACGGTTGTCGGCATTGGGCCCGACGACGGCGATGCGCTCATGGCTCTTCGGGTTGAGGGGCAGAATGCCGCCATTGTTCTTCAGCAGCACGAGCGACTGTCGCGCCATGTCGAGCGAGAGCTGAGCGTGCTGCTTGCTGGATACGACGGAGAAGGGGATGCGGCTCCACGAAACGAGCTTCTGATCGTCCATCTCGCCAAGGTCGAAACGGCCTTCGAGCAGACGCGTCACATGCTTGTCAACCTCCTTTTCGCTGATCAGACCACGGCGCACGGCATCGGGCAGACTCTTGTAGGAATAGTTGAAACCGCACTCTACGTCGGTGCCGGCGAGCGTGGCGCGTGCCGAGGCATGGGTGGCATCGCTCGACACCTTATGGCTTGTCCAGATGTCGCTGACGGCACCGCAGTCGCTCACCACGAGATGCTTGAAACCCCACTCGTCGCGCAGGATCTGTTGCAGCAGGCGGTTGTTGGAGCAGCAGGGCTCGTCGTCGAGGCTCTGATAAGCGCACATCACCTCGCGCACGTCGGCATCCTGGACGAGCGACTTAAACGCGGGCAGATAGGTCTCCCACAGGTCACGTGGCGAGACGTCGTTGATGTTGGCCGTGTGGCGCGTGCTTTCGGGGCCGCTATGCACGGCATAGTGTTTGGCGCAGGCCCAGAGTTTGCGGTAGCGCGCAGAGTCGGGACCTTGCAGACCGCGTACGACAGCGCAGCCCATCACACTTGTCAGCCACGGATCCTCGCCGTAGGTCTCCTGGCCACGGCCCCACCGCGGGTCGCGGAAGATGTTGACATTCGGTGTCCAGACCGAGAGGCTGTGGAACTTCTCCACGTCGCCGCCCATGGCCAGCCGGTGATGATATTGAGCGCGCATCTCGTCGCTCGTGGCCGAGAAGACGCGGTAGAGCAGGTCGGGATTGAACGATGAGGCCATGGCGACCGGTTCGGGATAGACCGTCACGCCGCCGAGGTTGGCCACGCCATGGAGCGCCTCGCTCCACCAATAAAACTTCTTGATGCCCAGCCGTGGGATGGCGGGACTCTCGTCGAGCATCAGCGAGGCTTTCTCCTCAAGGGTCAGACGGCTGCAGAGATCCACGGCACGCTGGTGGGCAGAGAGGGTGGGGTCTTGATAAGGGAGTTTTTGGGCGCTTACGCCAGTGGCGCAGAGGCAGAGAACTCCCAGCAGGATGTGTTTTAGAGTCATGTTTTTAGTTGTTATGGTTGTCTTTGCTAATTGTTTCTGCAAAGATAGCGATTTTATACGGAACGGGTCTTATCCTATGTAACCAATACTTTGCGCAGTGTTGCATGTGGGACGTATTAAAAGCTCAAGCCAACGTTTTCTCATTTTCCTTTTGCGGATACCTTCGTGCGGAAAATCGCCGCTACGAAGGCTGTTTTTTATCAGTTTTCTTAACACCTTTTGCCCGTTGGCTATAATCCTGCTACGCTCGTATTGACACTGGCGTCTGTCCTGTGTCTGACCATGATTTGCCTTTACGGACTGTGTGGGAGAACTATTGTTTGAGACGCTTGAGGGTATGCGCCATGACAGGTACGGTCAGCGAAAAGGAACAAATGTCGCTGACGGCCTGGCACATCTCCACGCCCATCAGTCCGAAGAAATGCGGCAGGACGAGGATGAGCGGGACGAAGAAAAGACCACTGCGCGCCGAAGCGAGCAGATTCGCGGCCACCGGCATGCGGCACGTCTGCGTAAGCATGTTGCTCGTCATGATGAAGCTGTTGAGTGGCAACGTGCTGATCTGCCAGCGCAAGGCGACGATGCCCACGGCAATGACCTCTGCGTCGTTGCGGAAGATGCCGATGAGATGATCGCTGAGCAGCCAGCCGACGACCGTGCAAACGATGAGAAAGGTCGTGCCCACAGCGATGGTGAACCAGTAGGCACGTTTCAAACGTGGGATGAGACGGGCGCCGAAGCAGAAACCACAAAGCGGTTGGAAGCCTTGTCCCAAGCCGATGACGACAGCCATGACCATCATCGTGATGCGGTTGACAATGCTCATGGCGGCAATGGCCGCATCGCCGTAGTTACCCGCGGCATGGTTGAGCATGGTCGTGGCCAGGCAGAGCAGTCCTTGACGGCACAGCGATGGACTGCCGCCAAAGAAGATTTCCTTGAAAGCGGACCAAGTGGGGGAGAAGAGCCGGAAACGGATGGCGATGTTCTCTCCACGGTGCGTCATGAAGAAAAGAATGAGGAAGCTCACCACCTGACCGGTCACCGTGGCGAGAGCCGCACCGGCTACGCCCCAATGACACACAAAGATGAAGAGCGGATCGAGCCCTACGTTGAGGATAGCACCCGTGACGATGCCCACCATGGCAAAGGAGGCGTTGCCCTGAAGACGCAGTTGATTGTTGAGCGTCAGCGAGCCGGTCAGGAAAGGAGAGCCCAAGAGCACGATGCCAAGATACTGCCGTGTGTGGGGCAGGATCGTCGGCGTGGCACCCAAGAGCAGTGACAAGGGGTTGAGAAAAATCCAGCCCAGCACTGCGATCAGCGTTCCCGCGATGACAGAGAAGCAAAAGCCCGTCGCTGCCATGCGGGCCGCATTGTCGTGGCGGCGTGCGCCCAGCTCGCGTGAGATATAGTTTCCGGAACCGTGACCAAAGAAGAATCCGATGGCCTGCACAAAGAACATCATCGAGAACACCACGCCCACGGCAGCTGTAGACTGCGTGTCGAGCTTGCCCACGAAAAAGGTGTCCGCCATATTGTATAGGGCGGTGACGAGCATACTGATGATCGTCGGGATGGCCATCGTCGGTATGACACGACGGATCGGTGCGGTGGTGAGATAGGTGTAGTTGTCTGTTCCTGCGTGCATAATGTTATTTCAGTTGCAGCTCCACGGGACAGTGGTCACTGCCGAAGACCTCGTTGTGGATTTCGGCCGCGGTGATACGTGGCTGCAAGCTGTCGGACGTGAGGAAGTAGTCGATGCGCCAGCCCGCGTTTTTCTCTCTGGCACGGAAGCGGTAGCTCCACCACGAATACTTCACCTCTTCGGGGTGCAGCAGACGGAAAGTATCTGTGAAACCGCTGTTGAGCAGCACTGTCATCTTCTCGCGCTCCTCGTCAGTGAAGCCTGCGTTGTGGCGGTTGGTCTTGGGATTTTTGATATCAATCTCCTCGTGCGCCACGTTCATATCACCGCAGACGATGACCGGCTTCTTGTCGTTGAGCGCCAGCAGGAAGTTGCGGAAGTCGTCTTCCCACTTCATGCGGTAGTCGAGACGGCGGAGCCCGTCCTGCGAGTTCGGCGTGTAGACACAGACAAGATAGAAGTCAGCGTATTCGAGCGTGATGACGCGCCCCTCGTGGTCGTGTTCGTCGATGCCCATGCCATAGGCGACGCTCAGCGGCTCCTGCCGTGCGAAGATAGCCGTACCGCTGTAGCCTTTCTTGTCGGCATAGTTCCAGTACGACGTATATCCGGGGAATTGCAGGTCAAGTTGTCCGGCCTGCATCTTAGTTTCTTGCAGACAGAAGAAGTCAGCGTCCAGGTCTTTGAAGTAAGCCTCAAAGCCTTTGCTGATGACATTGCCGTCGTCGTCGGTCTTTGGCTTCATGCAGGCGCGAAGTCCATTGACGTTCCAGGAAATAAATTTCATGCGTTTGTGATTAAAGGGTAATCAAATGATGCCCGACGGGGGGCTTGTCCGGCCGTGTCGCAGCCCTATATATATAATAAGGTGTACCGATCGGGAAGATGAAGCTCCTACTGTATATAAAATAAGGAGAGCGTGCCTTGTTATTTCACTTTCAGCAGGCTGAGGAACTCCATTCTCGTCTTTGCCGACTCGAAGACACCGCTGTAGGCACTTGTCGTCGTCATGGAGTTTTGCTTCTCCACGCCTCGCATCTGCATACAAAGGTGGCGGGCCTCGAGCACGACCATTACGCCTTGCGGCTTGAGCGTCTCGCGGATGCACTGCTCGATCTGCTCTGTCAATCGCTCCTGCACTTGCAGTCGGTGGGAGAAGATGTCGACGACACGGGCTATCTTGCTCAGTCCGGTGATATAGCCATTGGGGATATAGGCCACGTGAGCCTTGCCGAAGAACGGCAGCATGTGGTGCTCGCACATCGAGAAGAAGTCGATGTCCTTGACGATGACCATCTGATTGTATTTCTCCTCAAAGAGCGCGTCGGTGAGCACCTTTTTCGGGTCCTGTGTGTAGCCGCGGGTAAGCGTCTGCATCGCCTTTGCCACGCGCATTGGAGTCTTGACGAGTCCCTCACGTTCTGGGTCTTCGCCCAGCAAAGTCAGTATGTCTTTATAGTGGTCGGCCAGCTTTTCGAGTCCCGGCCGGAATTCTGTTTCTGGATTCATAAAAGTTGAGAGTTGAAAGTTGAGAGTTGAAAGTGAGTTGAGAGTTGAAAGTGAGTTGAGAGTTGAGAGAGAGTTGAGAGTTGATAACTACAATATTGAATGATGAGTGATAACAATGTTGAGTGTTGAATGATGAATTTCTGTCACCCCAATGGTGCACTTATTTATTCATTATTCATTATACACTATACATTATACATTATTTAGTTCACTGTGATCTTTCCCTTGACGATGGTTGCTGCTTTATAGCCCATCTTTCTGACGGCACGCAGCATCTTCTCGGCCTCACCGAGCGAGCGGTAGTTGCCCACACGGCAGATCCAGCGGGGAGAATAGAAGTGAACATATATCGGTTGGTCAGGGAAACGCATCTTGATGTCGTTGCCTGCCTGTTGAGCTTTCATCTTGTCGGCGCGCGTGTTGCCGCCGGCGAAGGCTTGTACACGATAGCCGGTGACTTTGCGGCTGCCCCGCATCACTTTCTTGCGCATGTCAACTGTCGGGATCGACATATCGTCATCGTCCTGATAGCGAATCTGGCTCTTGCGCTCGATCTCTAATTTCTTTTTATAGGCCTCGGCTTCGCGGGCCCATTGTGCTCTTTTCTCCGCCTCGGCACTTTCCGCCCTGGCCCTTGCCTCCTCGGCAGCCTGTTGGCGAGCCAGCGCCTCTGCCTCTTGCTTCGCCTTGGCGTCTGCTTCCTGGCGGCGCATCTCGGCGAGTTGCTCTTCTCTCCTTGCTGCCTCCGTTGCGGCCTCAGCCTTTTTCTGTTCTGCTGCTGTGGCAGCACGGCGGGCAGCCTCAGCGTTTTTGTTGGTCTGGGTGGAAGCCTTCTTGCCCAGTGCCATGTCGGCTTTTCGCTCAGCTTCTCTGGCTTTGTCGATGGTGCTCTGCTGCCGTGCGGCTACCGTCTTCGTGCCCACCGTCTTTGCCTGAGCAGTAGTCTTCGTGCCCGGCGTATTGTTGTTTTGTGTAGTCGTGTTCTTTTCCGGAGATACCACAGCGCTGCCGTTGACGAGATCCGTGATCGCCTTGCTCTGCGTCACCGTGATCTTACCCTCGCCTTGCTTCTGCTGTTGCAGATGTCCAAGGAAGGTCTGTGCGTGCATCGGGACGAAGCCCAATGTCAGCATGCCGATAATCCCCAAGATCAGTCTCTTCATAATGGTTATTGTAAAAGTCAGGAAAAAGAGAAGCGGAGCGATGGCGTCACAGAGCAGTGGCGCCATTTTCGCTCCGACTCTCTCTTTCCTGATAGATGATGGATAATTACTTCCAGGCGTCGATGATAGCCTTGAAGTCAGCGCACTTCAGAGAAGCGCCACCGATCAGACCGCCGTCGATGTCAGGCTTAGCGAAGAGTTCCTTAGCGTTGCCGGGCTTGCAGCTACCGCCATAGAGGATGGTAGTGTCCTCAGCAGCCTCTTTGCCGTACTTCTCAGCGACGATGCTACGGATGTAAGCGAGCATCTCCTCAGCCTGGTCGCTGGTAGCAGTCTTACCTGTGCCAATAGCCCAGATCGGCTCGTAAGCCAGTACGATGTTCTTCCACTCTTCGGCAGAGAGGTTGAAGACGCTGCCGTCGAGCTCAGCCTTGACGACCTCGTTCTGCTTGTTAGCCTCACGCTCCTCGAGTGTCTCGCCGCAGCAGAAGATCACCTTCAGGCCGTTGGCCAGAGCCAGCTGAACCTTCTCCTTCAGGATCTCAGCAGTCTCGTGATAGTACTGACGACGCTCACTGTGACCCAGAATGACGTACTGTGCACCGGTAGACTTCACCATAGCGGCAGAGACCTCACCTGTGTAAGCACCCTTCTCCTTGTCTGCGCAGTTCTCAGCGCCGAGAGCTACTACATTCTGATCCAGGACCTCAGCGACCTTTGCCAAGTGGATGAACGGAGTGCAGATGATGACGCCACAGTTTGGCTTGTCAGCAGCACATGCCTCGTTGATCTCTTTTGCCAGGGCGATGCCCTCCTGCAGGTTCTCATTCATTTTCCAGTTGCCTGCAACGATTTTCTTTCTCATTTTTCTTTTCCTTTCTATTAATGATAAGTTAAACAGTTGTTGTTGTATCTGATTTTCTTTTTTCTTCTGCCAAGCCCTGAGCCATTTGGTCCAAGCCCACAGTCTGTCGGCGAGCGTGAGGAGGAACAGCGGCAAGACAAACCAGAGGGCTACCTTTGCCATCGTGCCTGCGGCGGTGTGGCTGTCGGGCTGTCCGATCGGCAACTTATTGATGTCGCCGTGCAGGTCAGCTGCGTCAGGCAGATCGTTGTGGCTCCACTTGCGCAGGATAGTGCCGTTTTTGATGAGCATCAGTCCGGGATTGCTGCGGATCATCGTCTTGAGTGTGGTGCCGTCGGTGAGCAGGAAGGGATATTCCGCGCCCGTGATGTCTTCCCAGTGCTTGATGTCCTTATCACCCGAAGCCGTCAGACAGTAGAAGGGGATATGCTTGTCGATGCAATACTCATAGAGCTGGTCGATGGCACCAAAGTTGCCGTCGTCGGCAGTGCTCAGGTCGGGGGCGATGAGCAGGAAGGTATATCCGCGGCGGTCGAGGATGCTGTCGGTGAGGTCGTCGCCCGCGCGCGACTGTATCGAGAAGTCGTGGATCGGCGGCACATAGCCCTCGGCGGTCTGCACGGTCTTGGAGTCGATGAACGTCCAAGTGGAGTCGGGATAGTTGTCAAGGGTGAACTCTTTCTTTACGCCGTTCTTTTCCAAGATAAAGGTTGTCTCGAATTGGGGTTGTGGCGCACCGGGCGGTATCTCCATGCCTCGCTTGATATTCACGCCGACATGATAGGGACGGAAGTCGAAGACGGGCAGCTTATAGAGACAGTAGGTGCTTGTGACGAGGATGAAGACGATGGTGTAGTTGACGGCAATCCACTGGTTGGGCTTCGAGATAAAGCGGTACATGCAGAGCGGTTTCCGCCACAGCAGCACAGCGCACGCTGTGAGCACGATGTTCTTCAGCAGTGATTCGGTGTTGGTGAGGTGGATGGCATCGCCGAAACAACCGCAGTCCTTGACGGGATTGGCAATGACGAGCCACAGCGTGATCAGCGTCATCACCGTCATAAAGAGCAAGATGACCTTTGACGTCAGTCGCCTGTGGATGGCAAAGACCATGAAAATGCCCAGGCAAAACTCCAGACCGGCGAGCAACACGGCTGCCGCGATGAGCAGATAGTCGGGCAGAGCACCTGCCAAACCGATGGCCTCAAGATAGTCCTGCATCTTGTAGAGCGTGCCCAGCGGGTCGATGGCTTTGACATAGCCGGAGAAGATGAAGGTCAGTCCAACGACAAAGCGGGCTATGTTGACGAGGATCGTCGTCAGCATCATGAGCCAGCGTGGCGTGGTGCGGGTTTGCGTTTGGGACTGTATGTTGTCTTCTTTGTCGGTCATGACCAAGTGTTGTGTAAGAAATGCGAATGTAGGATCTTATCGGGCAGTGACGAAAGCGCCGGGTCTATGCTTTCTCTATCGGTTGTTTCGTGCGAATGGCACCGAAGACCGCATAGTTGATGATGTCGTAATAGTTGCTGTCGATGCCTTCCGAGACGAGCGCTTTGCCCTCGTTCTCTTCGAGCTCTTTGACACGCTCTATCTTTGTGAGGATGAAATCGGTATAGCTGGTGACGCGCATGTCTCTCCACGCCTCGCCATAGTCGTGGTTTTTACGCTTCATCAACTCGAAGGCTTCGTGAGCATAGAGGTCGTAGAGCTTGAGCGCCTCGTCGGGTGTGGTGTCGATAGTATCGGCGAAACCTTCCTTGAGCTGTATGAGTCCGATGATGCCATAGTTGATCAGTGCGATAAACTCGGGTCTGATGCCCTCGCCGACAAGGCTTTCCTTGGTGATCTCAAGGGTACGGATGCGCTTGGCCTTGATAAAGAGCTGATCGGTAAGCGAAGAAGGACGTAGCATACGCCATGAGGCGCCATAGTCATGGAGCTTCTTGGCAAAGAGCTGTCTGCACTCTGCCATGACGTCCTGGAACTGCTTTTCTGTTTCCTGCACGGTTGTACTCATTATTATATAATGTGCTAAGTTTCTGCAAAGTTACAGAATAAAATCGAGAAACAGAAAGATAAGCGGAAATATTACTTGCACAGTACCACGTCTACATCCTGCAGAGTGACGAGGATGCCCTTGGGCTGTGACTTGATGGTGGGCAGGATCTTGTCGAGAAAATTCCGGAGCTTCTCTTCATCGTCGATGATCTCCACGACGATGGGATATTTGACGTTGAGCTCCCAAAACTTGTTGGAGCGCAGCTTGCTGGCTTTGCCGTAGCCCATGATGCCTTGCAGCACGGTGGCACCTGACAGTCCCTCACGCTGTGCCGCGCGCGCGATCTCCTCGTAGAGCGAGGCATGGCGCAGCGTGTCGGTATTGCTGAGATAGAAGCGGAGTATCTTTTTCATCTTTCAATCTTCTTGTTGCAGACATTAAATCATTTTGGCGCAGGCATTGCCGGCGACGACGGCGAGCAGTCCCAACGCCACGCTCAGCCCTAAGTAGAGGGCAAGGTAGAGATAGTTGCCGTCACGCATGAGTGCTGTGCTCTCGTTCATGAAGGTGGAGAAAGTGGTGAAGCCGCCACAGAAGCCGGTGGTCAGGATGAGTTTCACCGACGGCGACATCCAACCGCCCGCCCAGTTGAGACCGGAGAGGAAGCCGATGATCAGACAGCCGAGAATGTTCACCGCAAACGTACCGAAGGGAAAGCTCAGCGGTATCAGCACTTGTATGAGCTTGGACACCACAAAGCGACAGCCGCCACCCAAGAAGCTGCCGCAGCCCACGAGTATAAAATCTCTCAGCATTATGCTTTCTCCTGTTGTTGTCCGCCGGTGCTGGGCATCGTGTAAGTCTCCTGATAGATCATGTGCAGCAGCTGCAATCCGGTCTTCGTCTTGAAGATGTTTTTGCGCGCCGCCTCAATGCCGTGCTGCGAGATATGGTCTTCGTAGAGGTTGACAAGGAAGTCTGCCTCCACAAGGATCTGATAGTCCGGTGCGTCTATGTTCTTATAGGTGTGGTGATGGGCGATGAGCCAGCAGATGCGCTCAATGTCGGCTTCGGCGTAGTGCATCGATTCGAGGATGGCGCGAGCCGGCGCAGGTCCCTCCTTTTCCTGGTATTTACCGTTGCTGCTGCCGTATTTTGCCTCAGCGGGATGGATGCCGATGTCGTGAAGTACGGCTGTTGACTCCAAGACAAAGAGAGTGTGGGCATCCAGTCCTTCGGCGCGTCCGATGAGCTGCGCGAAGCGGTGCACCTTCAGCAGGTGTTGTATGCGCATGGGATCACCCTTGTCGTAGGAGATGATGCGGAGAGTGAGGGCATCGATAATTTTTTGTGTCTCTTCCATATTTCTCAAATTAATTTATCAAACTGATCGATGATTTGTTCCGCCCCTGCCTCTTCCAGTTCTTCGCGCGAGCCATTGCCGTAGGTCACGCCGCAGGTGTGGACCCCTGCATTGCGCCCCATGAGAATGTCGAAGCGCGTGTCGCCCACGACAAGCGTATCCTCAGGCTTACAGCCGGTAGATTGCAGGATCACGTTGACAGGCTCGGCATCGGGTTTAGCATGCGTCACGTCGTCTGCTCCCACCAAGGCGCAGAGCCAATCGTCGATGCCATACTCCTGGGCAAAGCCTTGCAGCGACTCATGACCACGGCTGCTGGCCAGCGCGATGAGCCGTCCATGCTCATGGAGCGTGCGAAGCGTGTCAAGGACACCGGGAAACGGCGGTACGGCACCCGGGCGGTTGTTACGTTGGAAGATGTCGCGGTAGACGGTGGCGCAGCGGTCTGCCGTAGCGTCGTCGACATGGCAGGCCACGGCGAAGCATTGCTCCAGTGGCAGTCCGATGGTGGCGGCGTAGGCATCTTCCGTCGGCTGATCCATGTTCAGTTCACGGCATGTGTCCTGCATGGTCTTGACGATGAGATGCTTGGAGTCACCCAACGTACCGTCGAAGTCGAAGATGTATAAGGAAGGCTCAACAAGCTCACCAGGCTCTCCAGCCTCACCCCCGAACCCCTCTCCCAAGGAGAGGGGAGTAGTTACAGGGCTAAACGGTGTGTTGTCTTTTGCCATATGATCATGCACCGTTGAACTATGCGCCGGTATATCATGTTTCTGATGACTGTGTTCCATTTTACAATTATGTTGTTGCGTATCTGCCATCTGTCTCCTCCTGTGACTTGCTCCTGATTATGGGTGCAAAGATAACCAATATAATTAGAATCACAAAATGGGACGGGTGAAAAATATACGCCTTGCGAGAGGGAGTATGGATGGAATATTTCTTGCTTGTCTCTCCTTTGTCCTCAGTAACTGGAAGCGTTTTGACTGTAAATCCGAAAAAAATAGTAATTTTGCAATCAGTATCATGGCACAATTGCGAAACAAGAATTAAGATACAATCATATTTATGGACAAGCAAAAGAATCAAGAAGAGTTTGAGGCACTTCTGCGTGAAACCAAGCGCGAGGGGATGGACTATGTGATAGAAGATCTGGAAAAAGGAGGCTTCTTTGAGGCGCCGGCCTCTGCCGGTCATCATCTCAATGTGCCCGGCGGCCTGTGTGAACACAGTCTGAATGTCTGCCATGCCGGTCTCGCGATTTGGGAAGGTATGAAAGGTCTCGATGCCGCATCGATGGGTGAGGTGAAACGCGAGAGTATCATCATCGCTACGCTGCTGCACGATGTCTGCAAGATGGACATCTATAAACGCGCGATGAAGAGACGTAAGAATAAACTCGGCCAGTGGGAAGACGTGGAGGGATATAACGTGTCGTACAAAGACTTTCCGATGGGCCATGGTGAGAAGAGTGTCATCTTGCTGCTGTTGAGCGGGTTGCAGCTCAACGACGACGAGATGTGTGCTATCCGCTGGCACATGGGCGCTTTCGGACTGAACTTCAATTCCTATGAGGATGAGCGTTGCTATGATACAGCGCGCATGGAGTATCCACTTTGCGCCATTGTGCAGGCAGCAGACAGCCTTGCCGCCGCTATCATTGAGACGACAGCAGAGGATATTGACAATCTATAAACGACTGCCACAGCGCATCATTGGGCAAGGGGGAGACAATGTCTATTTCCTTGCCCGATACCGGATGCGTGAACTGTACACGGTGGGAAAGCAGCGAGATGCTGCCGTCGGGATTGCTGCGGCGTGCACCGTATTTCAGATCGCCCTTGATTGGGCAGTCGATGTGTGCCAGCTGGCAGCGGATCTGATGATGACGCCCCGTGAGCAGCGTGATCTCCAGGAGATGGTAGCGGTCGCTGTGTCCGATGACACGGTATTTGAGCACCGCTTTCTTCGCCCCCGGCACCTCACGGTCGTAGGCGTAGCTCTTGTTTTGCTTCTCGTTGCGCGTCATCCAGTTGGTCAGCGTACCCGTCTCTTCGGCGGGTACGTTTTGTGTGATCGCCCAGTAAGTCTTGTGTACCTCGCCTTTACGGAACATCTCGTTGAGACGTGACAGAGCCTTACTGGTGCGAGCGAAGACGACGAGGCCAGCCACAGGACGGTCGAGGCGATGCACCACGCCGAGAAACACGTTGCCCGGCTTATGGTACTTCTCCTTGATATATTCCTTCACCGTTTCGGAGAGAGGCTCGTCGCCGGTCTTGTCGCCCTGCACGATCTCGCCGCTCTCCTTATATACGATGATGATGTGATTGTCTTCGTAAACGACTTGCATACGACACAACTTACATGTTCATGCCGCCATCGACCTGGATGACCTGACCGGAGACATAGCTGGAGAGGTCGGAAGCCAGATAGACAGCCGTGTCAGCGATGTCGTTGACCGTACCTGCACGACGCACAGGGATGTGGCTGACCCACTGCTTGCGTACTGGCTCAGGCAGTGCCTGCGTCATGGCAGTGTCGATGAAGCCCGGAGCGATGGCGTTGGCACGGATGCCCTTGGGGCCCATCTCCTGAGCGATGCTCTTGGCCAGAGCGATCAGACCAGCCTTGGAAGCAGAGTAGTTGCACTGTCCTGCATTGCCATGCACGCCGACGACAGAGCTCATGTTGATGATACGACCGTCGCGCTGACGCATCATATAAGGAATACAAGCATGGATGAAGTTGAAGGCGCTCTTGAGGTTCACGGCGATGACAGCGTCCCACTGTGCCTCAGTCATGCGCAGCATCAGTCCGTCCTTGGTGATACCGGCGTTGTTGACCAGAATCTCCACAGAGCCAAAGTCTGCGACAACCTGCTTCACGGTAGCCTCGGTCTGCGCAAAGTCAGCAGCGTTGCTGGCGTAGCCCTTGGCCTTCACACCCAGCGCGTTGAGCTCACGCTCGGTCTCCAGACCGCCGTGCTCCTCGTCGATAGCGAGGTCGGTGAAGGCGATGTTAGCACCTTCCTGAGCGAAACGCAGGGCAATAGCCTTGCCGATACCACGGGCAGCACCGGTGATGAGCGCGGTCTTACCCTCCAATAATCCTTTCTTTTCCATAACGTTTAGAGTTGTTATTTAATCAATAAAGTATTTCAAAATGTCTTTGTCAGCGCAAAGTTACGAAATATTGACGGAATAAAAGCACAAAAAGTCGTTATTATTATGTAACTTTGTCGGTTGAAAGGCTTCACAATGGATAAGAAAGAGAAACAACATACACTATTGCTCACCCTGGCAGCGCTCATTGCTACCCTCGTGGTCGTGGCCGCTGTGGTCACCGCCTGGCATCAGTCCGACGACCCCGCTGACCAGCCCAAACACCAGATCTCGGCTGTCAAGCACCATGCCGACACGGTGCGCGACACCATGCGCCGTGCCCTCAAGCCTCATCTGCTGAAACCCACACCCAAACCCTCAACGATGATACAAGGCACGCTGCGGCGCACCGATGGCACGCCAGCAGCCGCGGTGACGGTCAGCGACGGCATCGAATGCGTGAAGACCGACTCGCTCGGCCACTATGCCTTGCGTCGCCAAGCCGCCGCGCACTTCGTCTTCTACACCGTTCCTGACTGGGCCGAGGTGCCCACGCACAGCCACAAGGACCACACGGCATGCATCTATCAGCGTATCACGCCGACCGACTCGGTCTATGACTTCCGGCTGAAACCGCTGCCTGCGGGCAAGGAAAGCCGCTATGCCATGCTCGTCTTCGGCGACCCGCAGGTGACCAACGCCTATAGTCCTTATTATACGGGGCCGAACGACAATCCCGTGAAGATCACCGATGTGGCCCGCTTCTCCAAAGAGACGATGACCGACGTGCGTCAGACGTTGAAGGCTTTGCCCGCCGACCTGCCCGTCTACGGACTGAGCATGGGCGACGACGTGCAATACTATGGCGGCTTCAACGCTACGCTGGAGACGAAGATCCGCAAGACGCTCGGTGCCTCGCGTATGAGGCTATTCTCGGTCATCGGCAACCACGACCAGGACGGCAAAGACCTCTATAAGCGCAAATGGGAAGAGGCCTGGGGACCCACCGACTACTCGTTTGACCGTGGCGACGAGCACTATGTGTGCTTCAACGACTGCCACTTCTATCGCGGCAGCATCTATTGGCAGCCCGGCGAGCTCACCGACCGGCAGATGGCGTGGCTCAGGCAGGATCTGGCATTGGCGGACAAACAGAAGAAGGTGGTGCTCTGCTATCACATTCCCCTCACCATGGGCACACGACCTAAGAAAGGTGCCGAGCCCGTGGGCATCGCCACGGAAGAGGGACACTTCACGTCGTCGCGTCTCGCCGAGATTCTCGCGCTGCTCGACACGTTCAAAGGTGGATACGAGCTCTTCTGCGGTCACACCCACTTTGCGCTGAACCATGAAATGGACTACCACGGTCGTCATCTCCTGGAGCATTGCCATGCGGCAGCCTGCGGAAACATCTGGCAGTCAAACGTCAACATCTGCGGCACGCCCAACGGCTACTATGTCTACGGCTTCCAAGGTACGGCGATCTACACCGACTATTATAAAGGCACACTGTGGAACCGCATGACGCAGATGGCGCTCTTCCGCGCTGACACGGACTTCAACGGTGAGTCGTATGCCGCCGACTGGAGTCTGCCGCGCGGCAAAGGCGTGATCGTGGCCAACGTCTTCAACGCCGACTCGCGGTGGAAGGTCTATGCCATAGAGAATGGGGTGGAGCATCCGATGAAGCGGCTCAGCGGTGAGGGGCAGGACGCCTTTGCCGTGGGCTATCACCATCGCTACGCGGTGTCGGTGCCCTATCATTTCGTAGGAAAAAGCAATAAGTATCTGATCATGAACCACCTCTACTACTACGAGCCTTCGTCGCCCACAGCAGAGATTACCGTGCGCGCTCATGATCCCTACGGCAATGTCTACCGTGCGTCGAGCAAGAATGTAGTCACGGAGCCCTTCTTCAACTATGCGCACTACTACAAAAAGAAATAGAAGAAATGATGCAGCTCTTGTTACCTTGCAAAGATAGCGATGACATTTTGAGTAAACAACGGTTTTAGATAATTATATTGCAACATTCTTGTACGGATTTCATAGATTTTATGTAAGTTTGCAGTTGAATTGAGAGATCATTTTGTTTTAACCACATCATGTATGAAGAACATCTGTCATCATGCTTCCACAGCACTGTGGAGTAAGAGCACCGCGCTGATAGGGCTCGCCCTATGCGCCCTGCAACCCATTCAGGCCGCCACACGCCCCGTGACTCATTTCCGCTACAGCGGTCCCTTTGTCCTGCAACGCCCCGTAATGGTCGACACCATCGGCATCGACCGCAAGGGCTACAAGTCTGATAATTTGCTCGGTACGTTCGTCGACCTGACCAAGGCACGCCAGGGCAAGGAATACCAGGGCGCTTTCGCTCCCTCTGACAAGACCGCTACGGCACTCCACCTGCTCCAGTTCACCCTCACCAACAGCCGCTATGCCAAGGGCACGCTGAAAGTGGGAAAGATGAAGCACTACAAGCTCTATGTCGACGGCAAGGAGAGCGACGGATCGCTGACGCTGATCCCCGCCACCCACGACGTCGTCATCAAATATCTCACCGATCCCGGTGACCACGACTCGTTGCAGGTGAGCCTCAACACCGACGCCGACGCGCTATTCTCTACCTCCGACAACGGACGACGCGAACTGACGCTCCTTGACTTCCTCAACGGCAAGCACTACTATGGCAGTCAGGTCAGCAGCGACGGACGCTATGCCATCACCACGTCGTACGAGACCACGTCGGCCAACAACACGTCCTGGCTCTACACCATCTATGACCTGCGCCGCGGTACCATCGTGCGCTCCTCTGACCGCAACCTGCGCTGGATGCCCGGCAAGGACAGCTATCTCTTCACCCGCAAGGGTGTCAAGGGCAACCAGCTCATCGAGGCCGATGTCGTCACCGGAGCCGAGAAGGTGCTCACCGACAACCTCCCCGAGGGCAGCTGGACGATGGCGCCCAACGGCAAATATCTCATCATCTCGAAGGAAGTGGAGGGACCGAAGGACGACAGTCAGGTGCACCAGATCATTCAGCCCGACGACCGGCAACCCGGATGGCGCAACCGCAACCAACTGCTGAAATACGATTTATCAACTGGCTACGCCCAGCCTTTGACCTTCGGATACCACGATGTGTCGCTCTGCGACATCTCGCACGACGGCCGCTATATATTATATATGGTGTCGCGCGCCCGTCTGAGCAAGCGACCGACAACGGTCAACTCGGTCTATCGCCTCGACCTGAACACCATGCAGCCGGAGTGCCTCGTCGACAGCGACGGCTTCATCGCCAGTGCCATCTTCTCGCCCGACGCCCGCACCATCGCCGTGAAGGGCTCACCGGAGGCTCTCGGCGGCATCGGCGAGAACTTGCCGAAAGGCCGCATCCCGAGCATGTACGACTATCAGCTCTACACCATCGACTGCACCACACGCAAGGTGCGCCCGATGACCAAGGACTTCGACCCGAGCATCGAGACCGTGCAGTGGAACCGCTACGACGGCAAGATATACTTCAACGCCCTCGACCGTGACTACCGCCGTCTCTACCGCATGGATCCGAAGAGCGGAAAGATAGAGACGCTGTCCACGCCCGAGGACTATGTCGGCGGTGTCGACATGGCTGAGACCGCCCCCGTGCTCTGCTACAACGGACAGAGCGCCATGAACGCCGACCGCCTCTACACGATGAACACCGCCAACGGCAAGTCGACGCTCTTGGAGAACCAGCAGACGAAGCTCGCCGACGTGGACCTGCCCACATGTCAGTCGTGGAACTTCACGAGCTCGCGCGGCGACACCATCTATGGCCGCTACTATCTGCCGCCTCATTTCGACGCGACGAAGAAATACCCGATGATCGTCTACTACTATGGCGGTTGCTCACCGACGAGCCGCTACTTTGGCGGCAACTATCCTTTCCCGCTCTATGCCTCCAAAGGCTATGTGGTCTATGTCATCGAGCCCAGCGGTGCCGCAGGCTTCGGCCAGGAGTTTGCCTCACGCCATGTCGACACGGCAGGCGACGGCGTGGCTGAGGACATCATCGAGGGCACGAAGAAGTTCTGTGCTGACCATAGCTTTGTCAACGCCAAGAAGATCGGATGCCTTGGCGCGTCGTACGGTGGTTTCATGACGCAGTATCTCCAGACCAAGACCGACCTCTTTGCCGCTGCCGTCTCGCACGCCGGCATCAGCGACCACACGCAGTACTGGGGATCAGGCTACTGGGGTTATTCCTACAGCGAGGTGAGCATGGCCAACCGCTACCCGTGGTCGGACCGTGACCTCTATGTCAACCACAGCCCGCTCTACAACGCTGACAAGATCCACACGCCGCTGCTCCTCGTCCACGGCACCGCCGACACCAACGTGCCCACGGCCAACAGCATCGCACTCTACACAGCACTGAAGCTCCTCGGCCGCCCCGTCGCGCTCGTAGAGGTGGAAGGCGAGAACCACTGGATACAAGACTACAACAAGCGCATCAAATGGCAGAACACCATCTTCGCCTGGTTTGCAAAGTGGCTGCAGGACGACGACAGCTGGTGGAAGGCTATGTATGATAAGGTGCCGGAATAATACAATCATTATGAAAGAGACAAAAGACGAAAAAGAACAGGAGAGCGTGGTGTTTCATCACTCGCTCCCCATACAGTTGCGTTGGAACGATGCCGACCAGTTCGGACACATCAACAACACGCTCTATTTCCAGTACTACGACATGGCAAAGATGGACTACTTTGCCAACATCCCCAACACGAAGATCGATCAGCGCCACGCCATCGTCACCGTGCACGTCGACGCTGACTTCCTCTCGCAGGTACATATCGGTGACCATGTCGCGGTGGAGACAGCCATCACGCACATCGGACACAAGAGCTTCCAGCTCGCCCAGCGACTCATCGACACCGACACGAAGGAACTCAAATGCGTCGGACAAACGATCATGGTGGCCTATGACCTGCAAACCAACGAGGCCGTGGAGATGTGGCCCGACTGGGTGGAGGCCATCGAGCGTTTCGAGGAAAAGAAGCTGAGATAAGGCTTACCCCGCTCTGCTCTTTGTTTTGCAAGCAGCGCGGCTCATTGCTACGTAGAGCGTTCACTGCTTTCTTGCAGCGCGTTCATTGCTTTCTTGCAGCGTAGTCCCGGCTTTCTTGTAGCGCCGCCCCTGCTATCTTGCAGAGCATTTGTGTTCTCCTCGTTGTATTAGATTTGTACGGTTGGGTATGCTGCTACTATGCAGTAGCCCGGCCGTTTCTTTTTTCTCCCCTTTTTCTTGCCTCATTAAAATATTTATCGTATATTTGCCATCAGTAACATTCCTAATAACAGAAACGCTGATGATGGCTCGACTTAAACACATCGCCTCTTCGGTATGGCACCTCTACTACGACGGCTTCCGAAGCATGACCGTCGGACGCACGCTGTGGGCAGTGATCCTCATCAAGCTGTTCATCATCTTTGCCGTGCTCAAACTGTTTTTCTTCCCCAACTACATCCATGAGCACGCACAGAAAGGACAGGAGGCGGAGTTCGTCTCCTCACAGATATTGAAAAAATAACCATAAAATAACAACAGCACAATGACAAACCTCCTATTAGACATCTCTACTGGCACGGTGGACTGGGCGCGCGCGCAGTTTGCCCTGACAGCTATCTACCACTGGCTCTTCGTACCGCTCACGCTGGGTCTGGCACTCATCATGGGCATCGTGGAGACCTGCTATTACCGCACGGGCAAACCATTCTGGAAAGAAGCCGCACGCTTCTGGCAACGCCTCTTCGGCGTGAACTTCGCCATGGGCGTGGCCACCGGCATCATCCTGGAGTTTGAGTTCGGCACCAACTGGAGCAACTATTCGTGGATGGTCGGCGACATCTTTGGCGCACCGCTCGCCATCGAGGGCATCGTAGCCTTCTTTATGGAGAGCACCTTCGTGGCCGTAATGTTCTTTGGCTGGAACAAAGTCTCACGCGGCTTCCACCTTGCTTCGACATGGCTCACCGGCTTGGGTGCCACCATCTCGGCCTGGTGGATTCTTGTCGCCAACGCCTGGATGCAATATCCCATCGGTCAGGAGTTCAACCCCGACACCATGCGCTTCGAGATGACCTCGTTTGCTGACGTGGCTCTCTCGCCCTTCGCCGTGGATAAGTTCTGCCATACCGTGACGACCTCGTGGATCATCGGTGCCGCCTTCACCGTGGCCGTGAGTGCCTGGTATCTGCTCAAGCACCGCAACACGCAGCTGGCCAAGCAGAGCATCAAGATTGGAGCTATCGTCGGTCTCGTCGCTACGCTGCTCGGTGCCTTCACCGGCGACAACTCGGCTTACATGGTCGCTCAGACTCAGCCCATGAAGCTCGCCGCCATGGAGGGCCTCTACAATGGTGGCACACACCAGGGACTCAGCGTCGTCGCACTGCCTGGACCGTTCTCTCAGCCCGATTATGAAAATGAGGTGGAGCCGCCCTTTCGCATCGCTGTACCGCAGATGCTCTCGATCCTCGCCACACACCATGCCGACGGCTACGTGCCCGGCGTAAACAATCTCTTGGGTGGTTTCACACGTCCCGACGGCAGCAAGGAGCCGTCCGCCAAGGAGAAGATGATGCGCGGACGCCGTGCCATCGCCAATCTCGCACAATACCGTCAGCTGATGACCACCGCCAAGTCGGGCAAGGGTGACACCGCCGCCGCCAAAGCTCAGGCGCAGAAGATCCTGCCGCAGCTCAAGGCCGACATGCCGTATTTCGGCTATGGCTACATCAACGACGTGCACCGTCTCGTGCCTAACATCCCGATCAGCTTCTTTGCCTTCCGTGCGATGGTGGGCATCGGCTGCCTGTTTATCCTGTTCTTCCTCGTCGTGCTCCACTATATCTATCGTCTCGACATCACCAAGCCGCGTTGGCTGCTCATCGCCGCCATCGTCATGCTGCCCCTGGCTTATATAGGCAGTGAGGCCGGATGGGTGGTCGCTGAGGTAGGCCGACAGCCGTGGACCATCCAGGACATGTTGCCCGTGGGCGCCGCCGTGTCGGGCGTGTCGTCGGCAAGCATCGCCACGACGTTCTTCGTCTTCCTCTTCCTCTTCACCACCATGCTCGCCGTGGAGATCAGCATTCTGTGCAAGCAGATCAAGAAATACAACTTTGAGTAAAGACGCAAGCCAGTTTCAAAACAGACTTTTAGAGTAATATCGTTCACGACAATCATAGAATCATAGAATCAAAGCACCATGTCATATACATTTCTTCAGCACTATTGGTGGTTCCTGATTTCGCTGTTGGGAGCCCAGCTGGTCTTCCTGCTTTTTGTGCAGGGAGCCAATACCCTCATCTTCGAACTGGGCAAGACGCCCGACGAGCGCCGACTGGTCATCAACTCCACCGGTCGCAAATGGGAGTTTACGTTCACCACGCTTGTCACCTTCGGCGGAGCTTTCTTTGCCGCCTTCCCGCTGTTCTATAGCACGAGCTTCGGCGGTGCCTATTGGCTTTGGATGATTATCCTCTTCTCGTTTGTCATCCAGGCTGTCAGCTACGAGTTTCAAAACAAGCTCGGCAACTTCCTCGGAGCTCGTACCTTCCAAGTGTGCCTGATCATCAACGGCATTGTGGGTCCGCTGCTCCTCGGTGGAGCTGTTGCCACCTTCTTCGACGGCAGTAACTTCATCGTCGACAAAGCCAATGTCACGGCACTCTCGCAGCCCGTCATCAGTCACTGGGCCAACGCTTCCTGCGGCCTTGACGCCCTTCTCGACCCGTGGAACGTCGTGCTCGGCGTGGCCGTACTCTTCCTGGCCCGCATCCTTGGCCTGCTCTACATGCGCAACAACATCGACGATCCGACGCTGCGCGAGCGCTGCCGCCGCAAGCTGCTGCCCAACACGGTCGCCTTCCTTGTGTTCTTCCTCGCCTTTTTCGTACGCCTGCTCGTCAAGGACGGCTATGCCTACGACGCCGGTACGGGTGTGGTGAGCATGGTATCGGGCAAATATCTCAGCAACCTGCTGACGTTGTGGCCGTTGGCTATCGTGCTCCTCATCGGTGTGGCAGCCCTGCTCTACGGCATCCTCCGCACGTGGCTGAAGGCAGATTATGCGAGTGGCATCTGGCCGGCCGGCATCGGCACGGTGCTTGTTGTCCTCGTTCTCTTCCTCATCGCGGGATGGAACACGACGGCCTACTATCCCTCCAACGCTGACCTGCAGAGTTCGCTGACGATTGTCAACAGTAGCAGCAGCCTGTTCACGCTCAAGACTATGTTCTACGTCTCACTCCTCATCCCCTTCGTCCTGGCTTACATCGCCTATTGCTGGCACGCCATGGATCATAAGAAGCTTACCGTCGAAGAGGTGAAAGACGAAGAAAGCGAGGCCTACTGACCTTTTAGCTTTGACTTTCGTTAGCAGTCCCTTGACATGGAGTTGTCTTTACTGCCTTGTAAGTAATTGATGACGACTTATGCAATGGCAGACACAGCATACAAGTACAATAAAAAGAGGGTGTATCAAAATTCTGGTTCATCCTCTTTTTCGTATTATTTTTTAAAACAAAGCCTCGACTTTCACAAGCCGGGGCTTTGTCATATCACAAAAATTTAGTATCTTTGGGGTATAAACGAATTACATGGCAAGAATACACTTTCTTGATTACAATCCCAAACAAATTATCCTTTTTCCTCAACGTCTTGACAAAGATATTGCAACAAACGTTTATACAGAAATTTAGCAAGATTTTCAACGCTTGTTTTTACTGCCTTACAAATGATGGTTCGCTGCGTAGATTTTAATCATTCCCTGCGTAGCGAACGATCTTTTTCTATAGCGTTACAACATTGGGAACATAGCTTCGCCCCCGCAAGAACATAGCTTCGACCCCGCCTAATCCTAATTTTACGACTATCATTGTAAAAGAAAAGAGGATGCACCATAAAACTTAATTATGATACACCCTCTTTACTATTTTGTCGGAATTCCTGTCGGTGAATGTCGTTGGCTGGCAGGCTCCGTCTTAGTTTTGATGATTACTCAAACGGATTTTCGGTCGGGTAGGGCAGGCTCTTGGGCTGATTGTAAGCCACATCCTGGACGCCCATGTACTTCAGGAAGTTGAAGAGATGCTTGCCGACGTGAGCGAAGGCGACGGCACCATGGTGAGGATAGTGCTTCTCGATGAGCACGTGACGATAGAAGCGGCCCATCTCCGGAATAGCGAAGACACCGATGCCACCGAAGGAGCGTGTCGGCACATTGAGCACCTCACCCTCAGCGATGTAAGCGCGGAGCACACCCTCGGAGTCGCACTGTACGCGGTAGAATGTAATCTCACCCGGAGCGATGTCGCCTTCCAGCGTGCCACGTGTGAAGTCAGGCTTGCCGCCGTTCTCCAGCAGACGGTTCTGGATGAGCTGGTACTTGATGGCACGACCGGCGCACATCTTGCAGGATGGCGTGTTGCCGCAGTGGAAGCCCATGAACGTGTCGGTGAGCTTGTAGTTGTACTTGCCGACGATGTCCTCGTCGTAGATATACTGTGGTACCGAGTTGTTGATGTCGAGCAGGGTGACGGTGTCGTCGCTCAGGCACATGCCGATATACTCAGAGAGCGCGCCGTAGATGTCCACCTCGCAGGCCACGGGGATGCCACGGCTCACCAGGCGTGAGTTGACATAGCAGGGCTCGAAGCCGAACTGGCTTGGGAAGGCAGGCCAGCACTTGTCGGCGAAGGCCACATACTTGCGTGATCCCTTGTGCTGCTCAGCCCAGTCGAGCAGTGTCAGCTCAAACTGTGCCATACGGCGACTGAGGTCGGGATAGTACTTGCCCTCACCCATCTCGGCAGCCATGTCCTTGCAGACATCGTCGATGCGCGGGTCGTTCTCGTGAGCCTTGTAAGCCACGAGCAGGTCGAGCTCTGAGTTTTCTTCGATCTCCACACCGAGCTCATAGAGTCCCTTGATAGGAGCGTTGCAGGCGAAGAAGTCCTGAGGACGCGGACCGAAGGTGATGATCTTCAAACCCTTCAGGCCGATGACGGCACGTGCCACGGGCACGAAGTCGGCGATCATCTTGGCGATGTCGTCAGCAGTACCTACAGGATAGGCGGGGATATAACCCTTGAGGTGACGCATGGCAAGGTTGTAGCTGCAGTTGAGCATACCACAATAAGCGTCGCCACGGCCGTTGATCATGTCGCCATCGCCCTCAGCGGCAGAGACAAACATGCAGGGGCCATCGAACTTCTTGGCGATGAGCGTCTCGGGCGTCTCCGGTCCGAAGTTGCCAAGGAACACGACGAGAGCGTTGCAGCCTGCCTCACGTACCTCTTTAATGGCTTTGAGCATGTCCTGCTCGTTCTCTACTGTTGTCTGGCAGTCATATATCTCGCCCTTATAAGCCTTCACGATGTTCTCGCGACGCTTTGTGGAAAGAGCGATAGGGAAACAGTCACGGCTGACGGCAATGATGCCGAGCTTCACCTGAGGAATGTTGTTGCTTTGCATAATCTTTTTGCTTAGTTGATTTTGGTGTTATTAGTTGTTGCTATTGATTTGCTTGTTTCGCGATGTCTTTTCGCAATACGGTGACAAAGATACACTTTTTCTTTGTAACTACAAAGAGTTGATACAAAAGAAAAAGTTTTTGAAACGAAACATAACATAGGTTGTGACATATAAGACAGCACAAAAAGGGCGTGCCCACACTGGGCACGCCCTATATATATATAATAAGGTGTAGTGTCACCTTATCGTCGGGGGTATCGTTAAGGTATCACCTTGAAGCGGATGCGGAAGGTATGGGACTGCTCGTCCCAGTTGGTACCGAGGATCTCGAAGCGGCCTATCTGCGAGGTAGAGCGCACATGCTTGCCGATGCACGGACAGACATCGAAGTCGCCGATGCGCACGAGACGGATCGTCTGCGAGGCGTCTTCCGGCAACCGGTCGAGGTTAATGCCCTCTGGCACATGGTTGCGGTCCACATCCTCGTAGGTCACGGGGAGATCATCCTCGATGAGCTCGTTCATCTTGTCGCCGATGGCTTTCTCTTCCTGCCGCGACGGCTTATGGTCGAGGTGATAGCTGATCTTGCTTTTCTTCCGTTCGATATGCGCATTGCGCGAGCGCTCGCAACCGAACATGCGGATCATCACCTGGTTGAGCAGATGCTCGGCAGTGTGTGCCGGCGGGAACTCATCCTTGTTGTGCACATTGAGCAGATAAGGTGTCTCTTCCATCTTGGTACTGAATTTATAGATACGTCCTGTATAGGGTCTGAGATCCATGTCCACGGCACCGTCTTTCTTCAACTCGATATTCATCTCCTGTCCGGTAAGCAAGTCGATGGCGCGGACCTCCTTTTCGGGCAGTCCGAGGAAGTCGAAGGCGTGGGCAGGGATGTTCACGCTGGTGTTGATGCGGTCGGGTCCGAAGTTTGCCACCACGAGCAGCACCTCATCCTCGAACTTACGCAGGAAAGCATACTCATGACGGGGATTGAACTTCCACGTCTGCGGGTTGACATACATCAGATCGAAGAACTCACCCTCGCGCACGGCAGCCTCGCGGTTGGCGATATGCAGGATCTGCTGGTATTTCAGCTGCAGGTGCATCTCGTCCTGCGTGAGATGACGGCGGTCGAAATAGCCGCGGCGGATGGTGTCGACACACCAATAATCGAAGATCGTCGTGCGGCCGTCGCGTCCGGAGAATCCTTCGGCGTCCATGCCGCGCTCGCCGAACTCCTGTCCGGCGTAGACCATAAACGGGTTGTTGCCCATCAGCGCGGCGACGATGACGGCCGGTATGGCCTTTGCCCCACTGCCACAGAAGAAGTCGCTGGCGATGCGCTGCTCGTCGTGGTTCTCAAGAAAGTAGAGCATGTGCTGCCGGATGTCGTCGACATGCTGCCAGTAATAGGTGATGCTGCTTGCCGGACGGCGGTCGCAGATGATGTCGCGCAGACAGTCGTACATGCCCACCTTGTCGTAGAGATAGTCAAAACCCGACTGTATGTAGGTGCGATACTGGTTGGTATCGTAGACCTCGCCGATGAAGACGATGCGCGGATAGCGCTCCTTGACGATGCGCGTGGCGTATGCCCAGAAAGCCGCCGGCACCATCTCCGCCATGTCGCAGCGGAAGCCGTCGATGTCTTTTGATGCCCAGTAGAGCAGGATGTCGGTCATCTTCACCCACGTGTTGGGCACCGGATCGAAGTGATAGCTGCGTCCACCAGCGTCGCAGTAGTCGATGCCATAGTTGAGTTTCACCGTCTCGTACCAGTCGTTGCGCCCCGGACAATTGTCGAAGCGGTCGTTGCCGGTGCACTTGGCTGGATTTTCGACATAAGGTTCCTCACCCTCCTTGGGCTGCACCGGCGAGACGAAAGGCTGACCGGGACAGTAGTAGAAGTTGTTGGTGGGCGAGAAGTGCTTGCCCTTGTCGTCGTCCTCGCCGAGGTCGCGCACGCCGTCCGGCTTCATGATCGAGTGATACTCTCGTGCCACATGGTTAGGCACGAAGTCGATGATGACCTTCATGCCTGCCTGATGGGTGCGGTCGACGAGCTGTTGGAACTCGTCCATGCGCCGGTCGATGTCGTCAGCCAGATCCGGATCGATGTCGTAGTAGTCTGTGATAGCATAGGGCGATCCCGCCACACCCTTCACCACGGAGGGATGCTGTCGCGGTATGCCATGCTTGCTGTAGTCGGTAGCGGTGGCGTGGCGGATGACACCCGTATACCACACATGGGTGAAGCCCATGTCGTGGATGCGGCGCAGCCGTTCCGCGTCGAAGTCACTCATCTTTCCCGTCCCGTTGACGCGCAGCGTGCCGTTGGGAACGCGGGTCGTGTTGCGGTTGCCAAAGAGACGGGTAAAGACTTGGTAAATGATGATCTTTCTCTTCATCCAATCATTGGTGTTTCACACTGAATGATGCTTATTCGAGGCCTGTGGCCTTGACATTCTTGTCGATGCGGCCGATCATTCCGCGCAGAGCCTTGCCCGGTCCGCACTCTACAAACTCGTCAGCGCCGTCAGCGATCATGTTCTGCACAGACTTGGTCCAGCGCACCGAGCTGGTGAGCTGAGCGATGAGGTTCTGCTTGATCTCCTCAGGATCAGTGTGCGGCATGGCGTCTACATTCTGATAGACGGGGCATACCGGCTTTGCGAACTGTGTCTTCTCGATGGCAGCCTGCAGCTCTTCCTTGGCGGGCTGCATGAGAGGAGAGTGGAAAGCGCCACCGACCTTCAACGGCAGGGCACGCTTGGCACCGGCAGCCTTCAGCTTGTCGCAAGCCTCAAGGATGCCGTCCTTGTCGCCGGAGATGACGAGCTGGCCCGGGCAGTTGTAGTTGGCAGCCACCACAGTGTGGCCTTCCTTGCTGACCTCAGCGCAGATCTCCTCCACCTTCTCGTCGGGGAGCGCGATGATGGCAGCCATCGTGCCGGGGTTGGCCTCGCAGGCTTTCTGCATGGCATTGGCACGGGCAGCAACGAGGCGAAGGCCGTCCTCAAAACTCAGTGCGCCGGCAGCCACGAGAGCAGAGAACTCGCCGAGAGAGTGACCGGCGACCATGGCGGGCTTGAAGTCGTCGCCGAGGCACAGTGCCGAGATGACGCTGTGGAGGAAGACGGCAGGCTGTGTGACCTTGGTCTCCTTGAGCTGCTCGTCTGTACCGGCAAACATCACGTCGGTGATCTTGAAGCCGAGGATCTCGTCGGCCTGATCAAAGAGCTTCTTAGCCAATGCGTTGTTGTCGTAGAGGTCCTTGCCCATGCCTACGAACTGTGAACCCTGTCCGGGAAAAACAAATGCTTTCATCTTCTTAAGTGTATATTCTTTATTAATGATACGTTATGATCTCCAGCACGAAACCCGGCCGAAAGACTATCCACTCACGGCGGTTTCTACTGTAATATGCAAATTTACATAAAAAAAGTAAGACTGTGAACTTCAGCGCTCAAAAAGTGAGGGTGCTTAACCGTATTTATAGTTTTGCGGGGGCACTGCTACTGTATATCAGCCTTTGGGATGGCATGATAAAAAAGATCCCCACCGCAAGTGGATGCGGCGGGGATCGATATAATATGCTTTACAGTGCAAAAATTACTTCAAGCCAAGTGTAGCTGTTGATTACTCAGCAGCAGGAGCCTGCTCCTCAGCAGCCTCAGCGGCAGGAGCTTCCTCAGCCTTAGGAGCCTCCTCCTTTGTTGCCTCCTCAGCGGGAGCAACGGGCTGGTTCTCAGCGACGACCTTCACGGGCACCTTGACCTCAACCTCCTTGTGGAAGTGAACGGTAGCCTCGAAGTCACCGACCTTGCGAGCCTCACGCATGGTGATGATCTTGCGGTCGATCTCGATGCCGAGCTTAGCGAGCTCTTCAGCAACCTTAGCAGCACCGACAGAGCCATAGAGGTGACCGGTAGCGGCAACCTTGGCAGTGATAACGAGCTGAACATCCTTCAGAGCCTCAGCACGCTTCTCAGCCTCAGCCTTCAGAGCGGCGAGCTTAGCAGACTGCTGCTTGAGGTTCTCGGCGAGCTGCTTGCGGGCACTTGCAGATGCGATGACGCCTTTGCCTGTCGGGATCAGATAGTTACGGCCATAGCCGTCCTTAACCTTTACGATATCGTTCTTGTATCCAAGTCCGATAATATCTTCTTTCAGTATGATTTCCATATCTTCTGCTCCTCCTTAATTACTTCATCAAATCGGTTACATAAGGCAGCAGCGCGATCTGGCGTGCACGCTTCACGGCCTGAGCCACACGACGCTGATACTTCAGAGAAGTACCGGTGATGCGGCGAGGAAGGATCTTGCCCTGCTCGTTGAGGAACTTCTTCAAGAACTCGGGGTCCTTGTAGTCGATATACTTAATGCCACTCTTCTTGAAACGGCAGTACTTCTTCTTCTTTGTGTCGATAGAAGGGGCGTTCAAATAACGGATTTCTGATTTCTTCTGCTCTGCCATAGTTTATGCCTCCACTTTGTTGTTCCACTTTGCCTTGCGCTTCTCGGCATAAGCCACAGCGTACTTGTCAAGCTTCACAGTGATAAAACGAATCACCTTCTCATCGCGGCGATAGCCGGTCTCGAGGGTGTTAACAACAGAGGGCTCAGCCTTGAACTGCAACAGGCAATAGAAACCTGTCGACTTCTTGTCAATTGCATAAGCCATCTTCTTCAGTCCCCAGGCCTCTTCGTTCACAATCTCAGCACCATTGTCGGTGAGCAGCTTCTTGAACTTAGCGACCGTTTCCTTCATCTGTTCATCAGACAAAACGGGAGTCAAAATGAAAACGGTTTCGTATTGATTCATACTACTTTGTTGATAATTAAAATGTTATTTTGCAAAATGCGACTGCAAAGGTACTACTTTTATTTGTGATAACGTGACAGGGCTGAGCCCTTTTTCTTCTTTTTAACATTAATTGCCTTGCTCACGCGACGATGCTGCAACAATAATTCGTAAATTTGCAGGCGATAAACAGAAAACTTAGCAATACAAAGATCATGTCTCAATCGCAGCAAGAGAATAAAACGGTAAGGCATCGGCTCGTCTCAAAGGCAAAGGGATTCATCGGCCGCTTATGGCCTCGTGTGCGTCCCGTGGTTGGTATACCTCTTATATATATAGGTGTGGTGTTGATGGTGGTCTTCTATTTCACCAATCTCACCAACTACAACCTCCTTCTCTTCCTGCCCCTGTTGCTGATTGCCCTTGGCATCATCGGAAAGGTAGCGGCTGACAGGTAATTGCAATGTCTTGCCGTTTATGTTCTTTTTAGCTCTTTGCGGCAGGATATGGCATATTATATTTTGCCGATTCAAACATTTAACCCCGAGCTGCCCGCTTGAAAAGCCTTTTGCGATGCTTAGGCTTTCCACGATAGGCAACTCGGGGTTAATGCTTGCCAGTCCTTTTTGAAAGGGACTTGCCACAAACTAATATTTTCAATTAGTCCTCCTCCGGCACGATGAGCTTATAGCCCTGACCGTGGATGTTGATGATCTCGATCTGATCGTCGGCCTTCAGATGCTTGCGCAGCTTGGTGATGTACACGTCCATGGAGCGGGCGTTGAAGTAGTTGTCGTCGATCCAGATTGTGCGCAGCGCGTCGTTGCGCTTGAGGATCTCGTTGGCGTGAGAGCAGAGCAGAGCCAGCAGCTCGTTCTCCTTGGTGGTGAGCTTCGTCGACTTGCCGTCGATGGTGAGCAGCTGCTTCTGTGTGTCGAAGGTGAAGCGGCCGATCTTGTACATCGTGCTCTCACGGTTCTTCTTGCCACGCACACGGCGCAGGATAGCCTCCACACGCTTCACGAGTTCCTCCATAGAGAACGGCTTGGTGATGTAGTCGTCGGCACCCTTGTCGAAACCTTCGAGCACGTCTTCCTTCTGTACGCGGGCGGTGAGGAAGATGATTGGCACCTGAGAGTTCATCTGGCGGATGTCCTGAGCAAGCGTGAAGCCGTCCTTCTTCGGCATCATCACGTCGAGGATGCAGATGTCGAACTTCTCCTTCTGGAACTCTCTGAAGCCAGCTTCGCCGTCGGGGCAGAGCGTAGCGTCGTAGCCTTTGGCAATAAGATACTCACAGAGCAGTGTGCCGAGGTTCTCGTCGTCCTCGCAAAGCAGAATCTTTACTTTTTCTTCCATAGTCGTTTGTATTTTTAATTGTTTTATTATTGTTCTTATATCTGGGTTGAAGCGCGGGCTACACCTTATTATATATATAGATGTACGTGATGCTCCAAGGTTTAATCCTTGATCACCGGCAGCTTGATGGTGAAGCAGGTGCCCTTGCCGTACTCGCTGTCGACCTTGATCTCACCGTCGTGGAGATCGACAACCCGCTTGACATAAGCCAGTCCGAGTCCGAAGCCTTTCACGTCGTGGACGTTGCCGGTGTGTACGCGGTAGAACTTCTCGAAGATCTTCTTCAGGTTTTCTTTCTTCATACCGATGCCCGTGTCGCGCACGGAGAGATAGAGATGGTTGTCATCGTTCCATGTCTTCAGATAGATGTCAATGGGCTGGTCGGGCTTGCGGTATTTCACCGCGTTGTCCATCAGGTTGAAGATCACGTTCTGGAAGTGCACCTCATCGACATAGATACCCGATTCGATAGCTTCCACATCGACATAGATCTTGCCACCGGTGTGCTCCACGCGCAGGGTAAACGAGTTGGCGATGGTCTCCACCATCTCATTGAGGTCGAGATGCTTTTTCTTGAACGACGAGCGCTTGCGGTCGAACATCGACATCTGCAGCACTTTCTCCACGAGGAACCGCAATCGCTTGGTCTCGTCGGTGACCACGCCGATGAGATGTTTCATCATCTTCTCGCTCTTTGGTACGCTGTCGTCGTTGAGCATCTGCGCGGCGAGCGAGATGCTGGCAATAGGTGTCTTCAGCTCATGCGTCATGTTGTTGATGAAGTCGTTCTTGATCTCGCTGTAGCGCTTCTGCCGGAAGATGACCACAATGGTGAAGATGAACGTGATGAGCAGGATGATGGTGAACACCACGCTCGGGATCATAAACCGGATGCTGGAGAAGATATAGCTGTTGATGTCGGGGAAGTGAACGCGCACCACGCCCATGTTCGATGCCGGATCATTGCGGAAGAGCACCTGGCTGTAGGTATATTCACTGCCCTCGTCGCTGTAGTCGGGACAACGGTAGACCTCACGTCCGTCCTGTGTCGAGACGGTGAAGTGGTAAGGAATGTTGATGCCGTTGTTCATCAGCTCGGCTTTGATGTCCTGATCGAGGATCTTGAAGTTGACACGCTCTTTCAGAGGTTTGTCTGAGGCGGAGTAGAGCATGTTCATGATCACTTCGTCGAGGAGTGCCTTCTGATAGACATATCTGTTCTTGACGATCTCTTGCAGCGACTTGCTGGCCGCGGTGTTGGAGTTGCGGTCGGTGCGCAGGATCATGGCTTTCGGCATCTGTGTGGGTTTCACGGCCATCGTCTTCAACTCAAACGAGGAGTAGATGGTGCCGTCCTTGCCTGCCACGGAATATTGGTGAGAGTATTGCACGCTGCCATCGTTGGGCTTTCCGCTTCTGGTGCCTACGCTGTCCTTGCGGTAAGCGTGGCGCTCGGTCTCGTTGACGTCTTTCTCAAGATAGCGCAACGTCTCGTTGAGCTCCAGATTGCGCGAAGCCTGATAGAGGGCGCGGTTGACGCTTTCGTCGAACTGTTCCTTCTTCATGTTGGCCATCTCACGGATGTAGGTGAGCTGCAGGCCAAGCAGGATGACAAAGGACACGCCCATGATGATGGCGATGGTCCAAATGGATTTCTTCTTCATGTCGGCAAAGATAGGGAAAATCTTAATTGGTTAACAGTTTAGTGTTAATGATTATTTGATGGTTTAACTATATTAACCATAACTATGGCATTATAGATACAATACGCTTCTATTTTCTATACTCTACCAATAAGACTCGGTGATGCCAATGGACAGATTCGGCTCTTTATTCATCCACTAATCTACACGAATCTTCACTAATGCTATTTGATAACTATTCGAGTCTCTATTCTTCCACGAATCTACACGAATCTTCACTAATGTAAGTTGATAACTATTCGAGTCTTTATTCTTCCACGAATCTTCACTAATGTAAGTCGATAGACATTCGTGTAGATTCGTGAAGATTCGTGGATAACTTTTTTGCGGCTCGGCTGGATCTACCTCTTACGCTTTACGATATCTATCATTATTTGTGTTGGGTGAAAAGATTATAGGATTAGGAGAGTATAGCCTGTGGCTCTGTGTTTCTATGTGGGAATCTTTCGATTTTTCGTTAATAGTTATTAAACAACGGAAGAATATTCGTGAGATAGAAGAAAAAAGTGTATCTTTGCACTCGCTTTCAAAAACCAAGTACAGACGGTTTCTGCCGTTAGTAAAGAAAGAAGGTGCCTTAGCTCAGGTGGTAGAGCAATGGACTGAAAATCCATGTGTCCTTGGTTCAACTCCAAGAGGCACCACTCCTCCTTTCATTCTGCCCGGATTTCCAGTGATGGAGTTCGGGCCTTTTTTATTACAAAATCCCCTTCACGCCTACTCGCAAAGTAGAGAGTCCCCAGTCGCTTTTCTGTTTTCAAACTCGACCCAGGCAGCCTTTTTTACCTTTTTTTGCCTTGCCATGGTATGAAATCGGTGGGTCGACACTGCCATCTCGGTGGCATGACTCTGTCAAACCGCCGGAATGGCATGGTCATCGTGGCGTTTTGATGGGATGATCTCACCGAGATGACCTAAAACACTCATGCTTTTTTTGCGGAGAAACCGGTTTGCTGATCTATGTGAAAGGAAAGAACACGCATATTCCGTTGATTGTCAACGATATACAAAAATTCCTCCATTTTCGCGAAAATCAGAGCAAAGTAGGTCTTCGTGCAAAAGAAACGATTCTCAGCGCCCGTTTTTTGTCAGAAAAGCTAACAAACGAATAAGACATAACAAGAGACAAAGTAACATCTAAAACTGACAGTACTAAGATGCGAGGCTCTGAGAAAATTGAATGTAAATGGAACCATAAGTAACAAAACTACCGACGTAATAACCATGGTCTAAGACAAAAAACATAGTTTCCAACTACTGATTTACAACATTTTTGCTTAACTTTGCAGCGAAACATAACTATGGAACAGTCAGAAACGATACTCATTCAACAGCTCAAGGCAGGCAATGATGCGGCCTACCAAACGCTCTACCGGCTCCACTACGGCATACTCTGCGCCTACGCCCGGCAGATCGTTGGCAATGACTTTGACGCTGAAAACATCGTTGACGACGCTATCTTCCATTTGTGGGAAGTCAGGGATCAACTGCAGATCGACCGTTCCTTGCGTAGTTTTCTCATCACAAGCGTGCATAGGAGATGCCTCAACAGGATCAAGCAGCACCAGCACGAACTTGCCACCTGCACCTTTCCGAAGGAAGAACTCATCACAGCTCAGGACTCAACCTATCCCCTTGGGCACTTGCTGGAAAAAGAATTAGAAGAGAAAATCCGCACTGCCATAGAAACCCTACCCCACGAGACTCGTCAAGTCTTTGAGCTGAGCCGCTACGAAGACATGACCTACGATGAGATAGCCAAACGCTTAGGCATTTCCGTCAACACCGTGAAATATCATATCAAAAATGCTATCCGCCTGCTCTACAGTCAACTGGAGCCTTACCTGCTATTGCTTTTACTCTTGGGATAAATCTTTAAAAAAGATTTTGCGAGATTCCTTATCTAAGTTGAGGCCGTTTGCCATAACTTAGATAAAGAAACTATCATACAGAGAAATCAACGAAAAAAATCATTTTCTCACTACCCTCTCCATCATAAATGTTGTCTGCAAGGTAAAAGACAACAATGGAACAACTCGACCCACACATAGAAGACTTGATTATCGCATATCTCAGTGAAACGATTTCCACTGAGGACAACCGCCAATTAAATGCATGGTTGCAAGAAAATCCTGCCAACCGGGATATTCTGCGCCGCTGCCACGAGATATGGATGACCATCAAGGCTGAGCACCAAGCAACCAACTATGACTGGCAAGCAGGTTTTGCCAAATTCAACAAGCGAAAGCAGGAACAGCTGCGCCCGGTAGAGCCAAGAAAACAAAGACGTATCTTCGGTTTTGTTCGCTATGCAGCTGTATTGATTATCGCCGTATCCCTGGCAGCCGTGCTCTGCTACCGTCAAGGCAGAAATTCGTGGATGGGACAGCTGGCAGACGCAAGCATGAACGTGCCGATGGGGTCCACAATGGCGCTCCGCCTGCCCGATGGCACACAGGTCAACCTTAACGGAGGCTCTACACTCAGTTATCCGCAGAGTTTCGGATTGAAGAGTCGCAAGGTCAAACTCTCGGGCGAGGCATATTTCACCATCGTCCATCATACTGACCAACCCATAGAGATACTTACATCTAAAATGACTGTGCGCGATATCGGTACGAAGCTCAACATCACCAACTATCCCGAAGATAGTCAAGCAAGGATTGTCATTGACGAGGGTAGCGTAGAGTTGAAAACAGAAAACGACACACAGGCAAGCATCATCGTGGCAGGGCAAGAAGCCATTATAGACAAGCGGTCGGGACATATTACTATTCTCAACAAGCAATCTGACGGCAATGCATGGAGCAAAGGCGAACTGATCTTCCACAATACAACAGTTGCAGACATTGCCAAGAGATTGGAACGTACCTACAACATTGACATCAGCATCCACCACCCAGCCACGGCCAACAAGAGATTCTATGGCACTTTCTCTACACGTGAACAAAGCTACACCGACATTCTGCAAGCGCTCAAAGAGACCGGTACGCTGAGATACGCCATCAAAGGAAGGCATATAGATATCTACTAAGCAAGCCTTCTAAGTGCTCTCTACCAGATTCAACCTGTTATCAACATACATTCAATCTATTATCTAACTAAAAAGCTATGACTACGCTAAACAAAAAGATCATGCTGGCTTCACTACTGCTATTAGGAACCGGCATCAGTGGCCAGGCGCAAAGGGTAAGGCTGAAACTCCATTCAGCCACTGTTGCACAAGCCATGACGGCACTGCGTCAGCAAACCGGGTACTCGTTTGTGTTCAATGCCGACGCTATCGCCACCAGTAAAAAGGTGAACGTACATGCCAACTCACTTTCCCAGGCCATCGACCAAATCCTCAGTGGCAGCAACCTCGATTATGAAATCCATGACAAGAATATCATTCTGCACAAGAAAGAGTCTGCTGTTCCCCTACAGAAGCGAAGCGGTGCTCAGACAAAAGACCATGTCGTGAAAGGACGCATTACTGATGAGAAGGGAGAACCCATCATCGGCGCAACCATCATGGAAAAAGGTACCACCAATGGCACAGTAAGTGATCTCGACGGAAACTTTACGATCAACGTACCCGTTGGCAGCACGCTGCAAGTATCATACATAGGATTCACTAACAAGGATGTCGTCGTGGGCAACAAGCGCAGCCTGCAAATCAGTTTACAGGAAGACAACAAGGTGCTCAACGAGGTGGTTGTCATCGGTTACGGCACACAGCGCAAGGGCGACGTGACCAGCTCCGTGGGAAGTGTAAAAAGCGAAGACTTCACTGTTGGTGCTGTGAATGATGCCGGACAACTTATTCAGGGCAAGATCGCCGGTCTGTCGATCACCAATCCGTCGGGCAATCCTGTCGGTGGAACGGAAGTGGCCTTGCGAGGCAACACCACCATTCTGGGTGCAACAACCAAACCGCTGATTCTTATCGACGGCATACCAGGCGACTTCAACACAGTAGCACCGGAGGACATAGAAAGCATAGATGTGCTCAAGGATGGATCCGCCGCAGCTATCTATGGCTCCCGCGGCACCAATGGCGTAGTGATGATTACAACCAAGAAGGCTAAAGGCGACGGTATCAACGAAGTACAGTACAGTGGTTACCTTTCTCTGTCGAATATCGTCAAGAAGCCCGACTTCTGTACTGCCGAAGACTATCGTCAGCAGATCAAAGACGGACTGCGCGGCGCATCGTGGGATTTGGGCTACAACACCAACTGGATCGACGAGATCCTGCGCACGGGCGTGAGCCATGTCCACAACCTCATGTTCAAAGGTGGTACAGCCAAGACCAACTATGTCGTGAACATGAACTACCGTAATCTGCAAGGTATCTTCCACAAATCAGACAAAGAGGAATTCCAAGGCCGTGCGGAAGTCAACCACAGTATGTTTGACGACAAACTCAACATCAAATTGCAGCTTCTCGCCAACAAGACCGGCTACACATCAACCACGGATGGCGGCAGCTATGACACCTACAGCTGGCGGCAAGCCATGATCCACAATCCCACGGAGCCCGTCAAGAACGCTGACGGAACATGGTACGAGAATACAGGCATCTTCAACTACGACAACCCAATGGCACGTATCTATGAATCCGACGGTCAGCAAGACTTGCAACAGATACGTATCAGCGGCAACGTGGCCTATCGACCCATCAAGGATCTGACACTCAATGCGCTGCTGTCTTACGACCGTATAAGCCAGACAGGCGGATACTACGAAACGAAGCACCACATCTCCACCATTCGCGACGGACGCAACGGCTATGCCAGCACAGGCTCTGCCAACAACATGACCAAACTCATCGAGCTGACCGCACAGTACCATAAGACATTTGACGGACACACGGTTCAGGCTTTGGCTGGATACAGCTATCAGCAGATGAACTATAACCGGCAGTACGAGCAAAACTACGACTTCCCGACCGACCTCTTCAGTTGGCATAACATCGGAGTAGGACAAGCCTTGAAGAAAGGACTTGCCACGGAATACAGTTATTGGCTCGACACCAACCTCATCGGTTTCTTCGGCCGTATCAACTACAACTATCGCGACCGTTATCTGCTGATGGCCGCCTTGCGTCACGAGGCTGCAAGCCAGTTGGAAGGCACACATCAGCCGTGGGGTAACTTTCCGTCGGTCTCTGTAGGATGGCGTGTAACCAACGAGCCGTTTATGCGCAACCAAAAGGTGTTCGACGATTTGAAGTTGCGTGCCGGTTACGGCGTTACAGGCTCACAGCCCAGCGACTCCTTCTTGGGCAAGTCTCTGTTGGGATATGGCGACTACTATCTCTACAACGGCAAGTGGATCCGTGCTTTGCAGCCTACACAAAATGCCAACAGCAAACTGAAATGGGAGGAAAAGCACGAGGTGGATCTTGGTGTGGACTTCAGTATTCTCAACTACCGCATCAATGGTACCATCGATTACTACTACCGTCTCATCAAGGGCTTGCTCTATGACTATTCCGTTCCTTCACCTCCAAACCTCTACACAACCACACGTGCCAACGTTGGTGAGATGAGCAACCAGGGACTGGAAGTGATGATCAACGCCATACCCGTGAAGACACACGACCTTACGTGGTCGAGCACACTGACTTTCTCGACAAACTCCAACAAGCTCAAGAGCCTGTCTAACGATCTGTATAAGACCTCTTCGGACTACTTCATGACAGGTTGGATCGAAGAGCCAGTGAAGACAGAATCACATATTGTCAGAATAGGACACCGCGTTGGTGACATCTACGGCTTCAAGGTAGTAGGTGTAGACGACAATGGCAAGTGGATCTACCTCAATCATGAAGGGAAAGAGGTAAACTACGACGACTTTACTCACGCCTTTGAGGATAAGCAAATCTTGGGCAACGGTGTGCCAAAGTGGTACTTAGGTTTCAATAACCAGGTGAAATACAAGAACTGGGATCTCGCCGTCAATATGCGCGGAGCTTTTGGCTTCCAGATCATCAACGGCGTCAGAATGTTCTATGAAAACCGCAGCCGACAAGACTGGAACCGCCTGCGCTCGGCCTACGACAAAGTATTCGGAAAGGCTGTGCTCAACACGCTGTGCTCTGAAGAGTTCAACAGCTACTATGTCGAAGACGGTGATTATTGGAAGATCGACAATATCACGTTGGGTTACAACTTCAAGAAAATCGGCAAGTACATCAAGGCTTTGCGCCTGTACGCTACGGTCAACAACGCCATCACCATCACTGGTTATAAAGGCATAGACCCAGAGGTGACGACAGCCGGACTTAATCCTGGCTACGACAACCGTGACATCTATCCTCATACCCGTTCGTTTACCTTCGGCACTGTGGTTACCTTCTAATCGTCATCTAAAATACTTTTATCATGGACTTTAATGTCGGCAAACGGTTGCAAACGTCTGCAAGTAATCGGTTGATTATCAGTTAACAAGCGTTTGCAGTCTTTCCTAATGGCTATTGTGAGTTCCATCTGTTTTGATTAATTTTGTACCGCATTTGGAACTTGACAATGAAGTGCCGCGGCATAAGATGTTGCACCCTAAAGCAGATAATGCAACGCCGCTGCACCAAAATTGTCAGACAATGCTGAAAACGGATAAATTCACAAGAACAAGCACTATGGGAAAGAAAAACGAAACACAACTTAACACTACGGGCGGCAGCGTTGTCAACGTAAGTTCTCGGCAGGAGTTCTATCGTCCGCGGCAGGTGGCTGAACTGCTCGGCATCAGTTTGAGGACTTACTACACGATGGTCAGTCGGGGAAAGCTACACCCGGTCAAACTCTCAGAACGCGTAACGGTCGTCGCACGGAAGGAGATTCTTAGCATGATAGAGATGGCATTGGGGGAGACGCTTTCGCAGTCGATATTCTCAAAAGACAAACGGAATGATTGTAAGGGGAAGAGCTGCAAGGGAAAGGCGAATGAGGGTGCTAAGACTCGCAGAATGTCGAAAGGAGCTGCCAAGGACCGCGCCCCCGTTGGCGTCACCCACGACACACATTATACCATGGCGGAGGTATGCGCGAAGTTCGACTACAGTTACGGTCGTCTTTATACACTTAGGATGCGGTATCAGATTCCGTCCATCCACGCTTTCGGCACCACGTGCTATCCGAAAGAGGCTGTCGACAAGGCCATCGCTGAGGAGCGTGAGCGTTTGGGCAGGACGCTCGGCGAGCATTGGTACACCTGCGGAGAGCTCATGCGCATCTACGGACTCGGCAAGACACAGGTCAGGCGGTTCGCCAACACCCACAACGTTCGGACGAAGAAGGCCAACGGCAACCGGCTCTATTACTTGAAGGAGGACTGGGAGGCGGAGCGCAGAAAGGCTGAGGACAAGAACCCGTCGACCAAGGAAAAGCGCGAGGGAGCGACATGAGCCGTTAGAAGCAGGTATGTGCTATTGACCAAATCCGAGTCCGCTCGTTTCGAAAAAACGGCAAATATACGGGTAAAACATGGAAAATAAGGCATCAACACGACCAAACGACTGCAAACAGTTGTTGCAAGACGTAATCGGTCGTAACTTTGTAGAAGATTTAGCTGCACTCTGCAGAGCGATAGTAGAAATTTAGTCTGTTAATTTGAAACGAAAAAATAAGTATAGCTATGACAAACCTTTGTACAAAAGTGACAGTGCGCCAGCGGAAGCTGGCAAAGGGTAAGGTCTCACTCTACCTTGACTATTACCCTGCTATCCGCCATCCCCGGACGGGACGGATGACACGGCGCGAGTATCTGGGCATATACATCTATGCCAACCCCACGGAGCGGTTCCAGCAGGAGTACAACAGCTCGATGATGAAGAAGGCGGAACTCATCAAGTGCCGTCGCACGGAGTCGGTAATCAATGAACAGTTTGGTTTCCTCGACCGGGCAAAAGGCCGTGAGAGCTTCCTCGACTATTTCGAGAAGCAGATGCAGGAGAATGAGCACGGCCACAACTGGCAGACGGCTTTCGGTCACTTCAAGGACTATTGTGGCGGCAGCTGCTGCTTCGACGACATCACCGTGGAATACTGCCAGAAGTTTCTCGGCTACCTTATGTCGGAGAAGTGCGCCCGTAACGGCAAACTGATGATGGCTTCGTCGGCCAACAACTGTCTGTGCAAGCTCAAGGCAGTGCTCCGCATCGCCTTCGATGACGGTAAGCTCAAGGAAAATGTCGCCACGAAGTTGGAGAAGGCTGAGAACGACAGTACGCCAAGGGAGTTTCTGACCCTCGACGAGGTGAAACATCTCTCAGCTACTCCCTGCAAGAGCGAGGTGCTCAGACGCGCGGCATTGTTCTCAGTGCTCACGGGACTACGTGTCAGTGACATCATCCGACTGAAATGGGACAACATAGAGCCTTCGCCCGATGGCGGTTGGATGCTTCATTTCCGCACGAAGAAGACCCGGAAGGAGAGCTTCCTTCCCATCAGCGACGAAGCCGTAGAGCTATGCGGGGATCGGAAGGACGGTCAGGTGTTCAAGGACTTCACCACGGGCATCGTAGCCTATCATCTGAAGAAGTGGCTCAAGACGGCAGGCATCACGAAGCACATCACCTTCCACTGCTTCCGCCACACCTTTGCCACGTTGCAGCTGGCGGCCGGCACCGACATATACACCATCTCGAAGCTGCTCACCCACAGCGACGTGTCAACGACACAAGTCTATACAGACGTAGTCAGCTCGCTCAAGCGTGACGCAACGAACAAGATCTCATTGAAATGAGACTCACAGTGTCATACTATTACATTCTCACATACTCACATTCTCACATTCTCACATACTTTTAGAATAGAAAACCATCATCATAACCTACTGACATTTTGATACTATGGAAAACCAAACACCTACCCCACAACCAACTACTACCATGAGAACATTTACCTTTGACGGGATGCCGCAATCTCTGGCATCCCTCCATGAGAAGTGCGACACGATCATCGCCTTGTTGTCGTCCATCGCCAGCGGTACGTGCGCTGCAGCCAAGCACACACCTATCGGCATGACGGAGGCCAGCAAGCTGCTCGGCAAGAGTCCGTCGACCATCTACGACATGACCTCCAAGCGGAAGATACCCTTCCACAAGCGCGGCAACAAGCTCTATTTCTTCCAGGACGAACTGATGAAGTGGATTACCGACGGAGGATACAGCGACACCCACTATCCGGACGATGCCGCGGCTAACATTGACGAGCGCAAGGCCGAAAGGCATCTCAAAGCCCTGCAGGCGGAAGTCAAACGAAAACCGAAACCCTTGATGTCCTGACGAATTGGCGATTAATGGCGTAATGTCGGTATGTTGCCCGAGCAAGTATATTACTCACGCAAATATCTTACTAGGGCAAGCAGCTCGCTTGGGCAAACATATTGCTTTACGTTCAAGAATTCGCAAAAGTTTGGAGAAGGATTAAATCAATCTGATCTATCAGAGCAATCTGTAGATAGATTTTATCTGATCAATCAGAGCAATCTATAGATAGATTCTATCTGATCTATCAGTACAATCCGCGGATAGATTCTATCTGATCTATCAGTGCAATCTGCGGATAGATTCTATCTGATCTATCAGAGCAATCTGCGGATAGATTCTATCTGATCTATCAGAACAATCCGCGGATAGATTCTATCTGATCTATCTTTCCCCATCTTTGAGTTAGAGTTTATCTGGGTCACATGATAAAGGTTATCATACTTATCACGGTTATCACGTGATAAAAGTAATCATACTTATCACGGTTATCACGTGATAAAGGTAATCATACTTATCACGGTTATCACGTGATAAAGGTAATCATACTTATCACGGTTATCACGTGATAAAAGTAATCATACTTATCACGGTTATCACGTGATAAAAGTAATCAATCGCATAGTCTGAGCCAGTAAAATACTGAGTCTGCGACTAATCACGATCGCTCAACAACTACGGGAAATACCCTATTTAGCACCTAAAACAGACATGATGCCATATATATCGCAAAAACTACCGCTACGGCAGTCAATTGGGAATAGCAAGTTGTACTTTTGTGGCCACACGAGGCTATCGCCGTCGTATGACCATAAAAGTCACTTGCCAGCGGAGCTGGGGATAAAATCTCGGTCGCAACTCCCGAATTATCTCTTGAAGGATGATGAGTCCATGAACTCTAAGGCTGCCCAATGTGAATTTCAATTTCCAATAACCACCAACTTTAACACCATCAACAGATGAACGACACCAACAGAAACCACGTCTGCAAAGTCAGACTTAGCGATGATGAGCTGCAACTCTTCCAGAAGAAAGCACAGAGCTACGGCGGCAACACAAGTGCAATGATTCGTGATGCAGTCAACCGCTTCGATGACAAACGAACAAGAGGGAGGATAGAAGCAATGGCGACGCTGCTTTCCTTCTACACCAAGTATCAGCAACAACTCTCGTGGCTCGGCGGCAACTTCAACCAAGTCATGCACCGTGCCAATGAGCTGGCCATTGATGACAAGCTCAACGAAAGCTATTTCCATAAGGTCATCATGCCGGAGGCGCAGTCTACCTTGAAAGCCATCAGAGGCATCAAGGCTGAGTTGGATGCTATTCACGACAGTCTTGAAGAGATGTAATCCGTTCCACCTACAACCTACCAACATGATAATAACCTCAAGTTTCGCAAGTGAATGAGCATACGCTCAAGCTGCATTAATATTGTATAGTACGTAGAATTTATGGAACTTCGGATTTTCCTCAACAATGGCAGAGAGCAGCTCCTCGGCGTCAGC
>NZ_JAMXSP010000060.1:0-5808 GCF_025457485.1 Hallella absiana
GATGAAAGCCTTCAGGTCATGCCTGAAGGGAATAAGGGATATACCCTTCTTTTTCTATAGATGTGTTACTGTCTTTGGTTAGGCAGCGGCATCCGTCCGCCACGGACAATCCCCCTTGGGCCTAGCGTCGTACATTTCCCAAATACCCTCCTTCGTTCTGGCAAAGAATCTGCCATCTCGAACCACGGTCGGTTTTGTCTTAAATTCATCTTTGAACAAGACTTTACCGTCCATAGAAATCATTCCCCAATTACCATCCTTCGTCTCTTGGAAAGGTATGTATTCAATCTTTCCTTCTTGTGGCTTAGAGCATGATGCACACACCATAACGGCTATCATAGCAGTTAGAATGATGCCCAAATACTCATTGACTAGTTTTTTCTTCATAATTCTATTGGTTTAGAGAGTTATTCTTCTAAATGGTTTACGATTAAAGATATTCAGTTTATATAGATGCAAACTTAGTTAAAAAAAACGATTTAAGCAAATATATTAAGGAAAATAATTCATGCGTCACTACGGTTCTTTCATTTAAATTTTGACTGACATGGCATGATTATTGCTTAACTCCCGTTTTTCCGCATAAATGCTATTTACGATAAAGGTCTGATAGCCAATGGGTAAAGCATCCCCTACCCAAACCGGATGTAGCTTAGGAGTTATTATATATCCCTCAAAATTAACGACATCTACAGACTAAGAAGAGAAATAGCATAGGCCAAGCTGTTCTTGGCGTAAGATGCAATGGCTGAGAACTTGACTTTCAAGAGTTCTTTTCTCTCTGATTGCCTCTGGCAGGTGCTTTTTGGAGGCTATGGTGTAAATGATATAAACAAGTTTCTGGATCGAGTCTAAGTTGTTGGCCGACTTTGTTTCTTTTCTCTTTGTGCTGTCCTGGCTCATTCTTGCACCCTGCGTCCAATGCAGATTGTTCTCGATTCCCCAATGCATGCGGCTGATTCGGTCTAACGTCTGTGCCCCTTCTTCCAAACTGGTTATGTAGTACCTCGTCTGGTTTTGTTCCGTTCTGCTTTTCTTTTCAATCGTATGTGTGTCTATGGTAACCACAGCCTTGACATTGAGGAATTTTTCAAGTGCCTTGATGCCGGATATGTCTGAATACACACGGCAGCGGCGTTGGTACAGTCTTCCGTGCGCAAGTTCCCACTCTGACTTCCATTCGTCGTTAGAATGCAGCGTAGGCACTGTGTCCTCTACCGACCATCTCGCTGCTTTCTGGTTGGCTTTCAGCGTAATAAGATAGTCAGCTCCCTTCCCGACGATGCCTTTGATGATAGAAACCAGCAAGTTCTTCTGCAAGACCGACTTCAACATGGCCGAGATTGCCATGGAGGAGAAGGACTATGCCCAATATCCCTTGCCGAAGTTCTACAACTTCCCTTCCGTCGAGGCGCGTGAGCGCATCCTCTATGCCAACTTCCTGAAAGTGAACCATGAGGTGAAGGATATGATTGCCGAGATACAGGAATTCTACAAGAAATGAAAAAAGTAGGCAAAAGATTTGGAAAGTCCAAATCCTTTTAATACATTGGTCCATAGAAATTATTCATTTTATTTATTGGACATGAAGAATATAACAGAATCAGACAGCAATGAGATATTGCTGTCTCCCGGTCTCTTTCCAGAGATAGTGGAGGAGATTAGGACAAAGTGTGGCAAGCATGACATACGAGTTGCTTTCTGCGGGTCGAAAGACAATATTTGGGTAAGGGATTATATGCCCATCCAATTGACAGAAGACTGTTTCTTGGAGTATCAATATACCCCCGACTATCTTCTGTCATCTAAGCGTTACAGCAAGTACCTTGTAACATCTGAGCATTTTGTAGAAGACACATTGGGAAAGACTGCCAAGCCGTTGGGACTTGTGATTGACGGCGGTAACGTAGTCAAGTTAGGCAACAAGTATGTGGCGATGACAGAGAAAGTCATGGTTGAGAACAGCAAATATAGTCAGGCACAGATTGAAGCGATCATCCGAGACTGTTTCCATCGTGAAGTCTTGTGGCTGCCATGGGATAAAAAAGAAATGTACGGTCATTCTGATGGTATCATAAACTTTCTAAATGGCATTGTCATTATGACTAACTACAGTGACTTTGACAAAGATATTGCTTGTCAAATCCACAAGCGACTGAATAAAGCAGGATTTGAAGTCAAAGAACTGAAGTATTCTTTCAAAAAAACTATCCATAAGCGCTCCTGGTGCTACGTCAACTTTGTAGAGACAAACAATGTTATTTTGGTTCCAAGGTTGGGAGTTGACGATGACAATGAGGCGGTAGACCAACTGTCAAAGATAACATCTAAACCGATAGAAACCATCAACGTTCTGCCACTTGTTCGACGTGGAGGTGCAATTCATTGCGCTACATGGAACATATTTCAATAATTATTCGTAAATTTGCAAGCAAACCATAAACTAAAGAATTTATGGAAGAATTAGCAACTCTGCTGGCGGAAATAAAACCAGAAACAAAAGAAGAAGAGCTTGACAACGTATTTAAAGACGTTGCCACTAAGCTAATGAGCGAGTTTGTAATCAAGAAAGGTGATGACATCTTTCAGATGGTAGAGATTGAGTTCTATTGGTATTCACCCAATCATCGTGATTTAAGTGTATATCCCCGTAAGTCAGAAGCCAGGAACTGGTTTTTACACCCTAGTGGCGTAGACATCACGCTAAAGAGCGACATTATTAAAGATGATGGAGATATAAGTGATGGAGATATAAGCAAGTTGCGCCAGAGATGGGAAGATGCAAAAAAGAATCAGGAAGAAGATTACTCTAAAAAATCTTCTTATGGAGGCATTCTTATTCGTACCCTGAGAAAACTCACTCCAAATAATGATCCTGCAGATATGGATTCCTTCATCGTAGGTCCATGGAATTGCAGCGATGCCCTGTTCGACTATCTGCCATGTGATGGAGACGCAGATGCCGTGAAGTTTATGCTTCCTATCATAGAAAAGAAGAATATTGATGGGATAATGCCAAATCTGAAGGACGTACTTCCTAATGACTACATATGTCAAGCTTTACGCAGTGGTATAGACGATACTCATACTACAGAGTTCTACAATAAGCCCTATTGTTTCTACGTCAACAAGCAATATGTGAGAGGTTGGGAAAAGGGCGCATTCCCTAACAAGCCTTGGAATAAAAGAACACAAGACTTACAACACTGTAATAATGTCTAAGCGCGAATACATCATCGCCAACCGCAAGTGGTTGGAGGACAAAGCATAACATAACAGAACTATAACATTAACTATATTATTCAGCTATATGATAATTCAATTAGTTGCCTTTAATGTATCTTCCACATGGAAAAAGCGACTGGAGATGACTACGGAAATCTTCAATAACAGCAATGCGGACTTAATTTTGTTCAGTGGACATACACTACTGAATTTGAAATATGTACGGGCTTTGAAAAAGTCAATCACTAACAATCATACACGAGCAATAATTGAGATTAAAGATTATGAGAGAAATAGTTTTATGGAACTAAGTAACTCTCTGTTCTATATCCATGATGGCATAATTGAAGATATGTTCTCAAGTCAGATATTCGCTTCTTCTAAGGAAATCAAAAATGACTCCATGCTAGCCGAACGACTGCTTAAGGAGATGCCCGAGAGAAGAAAAATCATTATAGATGGCATAAGATTCACTATTCTGCAATGTGGTGAGATTAATATCATTGCAAATAGACAAAAGAATCAAAATAAACCTTACTTCCGCTTTGAGGATGAACCTAATATGGCATCAATGTTTAATGAGGTCGAAAAGACAACAGATGTTTTCATCAATCCTATTCACACACCAATGGGGAATATCAATAAGATGAGGAAAAAGAAAGCATTGTTAAGTAAGGATGGAAGATATTACTTTTCGACGAACAATTTTGGAAAATCTAATGGACAGAAAAAAGTGACTCCAATCACTTCGACCAACATACATTATGCATATTATGATGGAAAAGAACTAACGCCAATTAAAGAAGTTCTTGAAGAAAAGGGTTGTTATAAGATAAGTACCTACGAAATTTCACTACGCAATTCTTCAAATATTTGATAGCATTGGAATGTTATTTAAAGAAGTAACAAAACAAGATTTTCCATAGCAAGCAAATAAAACCCCAGAATATGTCCAAGCGCGAATACATCATAGCCAACCGCAAGTGGTTGGAGAACAAAGCCAAGGAGGAGGGTGTGAAAGCCCTTCCCAAAGGCATCTATTATAAAGTGTTGAAGGAGGGTAGCCCTAATGATGCACAGCCCCAGAGACGGAGCATCGTCACCGTTCACTACACCGGCTGGACCATCGACGGCAAGAAGTTCGATAGCAGTCGTGGCGGCACGCCGATAGCCATGCGACTGAGCGACCTGATAGATGGTTGGATCATTGCCCTGCAGCAGATGCACGTCGGTGATGAGTGGGAGCTATACATCCCGGCAGAGATGGGTTATGGCAAGTTCTCTCAGCCCGGCATCCCCGGCGGTTCCACACTCATCTTCGACATTGAGCTGATAGGGGTGGCGTAAAGAGCTATTGAGTCCAACATGATGTAACAAGGCTTTAATGCCAAGTTATTAGTCATTATCAACATTCTTTCTTTACTAACATAATTCTATGAAATTAGCTGATTTTCTCTCTGATAAGTCAAAGCAAGCGTTGAATGAAATTCGCAAATCCTATTCTAAAGAGGACTCCATTGGCGAGGTAGACAGAAATAATTTGAAACTGGTGGATTACTCATTCGCTAACAATGGTGACGAGCAATCAAAAAAAATCTCTAAGGCAGCAAGAAACTTCGATCGCCGAATAGAGTGGCAAGCGAAAAAAAAGAAAAAAGCTGAACTTCGACAAAGACTGAGAGAAAAGAAAGAAGCATATATATTAGCTAAAGAAACAGAAAAGATAAAGCAGGCACTCGGAAAAAGTAGAACCATAGATACAAGAGAATATAGAAAAGAAGAGAACAATAAGAAGCAAAATAGGATTAGAGTTGAAAATGGTAATAAAATTTATCCTACCTCTACTACCAATAGCTTAAAGGCGTGGCCTATTCCTATGGGTGGACAAAACAAGCGGTACTAACATTTTATGCAATCCAGCCATGAGAAGTTTGACCCCATTTTTTGATAATTCTATAATCAACACCTTCTGCTTCGCAGCTTTTAATGCTGCGAAGCAAAAGATATTGCCCAAAACCAACAAGTGAACCCTTAGTTTCCGCTTAGTTCTTTCTTGATAACTTGAACCTTGGTTTTGAAGTTCTCTACTATTTCTCTGTCATCAATAGTAAGTCCTCGAACATCAGTTCCACACGTAGGACAGCAATTATTCTCTGGTAAATATTTATGACCATAGGGACATATAATAATGTCGGTTTCCTTCCCAAAGAGTCCAAGCTTTCCTTTGGTATGCGTAGCGATGTCAGGAAGTTCCTCGAAGCCTTTTATAATCTGCTCCATGATTGCCACATCTTCCATATTATAGTATGGCTTATCAGCCGCTAAGACATCAATTGCAAGGTCCTTGTCTTTGGAAAGAAGATCAAGGACAGATTTAGGATCAAACAAGCTGCATCCAATTATAAGTTTTGCAATAGCTTTGTTCTGAGGATAATACTTATACACAATTGGAACAACTTCTTGTGGCCCAAGGGGGATTGTCCGTGGCGGGCAGATGCCGCTGCCTAACCAAAGACAGTAACACATCTATAGAAAAAGAAGGGTATATCCCTTATTCCCTTCAGGCATGACCTGAAGGCTTTC
>NZ_JAMXSP010000061.1:0-5502 GCF_025457485.1 Hallella absiana
TTTTGACTTTCAATTTGGTTCATGCGTTCGGCATAGTCCTGCTGACCGGCGGTTACGTAGCTGCCATTCACGCCATAGACGTTGTTGAACGTACCGGTACCAATTCTACTTGCAATACGCTGGCTACCGATAAAGTAATGCTTGGTAAAACGGTTTTTGTTGACCGTGAGGATGCTTGCTGGATAGAGCGTAAAGTTATCCGTTTCATGGAACGTGATGCCTTGTGGTGCACCGTTGATGTACACACCCTCCATCGTGCCGTAGCTCTTCATGATGCGTTCGCCACCAGCGTTATAGGTATATCTTGAGGTTTTGCCGTTATCGCTTAACACCATCAGGCGGTTGTCCTCATCCCAGTACATTTCTCTTGTAGTATTTGTACTGTCATTTGTTACGAGTATTGGGTTGCCGTTGGCATCATACGTGTAATGGTCGTGACCTATCTGTGTGGGAGCGGTGGGATGGCTATCATCCTCGTACTTGTAAGCAAAGTTATAGGATTTCGCTGTGAGGGAGGAGTCCACCTTCTGCACCTTTGTGAGCGGCTCACTCATCCGCCCGAAGGTCATTGCCATATCATAGGTTGCACTCTTCGCCTTGCCCGTGGCATGAATCAGGCGGTTCAGCTCGTCATACTGGTAGCTGTGCGTACTTGCCCCTCCCAACTTCGCCTTGTTGAGTTTTGTCAGTCCTTGCGGGTTGGCGGCATTGGTGATGCCGAGGATGTTGTCCACAGCATCATAGCGGTACTTGTTCTGCATCAGTGTGCTGCCGCTTCCCGTAAGTGTCATGTCCTGCAACCGCTCGCGCCGCTTGTCGTAAGTATAGGTGGTCTCCTTGCCAACCTTCTTCGTCAACATATCTACGAATGTATCCTAATAAAACACCAAACGCAAATAGAATTTTAGATCATAATTTATAGGCTTTCCTCTTACAGCGGGATGGAAATCTATATTGCGAATGATTTTTTTTACGTCCTCCCAAGCTAACATGTTATTTTTGAAACTTTTTCTATTTAGCAACTTGAGCCTTTTTGCTTGCCCCTTTTTGTTAATTTTCATTTGTATAAAGAAAAGGAAGGATGTACAGTCATATCTAATAATTGGTAATTTTTGTTCTATGTATTCACTCAATTCACGTTCAATGTAATGATCCGTGGCTGATGAATGCAGCACACATACATTCCCGTCTTTTACAAAGTAGGGTAAATACAACGAATCCTTGTGATTCATTGCATATATGTTGTTAAATTTGCAAATAAGCATTATAAAAATTAATGTTCTAATGATCGAAGTTGTAGTCTGTTTCATTTCCTATTCTTTGTAACCAGTTTTCTAATTTTTGATTATCAACTTTTCTATTACTACCATGAGCGGAGTCCCATCCTCTAAACATATATAAAATATGACCATAAAGCTCGTGGGCTACCGCCTTAGCTCCATTCTTGTGTGTCGCATTATTCTTATACATGGAACTATTAATCTGCACCTGGTAGTTCTCATTCGGGGAGAACTGTAATTCGTCTTCATTGAGGCGAGCCCTTTGCATGCTATCCCATTTTGTCCATTTATGACTCTTAGGAGCTAAGCTGATACTGGTTCCTCCTTGAGTAATCCACTCTGCAGGATTTCCTATATTATCTGCCTCAAAATATAGAGTAGGACCAAAAGTTATCATGTGTTTAGGCGTATTGCCGCTTGCATTTACAGCGTGTGGTTTATCAAGCAATGAAAATTCCACAGTCCTATCATCTGCAACAATTTCGAACAATGATTTGTAATTTAGACTTACGTCATCACCCATAGCGTTAAGACCCTCTTCCATTTTCTGTTTATCAATAAAACCATCATTAGCAGTAATATATTCTCTTAAACTATGGGGGAGTGTCTCACGTATAGCAGCTAAGTCTTCTTCATTATTTGTAAGTTTTACTTTTCTTCCATCTGAATCACCTAACTTGATAGGATTATTCAACGTATAAACATATCCACTCGTTGTTGCATACTTTTCCACCAGTGGATCCACCCCATACCATATACTTGCCACAGGATCCATATACCTTGCGCCGTAGTAGTACAGTCCAGTCTCCTCATCAAATTCCTTACCATTGAACTTATACGGCATCTCCTCGGATGAAGAGTGCTCGTCCACTAACAGCTCACCATAGGGAAGGTAAGCATCATACTGAGTGATGTTGCCCTTATCGTCCGTGATGTAAGAAGTGCTGCCCAAATGGTCGCTATGGAAGAAGAAAGTCTCCTCCGCTGTCGTGTCATTGGCTATATAGCCATAGCCAGCCTGTGGGTCATCCGGATTGCTCGGATCATTCCAGCTTATCGGAGTTCCCGGTGTGCTGCCATCTGTGGTGTTATGCTTAGGCGTCTGTACCCAGCCATCGGGCACGCTGTGGTCGCCAAGATTGGTGATAATCGTGTTATAGCCAACGCCAGTATTCTCCGGGTCACCGTAGGCACCTTTTTCTGTCGGTACGCCTGGGGCAATACCAAGCTCTTTATAATAGGCTTCCTTTTGACTTTCAATTTGGTTCATGCGTTCGGCATAGTCCTGCTGACCGGCGGTTACGTAGCTGCCATTCACGCCATAGACGTTGTTGAACGTACCGGTACCAATTCTACTTGCAATACGCTGACTACCGATAAAGTAATGCTTGGTAAAACGGTTTTTGTTGACCGTGAGGATGCTTGCTGGATAGAGCGTAAAGTTATCCGTTTCATGGAACGTGATGCCTTGTGGTGCGCCGTTGATATACACGCCCTCCATCGTGCCGTAGCTCTTCATGATGCGCTCGCCACCTGCGTTATAGGTGTAGCGGCTCGTCTTGCCGTTATCGCTTAACACCATCAGGCGGTTGTCCTCATCCCAATACATCTCTCTTGAAGTATTTGTACTATCATTTGTTACGAGTATGGGGTTGCCGTTGGCATCATACGTGTAATGGTCATGACCTATCTGCGTGGGAGCGGTGGGATGACTATCATCCTCATATTTGTAGGTGAAGTTATAGCTCTTTGCCGTAGCCGTGGAGTCTACTTTCTGTGTCTTCGTGAGCGGCTCACTCATCAAACTGAAGGTCATTGCCATGTCATAGGAGGCATTCTTCGCCTTACCCGTGGCATGAATCAGGCGGTTCAGCTCGTCATACTGGTAGGTGTGCGTACTCGCCCCTCCCAACTTCGCCTTGTTGAGCTTTGTCAGTCCTTGCGGGTTGGCAGCGTTGGTGATGCCGAGGATATTGTCCACGGCATCATAACGGTACTTGTTCTGCATCAGCGTGCTGCCGCTGCCCGTAAGTGTCATGTCCTGCAGCCGCTCGCGCTGCTTGTCGTAGGTATAGGTAGTCTCAGTGCCGTTGCCGAGCTTCTGATAGACGGTGTTCCCGTCCTTGTCGTAGCCTATCTGTGCCACGATGGTACTCTCCTTGCCCTGCTTGTTGCTCGTCAGGCTCTCCACCTGCCCGGCGGCGTTGTAGTGATAGGTGACGACCTCACCGTCGGGATAGGTCATCGTGCGTACACGGTTCCAGCTGTCGTAGGTGGCACCATAGACGTAGGTGCGGATGTCCGCCACGCTCGCCATGACGGTGCGCACGGTCTTGGTGACCTCGCCCTGACGGCCATAGTAGTAGGCCTCTCCGCCCGATGCGTCCTCCACGAGGGCAAGGCGTCCGGCACGGTTATACCTGTCGCCCGGCATTCCGTAGGTGTAGGTGACCCGGTTGAAGAGATTCTCGGGATAGAGCACCTCCTTCAGCCGCTCATAGTCGTAGGTGTAGGTGATGCAGCCCTTGTCGGAGATGGACTTTTTCAGTTGCGCCGTGAGCTTGGTCAGGAGGTTGCCCGCCGCGTCGTAGGTCATGTCGGTCTCGCCCGCGTCGGGATGGCTCACCATCAGCTTGCGGCCCAACAGGTCGTATTCGTACTTTGTCTCCCTGCCGTTGGGATGCGTCACCGTCGTTACCTCATTCACGGGATTGTAGGCATATCTCACGGTGATGTTCTCACCGCCGGCATGCTGCACAGTTTCCCGGTTGCGGCCTTTCTCATCGGTATAGCTCTCTGCCGTCCTGCCGAGGGCATCCGTTACTTTCGTCTCCAGCATCGGAACGCCGTCGTGGGAGACGATGGAGTAGTTGCTTTTGGTTGTGCTGCCGTCGGCAAGGGTGACGCTGACAGTACGGTCGTGGGTGTCGTATTCGGTCTTGGTCTGCAGGTCGCCCGTGGCGGTGTTGTAGGTACCGATGTTGCCGTAGCTCTCCGTCGTGGGATAGTAGGCGGCGACATTCCTGCCGAAGGCATCGAGCACGGACCTGCCGCTGACAATGCTCACCTTGGACGTGCTGCCGCCGTTCCATACCACGCCCGTCTGCTTGGTCTGGACGGCACGCATGAGGGAGTCGGCAAAGGTGTAGGTGTCGATGTTGCCGTCCTGCGTGTAGTGGATGGTACGCGCCTTGCGCTCCTTGGGGAAGTACTCGAACTTAATAGTAAAGGGCTGCCCGCTCTCTATCTCGTAGGGCGCACGTATGGTAGCCTGCCTGCCCAGCGCGTCGTAGGTGTACTCTATCCGCTGGCCGTTGAGGTCGGTGGTGGTGGCAGGGGCGTTCCACAATCCGTCATAGGTGGTAGTGGAACTGTAGCCGTAGGCATCGCTGACCTTTGTCACAAGACTGTGGTAGAGGTCATCGTAGGTGTAGGCGTAGATCATACGCTCACCCTTGTAGTTCTCCGGCTTGGTCATACGGGTGATGTTGCCGTAGACATCGTATTTCATGTCGTAAACGGACGGCTTGTCGCCGTTGTGGAGCGTAATCTCCGTAATCTCGCCGTTGCCGTCCACCTTCGTGCTGCGCTCACGGTAGGTCCTGCCGCCGCTGCTGACAGTGATATGGCTTGGGACGCTGACGATGTACTTGTCCGTCAGCCTGTGGTAGTCAATCTTGGCATCAAGCTGTTCACCGGCCGCTGTCTCCTGATAGGTAAGGAGGTTACCATAATCATCATAGGTATTCTCCACCTTTGTGGTAAGGCTGTCGCCACTTGTCTCGTCGAAGTTCGACTGGACGACCTCAGCCAGGGCTGGGAAGAGCACCTCCATATTGTCGTGGTGGCTGCCGATAGTACCTGCACAAGCGGGTGCATCATTTATCTTATTGAGTTCATAAGTATAGATAGCGCCCTGCAACTTCTTGCCGTCCTTGTCAAACAGACTCTCATCGGTCACGAGGTTGTGCAGGTAGTAGTCTCTGTTGTTACCATAGGTCTCGACCGAATAACGATATACCTCATGGCTTCCTTTCTCCGTGTCTATCTGCCGTGTCGTCACCTTGCGGAAGCCGTAGAAGTCGCGCTCGCGGCGGTCGCGGTATCCTCCCTCGTAGGTGAACTCGTTGCGTGAGCTTGTGGCACCGTTCTCCTTATAGCCTCCGGTGGTCTCCACGCTGGACATCACCCAACGGCGGCCGGGCATGTCGAAACTCGGCTC
>NZ_JAMXSP010000062.1:0-4770 GCF_025457485.1 Hallella absiana
CTTAGTTGTTTGGCGATTACTAAGTTACTAATTCTTAACGAATTGGGCAAATCTTAAAGCCTTTTTTATTGGCAATAATTGTTAAATTTTAAGTATAATCATCTACTTGCGAAACTTGAGTAATAACAATCCTTCCATCATCTGCCAACTTCCATGCCATCGCCTACAATGAGATGAAAGTTGAGAAAGGACAGGCAACGCTGCTCGAAGTCCGTAATATCGGCGGACTTCGCGCTGAAACCTATACCGCTGAAAAGCTTCAATGGTATTTCCTCCAATACTCAGCCCGGAACACGTATATCAAGAAGCCACAGTTTCATGTCGCTGTCAGTTGCAAGGGCACGGAATACTCTCATCAGCAACTACTTGACATTGCTCACAGCTACCTCAAGGAGATGGGCTATGCGGATGAAGGACAGCCTCTGTTGGTCTATGCTCACCACGATACGGACAATAACCATATCCATATCGTCACCTCCCGTGTAGCTCCCGATGGACATAAGATTGACCATCATCATGAGAAACGTCGCTCACGAGCCGTGACTCTGGAGATTATGAAGGAATACACTGGGCAGAAGCAGGAGCCAGAGGTCAACGACATAGCGAAGGATGCGCTTTCGTATCGCTTCACTTCCAAAGCCCAGTTCTGTGCCATCATGGAGAGCTTGGGCTATGAATGTAAGGATGACAACGAGAAGCCCGTTATTCACCTCTACCGTAATGGTGAGGAGCTTGGAACCATCCGTGCCCAACTCATCATGCAGTATGCACTGAAAGAAAACAAGCCCGATGACAAACGTTGTCGGCAACTTCGTGCCATTCTGCAAAAGTACCGCAACCTGTCTGCCAACAAGGAAGAACTTGCAGCTCACATGAAACGTAAGTTCGGTATCAGCCTGGTGTTTATCGGCAAGGCGGACAGGCCCTACGGTTACATCGTTGTTGATTACAAAAACAAGACGGTCTTCAAAGGTGGTGAGTTCCTTAGTATCAAGGAGCTGCTCCAGTTTGAGGATGCCGCTACTCGCTTTGCAAAGATTGAGAAGACGATTGACGACCTGCTTGCCGATAATCCGAAACTTACCACGGCAGACATCAACCGCGTTCTCTATCGGCAATTCGGCACGCGCATCCACAGAGGAACAGTTTCGTGGAATGGTGAGACCATCAATCTGCGAGAGTCTGTTGTTCGTCAACTTCATGACAACTACTTGGAGTCGAGAGGAATTGTTAAGCAGGTCAATACTCATCAGTCAAGGAGCCAGCAGCCAAAGCTGTCATCTTCCGCTGGCTCCAGTACCGCAATCAGCTATGTTGCGGACAGTCAGGCAGGTTCAAAGGATGCTAATCGTGAAAATGAGCTCGGCCATGGCATGAACGTGAATGATGTGGACGATGAACAGAGTCAGCAAAGTAGATGGCGGCGATAGCTGGTTAGAACTACCTGGGCTCTATGTCACAATAGAGCCCTAAATTCAACAGCAAAGCTCGATAGCTTCTGTTTAAGAGTACTATTCGTTAATAGTTACTACCAAACAACGCATCATTAATTAGTGTTGTATTATTATAAATATGTGCAATTATAAATATACAATCAATAAAGATAAATATTAGTTAAATTTATAATGTTTTTTATAATACATAAATAATTTTCCATACTTTTGTAGTCGAAATAAATCTAACAAACAAAATAACACCTATAGCAATGGATAGAACAAATATATTACTAATAATTGGACTACTTTGTGTCAAAGGAGAAATCATTGCCAATAGCAAATCTTGTGGATTTTTTATTGACAAAGAAGATATTTTTGTATCCGCAAAAATACATAAAGACACGTTAGCAGAAGATAGCATAAATACAATGCGTCATTTACAGGAAGTTATTGTTAGTTCCAACTATTCTATCCATAAAGACGGTATCGTGACATACAATGTGGCCACACTGCCCAACATTGATAAAATTCAAACAAACAAATTACTCACTTTAATTCCTGGTGTATCTAAGAATGGGGAAGGTAACTACGAATATTTAGGCAAGCCAATAGTATTCTATCTTAATGGGGTAAGACAGAATCTGGATGCAAAAGCTATAACAGCATTGTTTTCAAGTTTACCTGCATCCGCCATATCCAATATTAAGGTAATTGAAGTAAATAACGGGAAATACCGTGACGATGGAAATCAGGTCGTAGATATAAAGACAAAAAGTAATATCTCCGATGGAAGTATTCTTCAAGGAGGTCTTTCTGGGAGTTTTTTCCGTCATGGAATGGGTGACTGGGGCCCCAACGTTTTCTATATGTTCAAAAAGGGAAAGTGGATCTTCTATAATACTGCTTCCTATATGTCAAACTCTAATTATAGCTTTTCAACTGATAGTACACATTATGGAACCACAGGTTATAACATTTCCCATCGTATAAAGTCTGGTGGACATTACAATGCACTGTCCTACAACTCAAAACTTACCTATACTTTCAGAGACTGCAACCAACTTGATTTCAGTACATATATCTATTATGACTTCGGACACCTATATCACAGAATCAGTCAAGATCAGCAAAAGTCATCAGTACTTGAATCATCTGACGAATATTACCGATATTTCTCTAATGATGATCTTTGGTCCGGGGCATTGGCTTATATCATACCCGACGATAAAAAAGCCTTTCATGGAACAGTATCACTAAATGTCATGTATGGCGGCTTAAGAACCTCTAATAAATATTACGAAATCCCAGCGGAAAACTATTACCAGCGTTCAAGGCTGAAAATGACAGGATGGATGAATTCTGTACTCGCCGATTTTGGAAGTAATTTCAACAAGTTTAGACTCATGTACGGATGGCATATGCAATGGAACTGGATGAATGACCATGCCAACTACGATGACACATTCAATAACCCTACATCACGGAGTTGGTTCTATGGACGAGAACTGATTACCACGGAATACGCTGCTGCATATTATGACATTGACAAGCACCTTACTTTAGGAAGTGGCACTAGAGTGGAAACAACGAACTATAAGCTAAGCTACAAATCTGATGGTTATCAGACTCATAAGGATTTTACAGACATAAATCCTTATATCATGTTTTTCTACAATAGCAAGAACTATAATCTATCGTTGGTTGCATGGAAAAGTACAGCAAGACCTTCGTATCTGAGAATGACACCAGGCAAGCGAAAAGTCACTGACGATTATTACACAGAAGGCAATGCGGATCTTACAAGGACCAAAAATTATTCTGTAAACTTATATAACACATTGTTCAACCTTATAAACATCAACTTCAGATACGTATATTATAAGGGAGCAATTGGGCAAATTTATCAACAAGAAAATGAAATACTATATCAAAGAAGTTTAAATTTTGCTGACATAGAAAACTATAACATTGGTCTTTCGTTACCGATTGCCTTATTCCACAAGAAATTGTATGGTCAGTTGTCTGCAAACTGCACATACGTTAACTTCAAAAAATTCCGTAATGGATATATCCCACCCAAGGGGCGTCCTACGTATTCATGGCAACAGGGCTACACTCTAAGCCTTGGCTATGATGCCACTGACCGATTATCGTTTGATGCTTATGCAGATTTCACACCTAAGCGTAAGTCACTGTTCTACACATCCTATGCAAAAAGTTATGCAGAAATTGGAGCTTCATACCAACTTCTTTCGGACAAGAGTCTAACAGTCGGGGTTGAAGCTAACAATATCTTTGATTCTAATGGCAATAAACAAGATTTTTATTTTGGCGACAATACGAGAAGGGACTACGTCCATTCCAAAGGACCATCATTCAACTTCTATATAAGATTAAGACTGAAGAAAGGAAAGGACGTATCCAACGAATATAAAGAGTATAGTCCAGACATCAAACGTATGACGAAAGAATAAATAGAAACAGAATTCAGAAAGTGTAGCTACACATAACATAATCAACATCAAAAACTAAAATTCACAACAATGAAGAAATTCACATTCAATTCGATCTCTCAGACAGAGATCCTCACTGACGCCCAGCTTGACGAGATTGAGGCAGGCGGCACATGTGATCAGTGCTGTAAGAAAGGCTGCCCTCAACATCAACGCGATGGAAACACACAAAGCCAGCCCGTTCAAACAACAGATCAGAAAGCAACGCTTATGATGGAGAACCGAGTAGAAGTAGCGTCTATAGACGCTATGAAACTTTAGTTCATCAAGGCTTCTGCAGTATCAGTATGCTTAAATGGATATAACTCCCTAATATTTTGTTTGAGATGCATAAAATCCGTTTAGCACAAAGAGTAAAGTCATTAATCTGCAGAGTTTAATCTATCCTCTTACATAATTTAATTTTCAGAAGCAATGAAGAATTCTAAATTCAAATCAATTGCAGATACCGACATTATGTCAGATCAGCAACTTGACAGCATCGAAGCTGGTGCTTGCAGTTCCGGGTGCAAGCCATCATGCCAGCAAGGAAATGCTGGACATAAAGGCAAGACCATCACAGGTACTTATTGCCCTAAACAAAACACCATATCAATATCAATAGGTGCTGTGGCTCAAGCTTCAGAATCGGAATCGGTTCAAGCTGAAGAAGCTATAATATAGTCCTTATGTAAATGAACCTTCTTGATTGAAGAAAAGTTGGCCCAAGGGGGATTGTCCGTGGCGGACGGATGCCGCTGCCTAACCAAAGAACTTGATATGATAGCGTGCTAAAACTATTTTTTTTGCTTACCTTTGCGGTCATGGAACAAGAAAAGATA
>NZ_JAMXSP010000063.1:0-3611 GCF_025457485.1 Hallella absiana
ATAAAGGACGGACAATTCTATGGCATTCATGAGAATAAGTATTTCCCGATGAACAGTGTCATGAAGTTCCCTCAGGCATTGTTCGTGGCAGACTGGATGCAGAGAAATAATATTCGTCTTTCAGACTCTGTCAAAGTCACCAAAGAGGAATTGATAGAGGGCACTTGGTCGCCCAAGTTAGGAGACATAAAGACATCTCAGTCGTTCACCTATGCAGAACTCATCAGTTACTCTCTCATGCTCAGTGACAACAACGCTTGCGATGTTCTCTTCAAACAATGTGGCGGTCTGAAAGTCGTCGAATCTTATATTCGTAAGTTAGGCTTTAAGAGAATTTATATTCGAAAGACCGAAAAGCAGATGCGTGCGGATCATTCGTACTGTAGATACAACAAGGCTACACCCAAAGATATGGCCTTGTTGTTGCAGTGGTTTTCAAGTCATCATTCAGACACCCCGATTCTTCAGTTCATTTGGGAAACGATGATGAAATGTGAGACTGGCATGGATAGGCTGCCTGCAGCTACTCCTGAAGGAGCTGCGCTATTGCACAAGACAGGCTCAGGGTATACCAATAAGGATGGAACAACGGATATTGGTGATGCAGGAATATACTTGCTCAGCGATGGGAGTAAATTGCCGATATGTGTATTCGTCAAGGAATCATCGAGTGATCACATCATCAGAGAAATTTCTCTCAAACTTCAAGCTGTGGCTCTTGCGCCAGACAGGGAGTGAGAACAAAAAGTATCTATTTTGGTCTTCTCTTTCGTCTGTGTCAAAGTAAAGTTGCACCTTTGGCGAAGATTAATACAAGAAAAACATGACAGCACCCGAAAACAATAGTCCATGGCTCGGACACAAGGGAATGATACTTAATATAAGCAGATACTATGCGTACAGACAATATAGACAGACACAAGACCATTAGGTCTATGGTCCGTGGTTTCTTTGAAGGTCTTTTTTCAGCTCTCATTGAGAAGGTGGACAACGGAAACGGAGAGAGCCGCTCAGTAATAGTGAAGCGACTGATAATGGACAATTACGAGAATATTGCAGGCTACTTCACGCAGGCAATGTTTCCTATCATCGCCAGGGTCAATTATGACAGTCTTGATGACTTGTCATCGAAGATGAAAGAGAAGCATGTTGGTGATCACACACCTTTGAAATTGCTTATGCGTATGGCATGTGGGTCAAAGGAAGCCTATGAATGCATGACAGCTGAATACCGTCGGCAGATAGAGTCTTTGCTTTGTGGTCATATCGAGACACCTGCAGAGCATCTTGCTGTGGAGTTCATGCCTTCCTCACTTGCTCCAGTACCCGTGCCACAAGCGATACGGGGTGTGGTACGCTCGATGATGCAAGGCTATGTTGTTGGCATAAGAGCGACTGATGGCTCAGGCTTCCAACAGAGAACCATCCTCAGAATGATGATCAATGGCATGCATACTCTTCTCCATGATACTGAGATATCCGACTGGGGTGTTAACCCTGATCTTGACGATATATACCGCATTGTCAGCAAAGACGGAGAGAATTATGAGGTGTTGATCAACGAGATGAATCAAGCCTCTGAAGATTTGGCAAATACATAATTGTGATCAAGGCGATAGATGCCATTTGTCAGAACGGGAACAGCAAAGGCAACACAAATACCATCACGATACCGATGATGATTTGTAGCGGAAGACCCACCCGGATATAGTCCATGAACGTGTAATGTCCGGCTTTCATGACGAGTGCATTCGGCGAGGTGGAGAAAGGTGAGGCGAAACACATACTGGCACCAAGCGTCACTGCAAGGATGAAAGGATAAGGACTCAGGTTCGTCTGCTGGGCTGCTACCAGTGCTATCGGTGCCATGAGCACCGCTGTGGCAGTGTTGCTGATGAACATTGTTGTGAGTGAGGTGGCGAAATAGAGGCCTGCTAACAGTGCGTAAGGACCCAGTGAGCCGAGACTGCTTACCAGACTCTCGGAGACGATTTGCGACGCTCCTGTCTTTTCAAGAGCTGTTGACATCGGCATCATGGCTGCTATCAGGATCACGCTCTCCCAGTTGATGGTCTTATAGGCTGCATCGACACTGCGGAAGCAACCTGTCAGCACCACTAACAAGGCAGCGATGAGAACCGCAGTGACCGGTGCCACGGGGATGAAGTGGAAAACCATCATCAAGACCATCAGCACCATGATGGCAGCAGCCACGGGGGCTTTGTAATCCAAGAGTACCTTGTCGGCTTTCTTGTCCGGCCGTCCGAGCACCACCCAGTCCTCATTCTCTTGATTCATCTGGATGATATTGTCCCACTGACCTTGTACCAGCAGGATGTCACCGTTCTTCAGACGATGGTTCCCTAAGGCATCCGTGAGGTACTCCTCACCATGCCGTATTCCCAACACGCTCACCGAATGATCCTCCCTCAGACGGGAGTTTTTTATCCTTGTTCCAATGAGACTCGATGTAGGCAGAAGTACGAGCTCAGCGATGCCGATGTCATAAAAGTCGAGGTCGGTACCGTGCATATCCTCTAAATGATAATCGAGAGCAAGGCGTTGCATTCCTGCCTTGTCACCATAGAAATAGAGGATGTCGTTGGTGTTGATGACACTGTCGGCCCACGCCATGTTCTGTGTGATCTCCTTTCCTAAGGCTTTCTTCTTCTCGTTGCGGATTTCAAGAATCGTCAGCCCGTAGACATTTTGCAGGTCCAGGTCTTTAACCTTCATCCCGGCTAACTCCGATCCGCTGCCTACCTTATATTTATACAGATTGTCGGTAATGTGATATTCGCTGGTGAGGTCGTTGAGGCTCTTGCCGGCAGTTCTCTGCTTGTGTTTCCCTTTCTTGACTAACAGATGGCTCATTGGAAGCAGTACGGCCAGTCCGATGGCGACAACAATTAGTCCGACAGGCAGAAAGGAGAAGAAGCCGAGCGGCTCAAAACCATTGTCTTCCAGCGCCTCGCTGACGACAAGGTTGGGTGGCGTACCGATGAGGGTCAGCATTCCACCTAAACTGCTGGCAAACGCCGCAGGCATCAGAAGGCGTGAGGAGCGGATACCCGATGAGGCAGCCATACTCATGATGACAGGCATCATGATAGCGACGGTGCCTGTGTTGCTTACGAAGGCACCAATGAATGCTGTAGCAAGCATCACGAGGATGAAAGCCCGTGTTTCGTTACCCTTTGCCAGTCCCGCTATTTTGTTGCCTGCTGTATGTGCAAGTCCAGTTTGAAGGATGGCACCGCCAACAACAAAAAGTCCCACCATCATGATGACAATGGGAGAGGAAAAGCCGCTCAGCGCCTCCTCTGTGGTGAGGACGCCTGAGGCTGTGAGCACGATAAGTGCTGCCATGGCAACAATGTCGCTACGGATACGTCCCCAGATAAAGAAGGCTATCGTAACGATAAGTGTGATGATCGTTATTGTCATGTCTTCTATATTTTATGGTTTATCTTACAAAGATAGTATCCTACCTCAAATCCGCAACCACCCTCAAAAAATGAAATAGAACTGAAAGAAAAAGAGGCTACGCAGAAAAAGAGGCTCAAAGAGGTGAAAATCGCCACAAGGAGGCATAAAATCCCCTTACCCCA
>NZ_JAMXSP010000064.1:0-3275 GCF_025457485.1 Hallella absiana
GTTGGGGAATTGGAGAGGAAAAACTGGTTATTCTCGTTGAGATTAAACATAAAGCTGTAAATTTTCGGCAAAGGTCGAAAATTTACAGCTTATAGAAAAGGCGGCCTAAAATGGATGGATACTGACTGCCAGCCCCATCTGATGGCTCATGCTAAAGTTCACTGTAGAGGCGGTTGTTGTGGAGACAACGCCTGCGGCCACTTGTAGGTCGCTGGCATACAGATCTGTTTTTTCTCTTTGATCCGTTTTGGGGTTCCATGCCGATATGCCGGAGGCAAAGAACGTGGCGGCATCAGTGGCAGCCTTGCCCGTGTTGGCGAGGCCACTCGTGCTATAGGGATAATAGACATAGTACCTGCAGTTCTCGGGCAGGAGCACACGGGAGGCTGGTGTCCACTTGCCATCGGCCCCGCGTGTCAGCTTGACGTTGCTGTATTTCAGTCCGTTGGCATCAGCCACATAGATGCCCACGGCATCGTCCTTGGCAAAGGCCGTCTTGGGATAGTTGCTGCCCCATGATGTGGCAAAGGCGATGGTGCCCAACTGCAACTTTGAGACGGAGTGAGGCGAGACCTTGTAGACGATGGACTGGCCCTTGTCCCACTTTGTGCCTTTGAGTGAACCGGTGAGGTTATACGTGTTGTTGTCGAAGACGTAGGTGATGGCAATCTTCTGATTGTCCGTGGTAAACGACTGCGGAATCATCAGCAGCGTCTTTGTGCCAGAAACTATCTCCTGGTCCTCGGAGCCCTTGAGTTCCACGTTGATGTCGTTGACGGTGTAGTCAGAAAGTGTCGTGCTCGGAGTCCAAGTACCGCCCAGCGACAGCCGCCCTTTGGTGGCGATGTTTGTGAAGCCTACCGAAGTGATCTTTCCCGTCGGCATGTCCGGTCCGGCCACGAAGCGGATGGAGGTGAGCTGATGGTCGAAGGTAAGCGGCACAGCCTTGTTGGTGCCCACGCTGGCGAGCGTCAGGCCTTTGTTTGTGGCCACGATCAGGTCGGGTTGGTTCTCCGCAGTGGTGGGAAGCGCATAGTCGATGTAGGGCGTGCCCGCTGTACTGCCGGAGGACAGCGTCAGGCCATTGGAAGAAGAAGGAATGGGAGCGTAGGCATAGAAGGCCACCTTGTCGGTGGCAGGCCAATAGTGCTCGTTGGCAGTCTTCCAACCATAGCTCGCGTTTGTAGCCGTCTCGTTGTAGAAGAGGCTGTTGGGCGTGGCCGAGGCAAAGGTGTTGTCATTGGCGTATGGGATGGCGGACACGCCAAACTGCGTGAGTTGGTTGATAGATTCGATGCGGGTGCCGCGCGTGAGCGGCTCGTCGGTGACCTTTTCGGCCATAGCGCCGCCCACACGCTCGGAGACGAGCGGATGGAGATAGAGCGTGTGGCCGCCGCCCGTGGTCTTCAGCGGAGCGGCAAAATAAGACTGGGGATCAGGCGTAGGAGCCTGGGATGCAGTAGCGTACGCTACAGCGCGTGAAGTCTTGGCCGAGGCGCTCGAAGAGTGAGCGACCGGTGTGCCGTCGATGACATCCACCTTAAACGAGATTGGTTCGGAAGAGAGAACGGGCGTGCTGTCGGTCAGCGTCTCACTGCAACCGGTGAGAAACGACAGCGCGCTTAGTGACAACAGCAACAGGTCACAAGAGCGGAACTTAGAAACAGAGTGACGTAATCGCATAATTCTACAGACCTTTAATATTACTTACTTTTTCGTGCCTATAGAATCGCCCCTGATTCGGCTCCCTTATATATATAATGTGTTCATGTGAGGACATAAAAAACGTGGGCATCTGTACAGAGTCACCCAGTTTTCAGGTCTTCGGAAACCCATTTCGAAGTGAACTGCACAAGTAGCCCACGTCAGAGGTTATTATACAATACACCCTTTCGGGTGCATGATAAATACACCTTAACGCGGACATTTACCCGGCATCATCTTTCGAAATATTCAAATTTCCGAAGTTTGAAAACTGAAGATAATGTTTGTAAACGTCTTTATGTGTCGAAGCCTTTGGTGTGCCGGCTACGCTTAGCCGACGGCGGCGACACGACTATGTCCGGCGAAGACATGCGGCGGGCCGCACATCAACGCCGCTGCAAAGTTACGTTATTTTTATGATATTCAAACAATTCCTCCGACTTTTTTTAAATCACGAATATCATATTTCACATGAATGGCCATATAATGAACTCTCACACAGAGACACAGAGACACAGAGTATCAGAGACGAGCTCCTTATTATATATAGAGTTCACAGAGACGGCTTCATCGTAAAGAGTTCACGAAGCGAGCACATCGCAGGAGCTTCTATATTCTCTTTAAGGCGAAGCCGTCTCTGTGCTCTGAGTCACGAGTAAGTCTCCGTGGCTCTGTGTCTCTGTGTGAGCCCTACAAAAGTGTATAGTGTTCACGCGCATCTTTTGGGCTTTTAACGCTCCATCTTCGATGGAATAAAGAATATACTCGAATATAAAGAATATCATTGAATATAAAGAATATTATTGATATCATGTCGATCGTATAGAGAATTACATATTTATATTCTTTATATTCGGTTATCTTCTTTATTCCGCGTAGCGGAGCGTTAACAAAAAGACATCTCGTAGATATGACGTTTCATGTCCATGAAGGGAGCATCAACCAAATCATGTAGATATATATCTGTGAAAATCTGTGAGATCTGTGTGACACTCTCCCACAATTATTTCTTCTCACAGATTTCACAGATCTACACGGATGTGTAACCCTCCATCGAGCGACATGGCGAACGCAAAGATCTGTGGAGATCTGTGAGAAAGGTTTAACGCGCCATCCCGATGGCATTAAGAATATTAACGAATATCGAAAATATATTTTCTAAATATTCGGTTATCTTCTTTATTCCGCGTAGCGGAGCGTTAACAAAAAGACATCTCGTAGATATGACGTTTCATGTCCATGAAGGGAGCATCAACCAAATCATGTAGATATATATCTGTGAAAATCTGTGAGATCTGTGTGACTCTCTCCCACGATTATTTCTTCTCACAGATTTCACAGATCTACACGGATGCGTAACCCTCCATCGAGCGACATGGCGAACGCAAAGATCTGTGAAGATCTGTGAGAAAGGTTTAACGCGCCATCCCGATGGCATTAAGAATATTAATCTGAATTTTCGATTAATTTGTAGCGATAACGCAAGCTGCAAAGCCAATTATCTATAAATCAGTTTATATTTAACTTATTATGTTTTGTCATTTCATTTATTATTGTTACATTTGTAGCGG
>NZ_JAMXSP010000065.1:0-2882 GCF_025457485.1 Hallella absiana
TGAGAAGAATTAATATCTTAAACAGCGTCTTCGTATAGAATGGTCTGTAATCTTTCTCTTGTATATTATTCGGAGTACTCATACTTTCACGCTAAATTTTCGACAAAGGTACAAAAATTTATCGACCTGTACGGGTGGATTTCACTCATGAGTCAGTTAATTATTATTAATCGAGCACTCTATGTCAACAAGCAACAGGAAGGTAAAATTTGTGCAATCACTTGATAATTAACACATTCGTACGCTTTTATACCTTTAATTTAAGCTTACAGGATGGTAACTTACATAGGGGGGTATTATAAAGGTATATTGTAAGCGTCTCGGCATTACCGTATTTCAGCCTCGCTTAAAAGTCTGTACCTTTGCGCGCACAAATTATTATGAATATGGCAAGCAAAGACAAGTACAAGAGTCTCCTTGAACGGTACAAGCAGGCTCTCATCAAGAATCCCAAGCTGAACTTATCGGCTTATTGCCGGTTAAACTGCGTCAGCGTCTCCGGCATGCATCATTACATTGAGGACATCGGTCAGTCGGTCAAGTCCATCCGGGATGCTGTCCTGAAGGCTACCGAACATCAGGATTGCGAAGCGTTTGTCCCATTTACGGCTGACAGCCCACATTCCGACGTCGACCGTGCGGACGTCACGATCCAACTACCCAGCGGAACTTTGGTGTCGGTTTCCCATTGCGATGCCGGCATCATCACGGCAGTGTTGAACGCATTAAAATAACAGCCTATGTTCGGACTTTCAGAATCAACAGTGTATTACATGTGCCAACATCCGGTGGACATGCGCAAGGGCATCAACGGGCTGTACAAACTCGTGCGCTCAGAGATGAAGATGTCACCCCTTACTGGCAGTGTTTTCATCTTTTATGGCAAGAATCATCAGAGCATCAAGCTGCTTCGTTGGGACACCGATGGATTCGTTCTTTATCAGAAGCGCCTTGAGAAAGGCACCTTCGAGATACCCAAGTTCGACGAGGCCACTGGGGGCTACAGGATGCCCTGGAAGACGTTTTCTCTGATCATGCAGGGCGTTTCGCTCCGGTCTGCGAGATACCGCAAGAGATTTAAGATTGAAGTTTAGAATACATCTAACTATTTGATATACAGCAAAATAATCTATAAATAATCATCAAAACATGCTTGATTGTCAGATAAATTTAGTACCTTTGTACTATGACAAAGGACGAAATCATAGCATCGCTGATGGATCAGTTGAAGGACGCCAATGCGCGGATAACCGCTCTTACCGACAGGGTAAACGAGCTGTTGGCCCGTTTAACGGCCCTTACCGGCCTGGTAGCTGAACAGACCTCTGTCATAACATCCCTGGAAAAAGAATCCGGAAAGAAGGAGATGGAGCTTCAAAAAAGCAACAACAAGCTCAAAGGCGTAAGCAAACTTCTTGAGAAGGAGAGCGAGCAGCAGGTGGAGAAGCCGCAGCTTACAGACGAGGAAAAGAAAGTCCTTGATGAGGCCAGGAGCATCCGCCGGAAGGCCCGTGGCAACAACGGTGCCAAGAGAGACATCCATGAGGAGTGCGAGGTGGAATACAAGGACGTTTATCCGGATGACCCATCCTTCGACAAGCTCAAGGCACATCCACTGGAGAAGATGAAGGAGGACGGCACGCCGGACTATCAGTTCTGTACGAGATACGTCTATGTACCGGGGCACTTCAAGAAAGTAATCTACAGACTCCACCGCTTCACGCAGGACGGCAAGGTGTTTGAGCCAAAGACCCCACCGGCTGTATTTATGAACTCCAATTACACCTCGTCCTTTGTCGCCGGACTTCTTCAATTGCGCTATATGTATGCCATGCCAGTGGAGCGGATCATCCATTATTTTGAAGACCAGGGCTTCAACCTCAAGAAACCGACAGCCGGCTTCCTGTTGGGCAGGGCGGCGGAGACGTTGGAAAACTTCTACAAGGCCATACGCAAGGCGGTGCTCAGCGACGACTACATCGCTTCGGACGAGACCTACTTCAAGATACTTGTCCCGGAGAAGAACTCCAAGGGGAAGGGAGTGAAGAAAGGCTACTTCTGGGTCATTGTGGGCCAGAAGAGCGGACTGCTGTATGTCGTCTACCGAGACGGCTCGCGCGCCGGAGATGTCATCTACGATGAGCTCCACGGCTATCACGGCACCATGCACAGCGATGCGGCAAGCTTCTACAGAAAGATACAGGGCGACGATTTCCCCAATATAACAAGGATAGCCTGCCTGCAGCACATCAAGAGGAAGTTCATTGATTGCATGGACGCCGAGCCGGAAGCCAAGGAGATGGTCAAACTCATCAACAAGCTCTACCACGAAGAACACAAACACAAGATAGGAGAAAACAGTTGGACGGTGGAGGACAACTTCAGTTGGCGACAACAGTACGCCCCCGCCATACTGGCAGAGATAAAGGACAAGCTCGATGAAATACTGAAAAAGCCGAACCTGCTTCCAGGCAGCGAACTGTCCGAGGCCGCCAGCTACTTCAACAACGAATGGGAGGCGGTAGTCGACATCTTCAAGAGAGGCGACACCGCACTTGACAATAATCTCGTCGAACGGATGAATCGCTACTTCTCCATGTCCAGAAGGAGCTCACTCTTCTTCGGTTCTCATAAGGGAGCCGAAAGGGCAGCTGTGCTCTATACGCTCGCATTGTCTGCCAAGATGAACCATCTCAACATCTTTGAATACCTCACCGACATCCTTGACAAGACTGCCCAATGGCAACCCAATGCACCATTGGAGAATTATAGAAACCTATTGCCAGACCGTTGGCAACCTTCCACAAAAGACTAACAAAACTGGGCAAGCCTCCTCTCTTGATCAGTTTTTTGTGGCAATACGTGAATACCGATACGCTTAC
>NZ_JAMXSP010000066.1:0-2663 GCF_025457485.1 Hallella absiana
TTTTACGCATTATAATATATTACCAATAAGTAAATATATATTAACTTTATTTCTTTGTTTATCTTGCTGAAAATCAGTACCTTTATAGTGTAATTAAGATATATAACTGTAAAGATATGACTGTAAGGAAAAGCGAAAAAGACAAAGAGATCACCAGACTGAAACGTGAGCTTAACAAGGTCAATAACGACTTGGCGAAGAAGAAGGAGGAATTGAAATCAACCAGATCGGAGCTTAGGGGGCTCAAGGCTGAGAATAATAAAAAAAAAGAGCAGACCATAAGACTGACAGAGGAACAAAGCAGATTACTTTCCGAACTGCTTGGGGATACAAGTATAACGAACTCGTGATTAGGCTTGCAGTCCTGCTAAGATCTCGCTTGCCAATCTGTGGTTCACGGTCTATAGTTGTAATACTGGAGATCCTCAACGAGTGCTTCAAGGGAGAACTGTTTGACAGCATTCCATGCAATCAAGTCATAGAGGATTGGTGCGAAAAGGCGGGGTTAGATATGCATACGAAAGTCAAGGATCAATTCGTGGACAATGAGTACATCACCATCACGGATGAGAGTATTTCTGTAGGCAAGCAGAAGTTGCTGCTTCAATTAGCCGCTCCAGCTGACAGTACAGGAAAGCCCTTATCCCACTCTGACGTAAGCATTGTCGGGATGAGCGTCAGTCCGTCGTGGACTGGGGATAGTGTAAAAGCCGAGATGGAGAAGACTTCGAAAAGCATTGGCAGGAGGCCTCTGTATTCAGTTTCTGACAACGGTTACAATCTATGTAACGCTTGTCGTGATGCCGGTATACCGCACCACAGAGACATCAGCCACACTTTTGGCACCATATTAAAGAAGTATTTCTCTGACTCTCCGGATTTCAAGGAATTTACAGGACTTATGGAGAAGAAACGCCTTGCCTACCAGCTAACAGATAAGGCAATAGTTCTTCCACCTAAACAACGAGCAATAGCCAGATTCATGAATACATTTGTTTGGGTGAAATGGGCGCACAAACTTCTTGAGAGGTATGACCGGCTCACGGATGAGCAGAAGGAAGCTGCACGCTTTATGCTGGACAACAAAGACCTCATTGAAGAGCTAAACAGCATCCGAAAATGCATGGAATATGTTGAAATGAGATGCAAGAATGACGGACTGAGCAAAGAGCTGGCAAAGTTTCTCATTTGGCGGATAACCGCGGACCTAATCACCCCAGCAGGTGGTACCAGAAGAATGAGGAGTGTTGGCCTTGACATGTGGGAATATCTTCAAGAGGAATGTAAACTGCTTCAATCGGATACGGATGTACATATTGTCTCATCAGACATTATAGAATCTTGTTTCGGAGTATTCAAGGCGATGAAGTCTCCAGACAAGCTCTGCGGGGTGACAAAGCATGCATTGGTTTTACCATTGGCTATAAACTTCATTTCGAAAGAGAGCAGAGAATCATTCGATTTTATTGCGGCCATGGAGAATGTCCACTATAAAGATTTAGACGAATGGGCTGGCTTCAATTTATACGGAAACCCAACTCAGGAGAGGAAAGACCTTACCCGAAAAATTGGATAGAATTATGAGCACAGACTTGACACCCTACCTGCAATATTCTCGTAATTGTCCATTATCAGTCGCTTCACTATTACTGAGCGGCTCTCTCCGTTTCCGTTGTCCACCTTCTCAATGAGAGCTGAAAAAAGACCTTCAAAGAAACCACGGACCATAGACCTAATGGTCTTGTGTCTGTCTATATTGTCTGTACGCATAGTATCTGCTTATATTAAGTATCATTCCCTTGTGTCCGAGCCATGGACTATTGTTTTCGGGTGCTGTCATGTTTTTCTTGTATTAATCTTCGCCAAAGGTGCAACTTTACTTTGACACAGACGAAAGAGAAGACCAAAATAGATACTTTTTGTTCTCACTCCCTGTCTGGCGCAAGAGCCACAGCTTGAAGTTTGAGAGAAATTTCTCTGATGATGTGATCACTCGATGATTCCTTGACGAATACACATATCGGCAATTTACTCCCATCGCTGAGCAAGTATATTCCTGCATCACCAATATCCGTTGTTCCATCCTTATTGGTATCCCCTGAGCCTGTCTTGTGCAATAGCGCAGCTCCTTCAGGAGTAGCTGCAGGCAGCCTATCCATGCCAGTCTCACATTTCATCATCGTTTCCCAAATGAACTGAAGAATCGGGGTGTCTGAATGATGACTTGAAAACCACTGCAACAACAAGGCCATATCTTTGGGTGTAGCCTTGTTGTATCTACAGCACGAATGATCCGCACGCATCTGCCTTTCAGTCTTACGAATATAAATTCTCTTAAAGCCAAGTTCGCGGATATAAGATTCGACATCTTTCGGAGCGCCACATTGTTTGAAGAGAACATCGCAAGCGTTGTTGTCACTGAGCATGAGAGAGTAACTGATGAGTTCTGCATAGGTGAACGACTGAGATGTCTTTATGTCTCCTAACTTGGGCGACCAGGTGCCCTCTATCAATTCCTCTTTGGTGACTTTGACAGAGTCGGAAAGACGAATATTATTTCTCTGCATCCAGTCTGCCACGAACAATGCCTGAGGGAACTTCATGACACTGTTCATCGGGAAATACTTATTCTCATGAATGCCATAGAATTGTCCGTCCTTTAT
>NZ_JAMXSP010000067.1:0-2513 GCF_025457485.1 Hallella absiana
CTCAAAGAACTCTTTCTCGTTGCTCTCAGTGTTAGGCGTTTGCCGTAGTTCTGAAAAGCGAGTGCAAAGGTACAGGTTTTCTCAATACCCTCCAAACATTTCCCATGTTTTTTTGAAGAAAAAGTGTAGATTTTCCATAATGTTTACAAAAAGAGAGCACAACACATTATTGTATTATATAGGGAGAAGAGAGCAAGGGGTAATAAGGACGAGCGTCGCTGCACAGCAGCAACCTACAGAACACTGCACGACACGACAGGAAGACAGCACGAGAAGACAAGAGCCCAGCACAACAAGCGTGAGAGACTGCCGAGCACTTTCTCAACGAAAGACGAAGCTAACAGTTTCTCGCTTTGAAACTAATAGTTTCTCGCTTTGAAACCAATAGTCTCTCGCTTTGAGACTGTTAGTTTCAAAGCGAGAGACTAATTTCATTCTGTCTAAGAAATAATATGATGAGCCTTGCTTCTCCCGACCTAATTATATGTGCTTTATGTCTTTCTGTCCAAGAATAAGCATGCGTTTCTGTCTAAAGATAAGTGACTTATGTCTAACCTTGCTTTGTACTTTCATTGTTGAGACGACGCTTCACCACAGCAGGATTACCCACGGCAAGGCTGTCGTTGGGAATATCATGCACGACAACGGCTCCGGCACCAATGATGCAACGCTTGCCGATGGTCACGCCGGGCAAGACGGTGACACCGCCGCCCAACCAAGTGTCGTCGCCAATGGTGATCGGGTAAGATGTCTCCATGGGCTTACGCCGGTCGAGATAGTTCATCGGATGCTGGGGCGTAAGCAACTGACAGTTAGGACCAATGAGCACATGGTTGCCGATGGTGATGATGGCTCCACCGAGAAACGTACAATTGTAGTTGATGAACACGTGTTCACCGATGTGGTTGCTACTGGCATGGTCACAATAAAACGGCGGACAGATCACCGACGAGTCGGGTATGCCCGGTGCCACACGCTGAAGCAACAACCGAAAATTGGGCGATGTCAGCGTGGTCTGATTGAACGCCAAGAGCAACTCCTTAGTTTCGTTGCAACTCTGTTGTATCTTAGGATCATCGATATGATAGAGTTCTTGCGAGCGCATCTTTTCAAATTCTGTTTTCATAGTCATCGTGTTTTGGTAACAAAATTAAGAAAAAACATCAAAAGGACAAGCACCAATAGTACTTATTTTGTAACTTTGCCACATAGTAAACATGATATAAACATGAAAAGAACCTTCATCCTACTGGCCGCCTTGCTGCTCAGTCTGTACACACAGGCACAGATGCACAGCTATGATACCAGCTTCACCTTTTCCCAAACGAATTTTGTCGACACGATCCCCATAGAGGTTGTCGACGATCAGATATACATCATGGGCACAGCAGGCGGGCGTCCCTGTCGCTTCAACCTCGATACAGGATCGAGCCAGGGTTCAGTCTACATGGGCAGTAGCATACAAGGGTTGCGCCCGTTGGGCAATGTCGTCAGTCGCGACGCCGCCGGCAATCTCGACACGGTGGCTGTGGTGGAGTTGCCGCCGCTGACCATCGGCAGGCTGACTCTGCAACACTATGTGGCCTCAGTGTTCCGCCCACAGACCACACGCCACACCTATGACGCCATCCTCGGCTTCGACCTGCTCAACAAGGGACTATGCTGCAAGATCGACGCTCTTCATGCCAGAATGATCCTCACCGACCGTCGCGACTATTTCGACCACGAGCCCGGCGTGGGGCTGCATTATAGGCTGAAATGGTTCGTGCCCTATGTGCTTGTCAGTCCGTTTAAGCGCCATACCGACGAGGTGCTCTTCGATACGGGCTCACGCCAGCTTTTCACGATGAACAAGGAGAGCTTCGACGTGCATGCCTATAAGAGCAAGAATGTGGAGAGTCAGGTGGAGGAACGCGTCAACGGCTCGTTCACCATCGGACAGTTAGGTGCTGAGCGTTCGTCGGAGGTGGTGTTTATGAAACTCGACCGACTGAAATGGGATACGTTCTCGTTCAAAGATGTAAGAGCAATGACCACACAGGGCGCCAGCCGCATCGGGGCGAGCATCCTGCGCTATGGCACGGTGACCATCAACGGTTTCCGCCGCAAGATCTTCTTCCAGCCTTACGAAGGCGGTGACAGCGTGGAAGTGAACAACAAAACCTATACCGTCGCCTACGTGCCGAACAGAGACGGACGCCCCGTAGTCGGTCTGCTGACTAAGAGCAGTGACGAGTACCGGGCAGGGCTGCGTCAGGGCGACACCATCATGGCCATTGACGGCAAAGCCGTCGCCACGTTCGCCGACTTCCGTCGTTACCCCTTTGTGGAGGGACAGACCTACACGCTGACGGTGAAGGGGAAAAACGAAGAGAAAAGAATGATTACGATAACCCGTTGGCGGAATTAATTTAAGTTGATAAATATGAGTAAAAAGTTGCACATATCGCTGATTTTTAGTAACTTAGTGGTGTTCAAAACATTAAGTCCAAACCATCGTATGTACAACCTTT
>NZ_JAMXSP010000068.1:0-2482 GCF_025457485.1 Hallella absiana
TGAAAGCCTTCAGGTCATGCCTGAAGGGAATAAGGGATATACCCTTCTTTTTCTATAGATGTGTTACTGTCTTTGGTTAGGCAGCGGCATCTGCCCGCCACGGACAATCCCCCTTGGGCCAGCATTTCTGCCTTTGCCAACGATATAGACAATCTTGGTGGAGGGTATATCCTTGTCGGTGTAGACCAGGATGACAATGGACTTGCCAAACGGCCAGTCATGGGCGTCCCGATAGAGAAGCACGATAAGATACAAAAGGAGATGGTGGCATATAACAATATGATCAGCCCCTACTACATGCCGCGCACTTCGTTTGAGCAAGTAGACGGAGTTGACGTCTTTGTCATCTGGGTGCCTGCGGGACTCAATCGTCCTTATGCTGTTCCTGCCAATGTCACTTCGAAGACAAAGAAGATGACCTACTATGTCAGAAGTGGGTCAAGTAGTGTCGTTGCCAAAGGAGAAATCTACGATGAGTTGATGGCTATGGCTAATCATGTGCCATTTGATGAACGCCCGAATCCAAAGGTCAAGATAGAAGACATCTCGATGGTTCTTCTTCGAGACTATCTTGTGAAGATAGGCAGCAGACTCCAGAAATCTCTCTTCACGCAACCCCTTGAGTTAACCCTTGAGCAGATGGATCTCTATACTGGTCCATCGGAGAATAGAATGCTGAAGAATGTCGCAGCGATGATGTTCAGTGATCATCCAGAGAAGTTCTTCCCATATACCCAGTCAGAAATCGTCGTCTTCCCTAAGGGCAGGTTGAATGATCCTGATAATTTCAGTGAGAACATACTTCATGGCAGTGTACCTCAGCTTATCAATGGAACTTTGGATTATCTAAAGAACAATGTACTCCGTGAGTTCGTTGTCAAACTTCCCGACCGTGCAGAGAGTCTCAGATACTTCAACTATCCTGTCCAAGCTTTGGAAGAAGCAGTCACCAATGCTTTTTATCATCGGGATTACTCACTTTATGAGCCAGTTACGGTAGAGGTACAACCGGATGGAATCACAGTAAGCAGTGTCCCTGGACCCGACCGCTCTATATCTTCTGATGCAATTGAGAAGGGCGGGATAATGTATTCTCGTAGGTACAGGAACCGTCGATTGGGAGATTTTCTTAAGGAGTTGGATTTAACAGAGGGTCGTTTCACGGGCATACCAACAATCCAAGCCAAACTTGAAGAGAACGGATCTCCTCGAGCCAGATTTATCACGGATGATACACGCAGTTATCTTGACGTATTCATACCTGTTCACGAAACTGTAAAAAGCTCGGATATTGCCATCAAAACTTTTGATGAGGTCGAGAATGGGCCGAATAATGAGCCGAATCGAGGAGGCTTTGACCCAAATTCTGACCCAAATGGCCCAAATCCTGACCCAAATAAATTATCAAAGAGGCAGAATACTATATTGAAGACTATCCAACTTCATCCAGAGTTCTCAAGAAAAGCTATAGCAGAACTAACAGGAATGTCAGATTCGACTGTAAAACGTGAAATTAGATTTCTTAAAGAAAGTGGTTTTATCCGGCGAGATGGTCTGACCAAAGGTGGAAAATGGATAGTAATAAGAGAAATACCAATGAATGAATAAACTATGAACAGACTTCACAAGCCCCACGAGATCATGTGCTATGCCGCAATAGTTGCAGCAGTCCCGCTACTTGCCAAGTTTATAGAGGTCGCATCAGGTTCTGAACTGCCCCCAACGATATGGCATATTACGTGGCTCATCTGCGGAATATCGCTGGTTGTTGTGTGTTCTTGCTTGGTGTATATCTTTGTGGCTATACCTTTAGAGGCAGTGCTGAAGCGAACGAAGAAATCGAAGGTTCCTTCGGAGCGACAACAGAAAGAGGTAGAGGATGACAAGGAACCTGAGGCTATGATAACCTCAGTAAATGAAGTAGATAGCCAATCAAAAGAACATGGACAGCAACTTGATGAGCGGCACCAGATTTTTCAACCCTATGTGGCCGTTGATGAAGACGACCGACCCACTGCTCCTGTTCTCGACATTCTTGACAGCTTATTCAAGGAGATAAAGGCTAAGAAAGACGTGGGTATCGCCCTATACTGTGTGCGGGATCTTAAATGGCTTGCAAGCTATCCGACATACAACGATATGGTAGCCGTCTTCGGTACAGACATCGTGGGATCGAAAAGCAACTATTCAACTTACATGGCTTTGGTCCGCCAGACGACTGATGACTATAGTAACGCTACGAGCGAATTCCTGACAGATGTCAGAGCGATGAAGCCGAAGTTGAGGCGTATTGAGGAAGGAATGAGGTAAAGTCCCATGGAAACTATTTGTCCCCATCAGTAAAAACTGGTGGGGATTTTTGGGTCAGTTGCAAAAGTCCGTGGATGCCTTAGGGGGAGGGCTAACCAAAATATATTGCCAAGTGGTATACGAAGAAAGGAATAAAGTTTGTACCTTTGCCACATGACAAAGACAAATAGCT
>NZ_JAMXSP010000069.1:0-2393 GCF_025457485.1 Hallella absiana
ATGAGGACCCCTTATCCCGAAGTTACGGGGTCAGTTTGCCTAGTTCCTTAACCATGAATCTCCCAACGCCTCAGTATGTTCTACCCGTCTACCTGTGTCGGTTTGCGGTACGGGTGCCCTTGAGATTAAGCTTAGCGGATTTTCTCGGGAGTATGTTTACCGGCGCTGTTGGACTCCTCCGAGGAGGACTCCATACTGTCAGGTTCGGCTCGAAAGGCGGACTTTCCTACCTCTCTCAGCACCTACACCCTTCAACGGGGACTTCCGTCGCCCCGCGGCCGTGTCACTGCTCCGTCTCCGCGTCGCTCCCAAGGGCAGTGACGGAATGTTGACCGTCTCTGCCATCGCCCTCTCCGTTCGGATGAGACTTAGGACCCGACTAACCCCGGGATGACTGGCATTGCCCGGGAAACCTTAGACTTGCGGCGGGAGGGAATCTCACCCTCCTTATCGTTACTTATACCTACATTTGCTTTTCCACACGCTCCAGGATTGCTTACGCGCACCATTCGACACATGTGGAATGCTCCCCTACCGATACTTTTATAATTACTATCCCGCGCCTTCGGCATCTGCCTTATACCCGATTATTATCCATGCCCGGACCCTCGACTAGTGAGCTGTTACGCACTCTTTGAATGAATGGCTGCTTCCAAGCCAACATCCTAGCTGTCACAGGGACCGGACTTCGTTAGACTAACTCAGGCAGAATTCCGGGGCCTTAAGCGGCGGTCTGGATTCTTCTCCTCTCGGGGACGGACCTTAGCACCCGCCCCCTTACTGCACGGCTGCGGACCATGAGCATTCGGAGTTCGTCAGGACGCGATAGGCGGTGAAGCCCTCTTGTCCTATCGGTCGCTCTACCTCTCATGGTGATCACCGCACGCGGCACCTAAATGCCTTTCGGGGAGTACGAGCTATCTCCAAGTTTGATTGGCCTTTCACTCCTACACACACCTCATCCAGAAGCTTTTCAACGCTTATTGGTGCGGACCTCCATCCGGTGTTACCCGGACTTCATCCTGGACATGTGTAGATCACTTGGTTTCGCGTCTACCCCCACCGACTTGACGCCCTGTTCAGGCTCGCTTTCACTGCGGATGCGCGGCTCATGCCGCTTATCCTTGCCGGTGACGGTAACTCGTAGGTTCATTATGCAAAAGGCACGCCGTCACATCATAAGATGCTCCGACCGCTTGTAGGCGCATGGTTTCAGGTTCTATTTCACCCTTCTTGTCGAAGTGCTTTTCACCTTTCCCTCACGGTACTGGTTCACTATCGGTCTCATCCGAGTATTTAGCCTTGCCGGATGGTCCCGGCGGATTCGCGCAGAATTCCTCGTGCTCCGCGTTACTCAGGATACCGCTATGCCAGCATCGGCTTCGTGTAAGGGGCTTTCACCCGCTATGGCCACACTTTCCAGTGTGTTCCACTCACCTAAACTGTGCAACGTCGCGGTCCTACAACCCCGGCGACGCGTTGCCACGCCACCGGTTTGGGCTCTTCCCCGTTCGCTCGCCACTACTAGGGGAATCATTCATTTATTTTCTCTTCCTGCGGGTACTAAGATGTTTCAGTTCCCCGCGTTGGCTTCCACGACTGGCGTGGATGACCGTCCTTCAGACGGCCGGGTTGTCCCATTCGGAGATCTCCGGATCAAAGGTTATTTGCACCTGCCCGGAGCTTTTCGCAGCTTATCACGTCCTTCATAGCCTGGATGAGCCAAGGCATCCACCATGCGCCCTTTCCTACTTCTTTCGCTGTCCATATCTCTGAAAAGAAACATGGACGTTGCTCATACTTTCAGCTGTATTGTATTGTCTCAGCATACATATTACTACGTACGCCTCGTTAAGTCTTGAACTTTGCTACTTTACAGTTTTAGCTTGTGTCAATATGTCAAAGATCGGAGTAATGAATAATGAATAATGTATAATGTATAGTGTATAATGTAGAAATTATAAATCATACATCAGCATCAACATTACGTTGTGGAGAATAACGGATTCGAACCGTTGACCCCCTGCTTGCAAAGCAGGTGCTCTAGCCAGCTGAGCTAATCCCCCGTGAATGATAAGGGGTGAATGTTGAAGTAGTCCCAGGCAGACTTGAACTGCCGACCTCCACATTATCAGTGTGGCGCTCTAACCAACTGAGCTATAGGACTATGATACTTTTGAGGATTTGCATCCCCAGAATTACTCGTCCCGGCCAATTGTGCTTCCAAGTCTCGGGGCTACAAAAGCCCGGCTTCCTTCATTCCCTTTATAGTAAACAGACAGCAGCGTACAAAAAGCCGGTAGAGGCGTCACCTTCAGGTTGACTGTCTCTTGAGCAATTATCTTGCCCTACCTTGCGTCCCTCCAGAAAGGAGGTGTTCCAGCCGCACCTTC
>NZ_JAMXSP010000007.1:0-152520 GCF_025457485.1 Hallella absiana
TGGGGAATTGGAGAGGAAAAACTGGTTATTCTCGTTGAGATTAAACATAAAGCTGTAAATTTTCGGCAAAGGTCGAAAATTTACAGCTTATAGAAAAGGCGGCCTAAAATGGATGGATACGTAGAACTAATATATACGGTCAGAAAGTAAAGCAATCACGGACATAACCATATTCGGAAGAAAACCACCATGCGATGTTATTGAAATTAATATTCCAACCAATACCGTTCGTACCTAAAGAAGCATTACCATCACTTGCCCAATACCAAAGGTTGAAAGGTGTACCTCCACAATCCGACATTTTCTGTAGTAAGAGACCTGACTCCCATCTCTCTCCGCTACTTACTTCAGCAGCGTATTTGGTTCCTCCACATGCATCAATTATATGATTCCATTCCACAACAGATGGCAAATGCCATCCACTTGTATTACTGGGCAACGACGAGTTATAAGTCTTCGCCACTACTACACCATCATTATAATAATAGTAATCCTTTGAAGCATCTTCTAATGCGAAAACTATCCCGTGCGGTATAGAATGCGATTGATCGCTCCCCACATACCCGATCATCCCACAAGGTGTCTTCCCTGAGTATTTTGCTATGCTCACAGTGTTATAAACCGTGCCGTCCGTACAGACAACCTTACCCACATCAGCTGTTGTAACCTTCGACAAAGTCGTGACATACAACGAGCTCGGACTGACCATGAAGTTAATGCCCTTTCCCTTATCAAGCGTCTGTCCAGACAAGTCCTTCTGCAAGGTGCAAATTTCTCCATTGACTGTAAATGACACTGACAGCACGGCCCCCGCAGGAAACGTTTGCGGAACGAGCATCAACAGATTGTTATCGGCACTCGAAGTAAGAGATATGTCGGATCCCTCACTGCCTGTAACGGCCTTGTTGACCGCCAACGTATAGTTGGCAGTCGATGCTGTTGATACCGTCCAACTATTATTTGCGAGGTCGTAAGTGCCGCTACTATATACGTTATTGAGGGAAATAGATTTCACGGTACAAGCCGGCGTACCTTTCTGAAGTGTAAACGCCACCTTGCTCAGCGCATGATCGAATGTCAACAGCACAGGCGAGGGCGCATCATTGGCCGCCCGCGCTACGCCCATGTTCTTTGCCACAAGCAGGTCGGGCTGGTTCGCAATGTCAGTGGAGGAAGCAGTATAAGTGAGCGTGCCGACAGCCGATGCGCTTACCATATCGTTGGTGTTAGTCGGCGCATAGGCATAGAAAGAAAGTTTGCCGACAGGCCAATAGTGCTTGGCAGAGGTCTCCCAGTAACCGCCGGACGCCACAGCCTGCTCGTTGTTGAAAAACACAGAGCCGTCGGCATGTTTGGCACCGACATAAAATCCCGTAATCGTATTACTGACCGAGGCTTTAGTGAGTGGTTCTGCAGCAGAGAAACATATCTGGCTCCTACCCTTTTCGTTTGTCGTGCCCGTCTCTTCGGTTGAGCAAGCAACAAGCAAAGCTGAAACAGCAAGCAACATAAAGAAGTTTCTAAGACACATAATATACCCTTTTATTATCATCGCACCTATAGAAACCCCGGATTCGGCCTTGTTAAATCATACATTGTTACCTAAAGGACATAAAAAAACGTGGGCATCTGTACAGATTGTCCAGTTTTCAGGTCGTAGGAAACCCCAGATGGAACAATTGCACAGAACGTCCACGCCTGAGGTTATTATACACCACTCCCATCCGGGTGTGGAATAAATACACCAAAGCGCAGACATTCACTTCGCAATACCTCCATCTGATTCAAATTTCCTACGTTTGAAAACTGAAGATAATGTTTGTAAACGTCTTCCATGTGCCGAGGCCTTTGGTATGCCGGCTACGCTTAGCCGACGGCTACGACACGATTATGTCCGAGGAAGACATGCAGCAAGCCACAAATCTTCTCCGTTGCAAAGTTACGGCATTTTTGTGAGAATCTGACTGTTCTTCGAATTTTTTTTTCATTCTATCCTATTTTTTGTGGTGGGAAAGAAAGATGTACGCACTATAAAGCCTATAAGAGGATCCTGCTAACAAGTCTGTCATACAGAAAGGAAAAGTGCAAAGGAAAATAGTAATTGTTAGATAAACTGACAAAAAACGAGGCGCGAGAAGGCGATTCTTGCAAGCGGCCATGGTATTTGCCGTGATTTTTTAATTTTCGCCAACATTTAGTATTTACCTAACTATCAACAACTTGCGCAAACGCTATACTCCTTGCATTTGTAAAATTGCCTTTTGCTTACGAAATTGAACAGCAAAAATTCGATCATCTCAGTGGATTTACCTCATCAAAGCAGTGATTTGAAGAGGAGAAATCAGTGAGATGGTGCGATGAAATCACTGATTTTTCACTTTTCAAGTCCCTTTCTGATGTTCAAGCCCTTATTTTCTTGATTCCATTATCTCTGGAATGCATGTTGCCGCGGAAGTATTTTTGTCGGAACTATTTCACAGATTTGTTAATATTACATAATTCATAGATAAAATACTGACTATATGAATGATATGAAAGAGAAAAGTGCTAACTTTGCACCCGATTTTAGAGGACACGGTAAAAGTGCCCGATATATTTCACATAAAGTCTAACTTTATTAATTCATTAACAACAAAATTTTTTATGTCAGATTTTAACAACGTCAAGAACGTGCAGCCATTGGCCGACTTCAACTGGGACGAGTTTGAGAACGGCAGCAGCTCCAACGTGAGCAAGCAGGATCTTGAGAAGGCCTACGATGAGACCCTCAACAAGATTCAGGAGCACGAGGTAGTAGAAGGTACCGTCATCTCCATCGACAAGAAGGAAGTAGTCGTCAACATCGGCTACAAGAGCGATGGTATCATCCCCGCCTCCGAGTTCCGTTACAACCCCGACCTGAAGGTTGGCGACAAGGTGGAAGTCTATGTGGAAGACCAGGAGGACAAGAAGGGTCAGCTGGTACTCTCTCACAAGAAGGCTCGCCTGAGCAAGAGCTGGGAGCTCATCAACAAGGCTATGGAGAACAACGAGGTCATCCAGGGCTACATCAAGTGCCGTACTAAGGGCGGTATGATCGTTGATGTCTTCGGCATCGAGGCCTTCCTCCCCGGCAGCCAGATTGACGTTCATCCTATACGCGACTACGACATGTTCGTGGGCAAGACCATGGAATTCAAGGTGGTGAAGATCAACCAGGAGTTCCGCAACGTGGTCGTATCGCACAAGGCACTCATCGAGGCCGAGCTCGAGGCTCAGAAGCGAGAGATCATCTCTCACTTGGAGAAGGGCCAGGTGCTCGAGGGTACTGTCAAAAACATCACCTCTTACGGTGTATTCGTCGACCTCGGCGGTGTGGACGGACTGGTGCATATCACCGACCTCTCTTGGGGCCGCGTCAGCGATCCGCATGAGGTTGTACAGCTCGACCAGAAGATCAATGTCGTTATCCTCGACTTCGATGAGGAGAAGAAGCGCATTGCTCTCGGCCTGAAGCAGCTCACTCCGCATCCTTGGGATTCTCTCGATCCTAACCTCAAGGTGGGTGACCACGTCAAGGGTAAGGTTGTCGTCATCGCCGACTACGGTGCATTCGTTGAGATCCAGCCCGGTGTTGAGGGCCTGATCCACGTCAGCGAGATGTCTTGGAGCCAGCACCTCCGCTCTGCTCAGGAGTTCCTGCACGTAGGTGACGAGGTAGAGGCCGTGATCCTCTCTCTCGACCGCCAGGAGCGCAAGATGAGCCTGGGTATCAAGCAGCTCAAAGAGGATCCTTGGGAGACCATCGAACAGAAGTATCCTGTCGGCAGCCGCCACACTGCTAAGGTTCGCAACTTCACCAACTTCGGTATCTTCGTAGAGCTCGAGGAAGGTGTTGACGGACTGATCCACATCTCTGACCTGAGCTGGACCAAGAAGGTGAAGCATCCTTCTGAGTTCACTTCTGTTGGTGCAGACATCGACGTTGTCGTTCTCGACATCGACAAGGAGAACCGTCGTCTGAGCCTCGGCCACAAGCAGCTCGAGGAGAATCCTTGGGACAAGTACGAGGAGATCTACACTCCGGGTTCTGTCCACGAGGGCAAGATCACAGAGATGATGGACAAGGGCGCTGTCATCACCCTGACAGAGGGTGGCGAAGGCTTCGCTACTCCTAAGCACCTGACCAAGGAAGACGGCTCTCAGGCTAAGCTCGGTGAGGTTCTTCCGTTCAAGGTGATCGAGTTCAACAAAGATTCTCGCCGCATCATCCTCTCCCACTCTCGTACATTCGAGGAGGGCAAGGACGAGCCTAAGGCAACTCGCCGCCACAACTCCGGCGCCCGCAAGGCTCAGGATACTCCGGTGATCAACAATGTTGCTGCCGGTACAAGTCTGGGCGATCTCGACGTGCTGGCTAAGCTGAAGGCAGACCTCGAGAACGGCAAGTAATCAATAGACTGCGAAGACACAGCTCTCTCCGACCATTTAGTGAAGAGAGCTTCCACTTATAAAGACTGCAAGACTTCGGTTTTGCAGTTTTTTTTATACCTTTTTATGCTCATCCGCTATAGCTTCCGTACCATAGAAACAAGGATTTTCAGTAACTATACAGCAGAAGACCTCTGTGGCTTACTTTGTTTATCTCAAGAATTTGAGAATTCTTCTATCGACTGGAATTCAAAAGAATTATCAGAAGGAAAGCCCGTATTGCAGCTTATACTCTCCAATTCTCATCGATACTCTATGATGCGCAGCAAATTCTATAATTCTCAAATTCTTGATAACAAAAAACCACTAATAAGTCTTCAACTTCATTCGCTGAACATTTACGATTTACCGTATATTAATTAATAAGTGTTAATACACAGATATTTCATTTCTGTTCATAATAAAAATTGTCGATTTTTCATTACCTTTGCAACGATTTAAAACACATCGACGTTGCTATTCTTGCAACATCTTGTCAAATCAACAAGCATATTTTTTATATTCTATGTATAGCAAAGAAGAATTATTAGCTAAGAATACTTCTGAACTGGAAGATATTGCTCAGCAATTAGGCATGGAGCTGGATCCAGACGCCTCCAAGGAGAAAGTCGTCTATGACATCCTTGACAAGCAGGCCGACGACAGCAGCCATGCTACAGCTTCAGCAACAACTACCGGCAAAAGAAAACGCATAAGGATAACTGCTCCTGAAACCGATTACGTGTATTCTGTAAATGGAAAGAATGGAGAAAACCTCGATATGAAAAGAAATAAGAAAGTAGTCGAGAATACTTTGTTTTCTGACAACACTAATACTCAGGCACCTGCCGAAGCTAAAGAAGAAAATAAAGCTAACGATCATCAGACGGCACAAAACGGCGAACAGGGCTCTCTGTTCCAGCAAGTAGAGGCCCTCAAGAAGGAACTTGACAACCTGCCTAAGCATCGTGGCCCCAAGACCAAGCAGGAAAAGGAATTGATCGAAAGAATCAACCAACTCCAAAAGCAAATAGAAGTTGCTGCACAGAATATGGCAGAAGAAACTCAGGCCGACGAAAGCAGCGCCGATAGTACTACCGAAGACAATGCACCTGATACCAACACAGAATTGGTTCCCGAAGAGGCTTTTGCCACTGGCAAAAATCAAGGTGAGAACGATGGCCAGGAACATAACATTCTGACAAAGTTGCAGGAAAAAGTCAACGAGCACAACGAACATAACAAGCAGCAGGAGGCTTCGGCTAACACTGAAGACGGTGTGTGGGAAGGCGATCCCGGCGACGGCACCGATTTCATTCCTGTTGTGGACCTTCCGATTGAAGACCAGGGAATGACGCCAAACTATGACATGTTTGACAATCCCACGACTCCATACAATAATAATGAGTATCCCGCTTCCGACTATCAGGAGGAAGAGGAACAGCAGGAACCGAACGGCAATTACGATTTCGACGACATCATCTCCGCCAATGGCGTGCTGGAAATTATGCCCGACGGCTATGGTTTCCTCCGGTCAAGCGATTATAACTATCTCTCCTCCCCCGACGACATCTATGTTGCCGTCAACCAGGTGAAACACTATGGACTGAAGACGGGCGACGTCGTTCAGTGCCATGTGAGACCACCCAAGGAAGGTGAGAAATATTTCCCTCTGACTTCCATCGACTCCATCAACGGACGCAATCCATCGGAAGTAAGAGACAGAATTCCTTTTGAGCATCTTACTCCGCTCTTCCCCGACGAGAAGTTCACACTCTGCGGTGATCCGAAGACCACCAACCTCTCCACCCGTATCGTCGACCTCTTCTCTCCGATCGGCAAAGGCCAGCGTGCGCTCATCGTGGCACAGCCAAAGACCGGTAAGACCATCTTGATGAAGAATATCGCCAATGCCATCGCAGCCAATCATCCCGAGGCTTATCTGATGATGCTGCTCATCGACGAGCGCCCTGAGGAGGTCACCGATATGGCCCGCACTGTCAACGCCGAGGTCATCGCCTCTACCTTCGACGAGCCTGCTGAGCGCCACGTCAAGATTGCAGGTATCGTGCTCGAAAAAGCCAAACGCATGGTAGAATGCGGCCACGATGTGGTCATCTTCCTCGACTCCATCACCCGACTGGCCCGTGCCTACAACACAGTATCTCCTGCCAGCGGCAAGGTGCTCACCGGTGGTGTCGATGCCAACGCACTGCAAAAGCCGAAGCGATTCTTCGGTGCCGCACGTAACATCGAAGGCGGCGGCTCACTGACCATCATCGCCACAGCACTTATCGATACCGGCAGCAAGATGGATGAGGTGATCTTTGAGGAATTCAAGGGTACCGGCAACATGGAGCTGCAGCTCGACCGCTCATTGTCCAACAAGCGTATCTTCCCGGCTGTCAACCTCGTAGCGTCCAGCACGCGTCGTGACGACCTGCTGCAAGACAAGACCACGCTGTCGCGTATGTGGATCTTGCGCAAGTTCATTTCCGACATGAATCCGATGGAAGCCATGAACACAATTCATGACAAAATGGAGCGCACAAAAGACAACGCCGAGTTTCTTGCATCCATGAACGATTGAAGAAATTTGGAAAAAAAATAACGAAAAGTTTGGTGGGTACCTAAAAAAAGTGTACCTTTGCACTCGCAATTCCAAAACAGACGGTTGAGGATTGCCAAACAACTAAAGAATGCGCCCTTAGCTCAGCTGGTAGAGCAACTGACTCTTAATCAGTGGGTCTAGGGTTCGAATCCCTAAGGGCGCACTTCTTTTACTTGAGAATGCGCCCTTAGCTCAGTTGGTAGAGCAACTGACTCTTAATCAGTGGGTCTAGGGTTCGAATCCCTAAGGGCGCACTTCTTTTACTTGAGAATGCGCCCTTAGCTCAGCTGGTAGAGCAACTGACTCTTAATCAGTGGGTCTAGGGTTCGAGTCCCTAAGGGCGCACAAAGGCTGAATCTTTCGAGATTCAGCTTTTTTGTTTCCATAACTCTCCCACTTCCCTATTTTGAATGTGCCATATTTTGTAGTTTGCAAATAAAACACTATCTTTGCAATAGAAATAAGTAATAGAAACGATGGGAATATTCGGACTTTTTAATAAGAAGAAAAAAGAGACGCTTGATGCAGGACTGGAAAAGACCAAGCAGAGTGTCTTCAGTAAGATCACGCGTGCCATCGCGGGTAAGTCCAAGGTTGACGATGATGTGCTCGACAATCTTGAGGAAGCACTGATCACCTCAGATGTAGGTGTGGATACCACCTTGAAGATCATCCACCGCATCGAGGAGAGAGTGGCAAGAGACAAATATGTGTCCACTTCTGAGCTCAACACCATCCTGAAAGAAGAAATAGCCTCACTGCTCACCGAAAACAACACGAAAGACAGCAGTAACTGGGATCTACCCAGCGACCACAAGCCTTACGTGATACTGGTGGTCGGTGTCAACGGCGTCGGCAAGACCACAACCATAGGCAAACTGGCTTACCAGTTCAAGCAAGCAGGAAAGAAAGTATATCTCGGTGCCGCCGACACTTTCCGCGCTGCTGCCGTAGAGCAGATACAGATCTGGGGTGATCGCGTAGGAGTGCCCGTCATCAAGCAGCAAATGGGCGCAGACCCTGCCAGCGTCGCCTTCGACACACTGCAAAGCGCAAAAGCCAACGGCGCTGATGTCGTGCTCATCGATACCGCCGGACGTCTGCACAACAAGGTTGGTCTGATGAATGAGCTGAAGAAGATCAAGGATGTCATGAAGAAAGTGGTGCCCACCGCTCCCGACGAGGTATTGCTGGTGCTCGATGGCAGTACAGGACAGAACGCCTTTGAGCAGGCCAAGCAGTTCTCTGCTGTCACCTCCATCACTTCTCTGGCTATCACCAAACTCGACGGTACCGCCAAGGGCGGCGTTGTCATCGGCATTTCCGACCAGCTGAAAGTGCCCGTGAAATACATCGGCCTCGGAGAGAAAATGGAGGACCTCCAGCTCTTTAACCGGAAAGAATTTGTTGACTCACTCTTTTAATCGCTCAATCAGCTGACACCGTTCGACAAACGACAGCTGCAAAATATAAAATGAAGAATAGAATAGACTTTATCACTATGGGGTGCTCAAAAAACCTCGTAGACTCTGAACAACTCATGCGGCGCTTCGAGCAGGAGGGCTATCATTGTGTACACGATCCAAAGCGCCCTGCCGGAGACATCGCCGTCATCAATACGTGCGGATTTATAGAAGCGGCCAAAGAGGAAAGCATCAACACGATCCTGGAGTTTGTCGATGCCAAGCAGCATGGCAAACTCAAGAAACTCTTTGTCATGGGCTGCCTCTCACAGCGCTATCGCAAGGAGTTGGAGGAATCGATACCCGAAGTCGATAAATTCTATGGTAAGTTTGACTACCGACAGCTGTTGCAGGATCTTGGACCGGCAAAAGTCGAAGCCGCAGACACTGACGCAACTGCTGACCAGCAGCAAGCGGCGCAGGCAAACAAGAGCTTCAGCCAATCGCGCGTTGACGCCAACAGTCGCCGTAAGCTGACGACGCCTCATCACTATGCTTACATCAAGATAGCAGAGGGATGCGACCGTCACTGCGCCTACTGCGCCATACCATTGATCACCGGCAAGCATGTCTCCCGGCCGATAGACGACATCCTCAACGAGGTGCAGGAACTGGTCAAAGAAGGCGTGAAAGAGTTTCAGATTATTGAACAGGAACTGACCTATTACGGCATCGACCTCTACCACAAGCCGATGATCGCGGAGCTCATCAGCCGCATGGCGGACATCCCCGGAGTGAAGTGGATAAGGTTGCACTATGCCTATCCCAACCAATTCCCCCTGGAGTTGCTGGATGTGATGCGCGAGAAGCCAAATGTCTGCCGTTATCTCGACATTGCTCTGCAACACATCTCCGACCACATGCTCGAAAGAATGCACCGCCACGTCACCAAGGAAGATACCATCAATCTCCTCCGTACGATTCGCGAGCGCGTTCCCGGCATTCACATCAGGACCACGCTGATGGTGGGATTCCCCGGTGAGACAGAGGAAGACTTTAACGAGTTGCTCGACTTCGTGCGTGAGCAGCGCTTTGAGCGTATGGGAGCCTTTGCCTACTCCGAGGAGGAGGGCACCTATTCCGCCCTTCACTACGACGATGACGTGCCGGAAGAGGTGAAGCAGCAGCGCCTCGACAAGCTCATGGCGCTGCAACAGCAGATCAGCGAGGAGATAGAATCCGAGAAAGTGGGTAAGACTTTCCCCGTGATCATCGATCGCAAAGAGGGCGACTATTATGTGGGTCGCACCGAATACTGCTCTCCCGAAGTAGATCCCGAAGTGCTCATCCCCGTGAAAAACAAGCGCTTGCGCGTCGGCAACTTCTATCAAGTGAAGATGACAGGCAGTGACGAGTTTGATTTATATGGACAAGTATGAACAACAAGGAATTCATCAGCACTTTAGCCTCTGACACCGGCTATACGCAGGCCGACACACAGAAAATGGTCAACACGGTCATCGAGGCGATGAAAAAAGCCTTTGAGGACGGCGACAGTGTGCAGATCACCAACTTCGGCTCTTTCGAGGTGAAGAAAAGACTCGAACGCATTGTCGTCAACCCGGGCAACGGACAGCGGATGCTGGTACCACCAAAACTTGTGCTCAGCTTCAAGCCCACATCCGCAATCAAAGAAACTTTGAAAGGAAAATCATGAACAAACAACTCATCAAAGACTTATCACAAGAACTCGTCGACAAATTTGAACTTGACAAGAAGCAGGCCAACAGCTTTGTCGAGAAGATGTTCAGTGTCTTGCAGGATGGTCTTCAAGACGAGAAGATTGTGAAGATCAAAGGATTGGGTACTTTCAAAGTCATCAGTGTGCAGTCGAGAAAGAGCATCGATGTCAACACGGGTGAGCCGATTCTTATCGACGGCAGAGATAAGATCAGCTTCACGCCGGACAGCGATATGCGTGATTTTGTCAACCGCCCCTTCTCTCAATTTGAGACAGTAGCTGTCAACGACGGCACTGACTTTAGCCTCATCGACAAGAAATTTGAAGAAGAGGAAAAGGATGAAACATCGGAGAATTCTGTTGAAGATAAACAAGAGGATTCCATTGCAAATCAGCAAGAGGATTCTATTGCAAATCAACAAGAAGGTTCGATTGAGAATCAACAACAGAAAGATTCTGTTGAAGATAAGCAAGAAGAAACTCCCGAGAATCAACCAGAAGAAGTTCAGAACAGCAATGTTCAATCCTTAGCGACAGAAGCACCGAGCGAAGTGAATGATACTTTTCTCCAGGAGAATATTCTTTCAGAAGCTCCATCTTCTAAGGAGGAGGAAGACCCTGCACAAGATGAACCAGCAGCGGAAGAGGACAGCTCTACTCAAGAAACTCCTTCTATAATTGAAGCTGCTAATAGTCAAGAGAGTGAAGATCCAAGCAATGAGGAAGACACTAAACAGGAAGCGCTGACGCAAGAGCCGAATGAACCTGAACAGGAATCGCAAGAAAATGCGCCGAAAGCCGAAGACATAAAGCAAGAGATCAAAGATTCAAAGCCGGAGATACAAGCCATTGATCTTGAGCAGAAAGTGCAAACGGCAACCGCCAGCATCAGCCGGCAATTCGAGGATGAGAACCACATCTTGCAGGCTGCGAATGAAGAGCTGCGAAATAATTTCCGTCATCAATATCGGATGATGAAGGGTGTCCTTTCTGTTTTCGTGATCATCGTTTTGCTATGTTTGGGTGGTGGCTATTTTCTGCTCAACCAACTGAAGAAGCGTGATCACCGCATTGAGATGCTGGAAATATTGGCCTACCGTAATAAGAATGGTATCAATACGCAACCCTGCAATGACTCTGCACTCAACACAACATCATCAACAGCAAACCAACCCAGCCAAAAGCAGACTTCAAACGAAGCCCAGGCTAAGGAAAATGCTAAGGTAAAAGAAAAGATGGAGAGCCAGGAAGCAAGCAACAAAGATGCTTCACAGCCCTCAACGACAACCAATAGCAATCTGCAAAAAGATGGTCAACGCAATGCCATGAAGGCTGCGGCAAATACAAATAATACTAAGCAGAAACCATCTGAGAGCGCAGCGTCAAAGCAAGAGACTGACAAAGATCAGACTGCTTATAACCAAGACGTAAGAATCCGCACGGGAGCCTACCGCATCGTTGGCGTCAGCCATACGGTGAAAGTACGAAGCGGACAGACACTCACTTCCATCAGCCGCGCCAATCTTGGACCGGGAATGGAATGCTATGTACAAGCTGTCAACGGTGGTAAAACGGACTTTAAAGCAGGAGAAAGCGTCAAGATCCCCAAACTTCAAATCAAAAAGAGGAAATAAAAAGAAAGAGAAAAGAATGTTGGATGATCCAACTCCTTAGAAATATAAGCTAATAACGATTTTGCGGGGTAGCCTCAAATGCTAAAGGATAAATTCTTTAGCCGGGGCTCCCCCGCAAAAGCATTATTTAGAAGGGAAGATCATCAGCGGCATCGCCATTGTCTTGCGCTGGTGCTGTCGGAGCTGCTGTACTGGTTGGAGCAGCTGCTGGAGCAACAGGGGCTTGGCCACCCAACTGACTTGTAGGAGCTGCCATAGCAGTACCGCCAACAGCGTTAGGATCTACATGGTCAACACGGAAAGCACTGATATCATTGAAATAGCGGTCTTGCCATGGATGAGCATTGATATCCAACCACACGTGTACCGTGTCGCCCTGATGAATATTGAATTGCTCGAGCTTGTCTGCGCCGAAGACACGGAACAAGCAAGCACGAGGATATTGGTCTTTCGTCTGAATCACAAATTCCTGGGATTTCCAAGCGTTACCAGTGCGCTGAGAAACGCCCTCCTTAGCAGGGTACTCTTTGATGATCACCCCTTCTACTTCTATTCCTTGTAATGCCATTTATGAGAGTTTTTTAGTTGAACTATTTTTTGTTATACTGCAAAGATAATGATAAAGACGGAAATATCAAGCAATTCGATTGAAAAAAAACAAAAAATAAAAAATAATATGTCATTGCTTCCCAGTTTTGTTATTTTCTTATTATCTTTGTATAGACGAAAACAAATAAAAACATTATTATATGAGATTTAGTCTTTCAAGCTCCGCGTTGAGCACTCGACTGCAAACATTGGCGAAGGTCATCAACTCCAAAAACTCCATGCCCATCTTGGAATGCTTCGTGTTTGATGTCAGCCAAGGACAACTTCACATCACGGCCAGCGATGGCGAGAACCGCATGACTTCTTTGGTCAGCTTGAGCGAATGCGACAGCGAAGGATCTTTTGCCATTTCCAGCCGTCTGATCCTCGATGCAGTGAAGCTGCTTCCTGAGCAGCCCCTCGCCTTCGATGTCAACTTGGAATCTTTTCAGGTGACTGTTGAATATCAAAATGGTCAGTATCAGCTCGTGGCACAAAACGCTGAGGAGTATCCTCAGGTGCAGCCTATGGAGGGCGACATCCATACGCTGACAATTGACGCCGGCGTTTTGGTAAGCAATCTCTCACGCACGCTCTTTGCTACGGACAACAACGAGATCCGCCCTGTGATGAATGGTGTTTACTTCGACTTGACGCCAGAGCATCTGGCTATCGTCGCCAGCGACGGACACAAGTTGGTGCGCTGCCGCAACTACGACATCAAGTCCGAGACTCCGGCCTCTTTCATCCTTCCTAAGAAGCCGGCAAACCTCTTGAAAAACGGACTCGACCCAACCAGCGGCGATGTGGTCATCAAGTTCAACAACAATGCAGCTGAACTGACATTTGCCGAAGGCACACTGCGTTGCCAGCTGATCGAGGGCACCTTCCCCAACTACAACGCTGCGATTCCTGCTGACAACCCCAATGAGCTCCTCGTTGACCGTAAGGCTCTCATGGACAGCATCCGCCGCGTACTGCCTTTCGCCAGCATCAGCAGTCAGCTGATCCGCTTCAGACTGTCGATGGGCTCTTTACAGCTCTCTGCTGAGGACATCGACTTTGCGACAAGCGCTAAAGAGACTTTGGTGTGTGAGTACAACGGACAGCCTTTGCAGATCGGCTTCCGCGGTGACTATTTCTGCGAAGTCCTCTCCTCGCTCGACAGCGACGACGTGAAAGTGATGCTGGGCGATCCCAGCCGTCCGGGCATTGTATTGCCAAGTGTGCAGGATGAGCATGAGGATGTGCTGATGCTGATCATGCCGTTAATTCTGAATGAGTAATTGTCAACTATCATAAGATAATATCTTCGCAGCTACGAGTCTTGAAAGCCGAATCGTCCGATATTCTCTTCAAGACTCGTAGTGGCATATTTGGTGGAATATATTTTTCATGAAACTGAATCTTAAAAAGCCTCTGGTCATCTTTGACTTGGAATCAACAGGCTTAGACCTCGTCAATGACCGAATCATACAAATTTCTTACGTGAAAGTATCACCCAACGGTGATGAGGAGCGGAAAAACATTTTTGTCAACCCCGGAAAGCCCATCCCCCACGAAGTGCAGGAGCTCACCGGCATCACCGACGACAATGTCAAAGACGCACCCACTTTCAAGCAGTTGGCCAAGCAACTGGCAGACAGTTTCTCCGGTTGTGACTTTGCCGGATACAATTCCAATCGCTTCGACATTCCTCTGCTGGCCGAGGAGTTTCTCCGTGCCGGCATAGACTTCGACTTCTCGCGCTGCCATCTCATCGATGCCCAAAGCATCTTCTTCAAGATGGAGCCCCGCAACCTGTCCGCTGCCTATAAGTTCTACACGGGCCACAACATGGAAGACGACTTGAAGGCTCACCGCGCTGACCAAGACGCGGAAGCCACCTACAGAGTGCTGCAAGGTGAACTGGACATGTATAATCCTGAGAAAGCGGAAGATCCGAAGCGCGCATTACCCAACGACATGGACGCTCTGGCTGAGTTCTCTGCCATGAACGACAATGTCGACTTTGCTGGCCGCATCGTATGGAAAGAGATGAAAGACGCACAAGGTCATCCCATCCTCGACGAAAAAGGGAAGCCACGCCGACAAGAGGTCTTCAACTTTGGCAAATACCGTGGTTGGGCTGTCACCGACGTGCTCCACCGCGACCCCGGCTTCTTCAGCTGGATGCTTGGTGCCGACTTCACGCTCAACACCAAGCAAGTGCTCACACGCATCCGCCTGCGCGAGGCTAAACTCAATATGCAAGCGGCTGCACATACTAAATGATCATGATGAAACCAGCATTTCTCCTTTGCCTCTCTCTGCTCATGATGCTTCTCTCCCCCGCAAAAGGAGCATCGCAGGAGTTGAACATGAAGGTGACTGTCAACCACAGCCAGATTCAGGGCACTGACGCCTCTGTCTTCGACAATCTGCAACAGGCGATCACCACTTTCGTCAACGACAGGCAATGGACCCACATGCAGTTTCGAAAAAATGAGAAAATCAATTGCAGCTTGGCCATCACAGTGAGCAAATATGATCCCGCGACAAATATGTTCACCTGCAAAGCACTGATCCAAGCCAACCGTCCAGTGTTCAACGCATCGTACACAACCACGCTCTACAACAACAACGACAAGGACTTTAACTTCAAATATGCCCAATTCGACCAACTGGAGTTTAAAGACGAGATGGTTGACAATGCGCTCACGGCGGTATTGGCTTACTATGCTTATCTCATCATTGGCTTGGACCTGGACAGCTTCTCCCCTATGGGCGGTGAGGATGTGTTGCAACTTTGCATGAACCTGGCCAACAATGCCCAGAACTTGGAAGTGACGGGATGGAAAGCTTTCGACAATGACAGAAACCGCTTCGCCATCATCAACGACTATCTTGATGGCAGCATGAAGCCTTTCCGACAACTGCAATACGACTATTATCGGCTTGGACTCGACCAAATGGCCGAAAACAGCGAGCGTGGAAGAGCGCAGATCACCAACGCCATCGAAAACGACTTGAAGACTGCCCACGAGAACAGGCCAACAAGTATGCTCCCGCAGATTTGGACCGACTACAAACGTGATGAGTTGGCAAATATCTATCAGGGTAAAGGCACTCCAAAAGAGAAAGAGGCCATCTACGACATACTCTTTTCGATCAACGCCTCTCAGAACAATGCTTGGGACAAAATAAAACAATGACATCATGCTCAAACAGTTATACATCAAGAACTTCACGCTCATCGATGAGCTCAACATTGATTTCCATCCGGGATTCTCTGTCATCACCGGTGAGACGGGAGCCGGTAAAAGCATCATCCTCGGAGCCATCCATCTGCTCTTAGGACAGCGCGCTGACACCCGACAGATCAAGGAAGGAAGAAACAAATGCATCGTCGAGGCGCATTTCGATTTGAGTAATTACCATCTCGAAGACTTCTTTCAAAAAAACAATATCGATTACGATGCCTCTGACTGTATCCTCCGGCGCGAAGTGAGCAGCAGTGGCAAGAGCCGCGCGTTTATCAACGATACACCCGTGTCCCTGACTCTGATGCGCGAGTGTGGTGAACTCTTGGTGGACATCCACAGCCAACACCAAAACCTGCTATTGCAGAAAGAGGACTTTCAAATGAGTGTCGTGGACATCATCGCCGACGACAAACCACTCCTTAGCGACTACAAGCACCACTATGCCGACTATCTCCAAGCTGTGCGCAAATACGAAGAGCAGAAAAAAATCATCGCACAGAATCGTGACAACGAGGAGTTTCTCCGCTTTCAATACAATGAACTTGACAAAGCCAATCTTCAAGCCGATGAACAGGAGAGTTTGGAGAGCCAAGTGCAGACACTAAGTCATATCGAAGACATCAAGAGTGCTCTGTTCCAAACGACTTCCCTGCTCAGCAACGACGATAATGGAGCCGTCAACCTCGTGAAGAATGCTGCTGATGCGCTGCAAGGTCTTATCGATGTCTATCCTGAGATACAAGACGCTGCTCAGCGACTCGAATCGGCAGGCATCGAGCTGAAGGACATTGCCGACGAAGTTGACCACAAACTTGAAAACATAGATTTCGATCCTCAGCAGCTTCAACAGATGAACGACCGGTTGGACGAACTCTACTCTTTGGAGAAGAAATTTCATGTCAGTGACGTCAACGAGCTCATTGCCCAACGCGACCAACTCAAGCAAGAGATCGCCAACATCGATTGCAGCGACGACATCCTTGCCGACTTGGAGAAAGCGATGAGCGTCGCCCACGAAGATTGCGTCAAAGTGGGACTGCAACTGAGCGAAGCCCGACAGCAAGCCGCCAAAAAGATCGAGACAGAAATGCATCAGCGTTTGGTGCCCCTGGGCATCCCCAAAGTTCGCTTCTCTATCGACATCCAGCACACCGACTGTCAGCCGATGGGCCTCGACAAGATTTCTTTCCTCTTCAGTGCCAACAGCAGCACCCCACTCCAACCCGTGGCTCAAGTGGCTTCCGGTGGTGAGATTGCCCGTGTGATGCTCTCGCTGAAAGCTATGATCAGCGGTGCCGTGAAGCTCCCTACCATCATCTTCGACGAGATCGACACGGGAGTCAGCGGACGTGTAGCAGAAAAGATGGCAGAGACCATGCGCGAGATGGCACAACAGCATCGTCAGGTTATCGCCATCACCCACCTACCGCAGATTGCAGCCGGTGGCACATCCCACTACAAAGTGAGCAAAGAGGAGACCTCCGAGGGCACTGTCAGCACGATGCGCGAACTCTCTGATAACGAGCGCGTACGCGAAATAGCACAGATGCTTAGCGGCAGCGACATCTCGCAGGCTGCCATCGACAATGCCCAGGCACTGCTGAATGCCCAGAAATAGCTCTATGCAAAACCGAAGACTCACATTTCAAGAAATCATCCCAATATCGAAAATATATAATATAAGAATATGAGAAAAACAATATCAAGCTTCCTCCTCCTCTTTGCCTTGCTACTGCCTATGAAGGTATTGGCCCAAGGTGCCAACTTGGCTAAGGTAGCATCCAATATCTTCACATTGACGACCTTCAACGCCGACGGCTCTATCCACGGTTCCACCCATGGAGTCTTTGCTGGGGCTCAAGGTGAAGCCTTAGCTCCATGGCATGTCTTTGCAGGAGCAACCCGTGCCACAGTTATCGACAACAAAGGGCTGCAGCACGATGTCGACGCGATCATCGGTGCTTCTGAGATGTATGATCTCTGCCGCTTCCGTGTGAAAGGCAACCATTTGCCGTCCGGCTTGAGCATCAACACAGCGGATGCACCTGCCTCTCCCGTCACCCTCGTGAGTTTCTCGACAAAGAAGGTTGACAGCCACAAGGTAAAGCCACTGCGCACCGAGAAGTTCATGACCAACTATAACTATTATGTGTTCAACGATGTCGATGTGTCCTCCACTGATCTCGGCTGCCCCATTGTCAACGCTACCGGTCAACTGCTTGGACTCATGCAGCGTCCACAGGATGGTGGCCAGGCTTTCTCCGCTGATGCCCGACTGACCACAACTTTCACGACCAACGGTCTTTCACTCTCTGACCCTACGCTCAAGGCTACCGCCATCCGTCCGGCTCTCCCAACCGAGGAGCAGCAGGCTACACTGATGCTGGTTCTTGCCGCTGAGCAAACCGACAGCACCAACTACGAGACCTATATCCACGAATATATATCTCGTTTTCCCACAGCAACTACCGGTTATCTGACACTGGCTAACTGGTATGAGCGCTACAACAAATTCGGCCTTGCCGATGCCACATTGAAGACTGAGACTCAGAAGGCCGCTAAGAAGGATGAGGCTTACTACGATTATGCCAAAACTGTATATCAAGCTGCCGTAGCCCGTGTCGATACCCTCTACCCCACTTGGACTTTTCAGCGCGCTACGGAACTGGCTCAGCAAGCCGAAAAGATCAATCCTCTGCCGATCTATAAGCATTTGCAAGCACAAATCCTCTACGCTACAGGCCATTACGACAAAGCGTTTGAGACCTTCACTGCATTGCAAAGCACTGACTTAGGCAAGAACGGAGAGGTATTCTTCGAGGCTGCACAATGCAAGACACAGCTCAAGGCACCTACATCCGAGGTACTTGCATTGCTCGACAAAGCCGTCAGCGTACAGTCCGGCACGCCCTCTGCTCCCTACGTCCTGGCCCGTGCAAGAGTCTACGATGTCACTGGCGACTATCGCAAAGCCTTCAACGACTATCTTACTTATGACTCACTCGTCAACTATCAGGGCTCCGACGACTTCTACTATGCCAAATTCAAATGTGAGATGAAGCTCCGCCAATATCAGTTGGCTCTCAACGACATCGCACACGCCATTGTATTGAATCGCACAGCACCCACCTACTATGCCGAGATGGCCAGTCTCCAGCTGAAAGTCGGGAAATACGACGATGCTGTAAAGACCTGTGACTTAGCCCTGCAATTGACACAACAGTATAGCGACCTCTATATCATCAAGGGCATCGCTCTTTGTGAGTTGAAAAAGAAAGAAGAAGGTATTACGGCTTTACAGAGTGCACAGAAACTGGGCGACAGCAGAGCTGAAGGCCTCATCAAGAAATATCAGAAATAATCATCTGACGAAAGAAAACGCCAACGGCGGCTTCCAAGAAAATGCTTGGAAGCCGCCGTCTTTGTTTGTTATCAGCAGGTTGATGCAGGCTAAATAAACATTAAATGAACATTAATAATCTATCAGAAGAATAGATATAAGCTAATTTGATGTCGCAATATTCGTCACAGCACCATGAGATACCTGTATTCTACGAGATCACTTTATTTCTCTTCTTCCTGACTGCTGTTTTCAGCGTGCTTAGCGTTGACATACTCCAGGAAGAGGCGCAGTGCCTTATTGGTTGCAATCTCCAAGTTGATGTCGCGGCCAAAATTCTCCGTAAGTTTAAACGTCCGCACATCATCCTTAGCACCATAACCGAGCCATATTGTACCCACAGGGATCTCGGCCGTACCGCCACCGGGACCGGCAACTCCCGTAGCCGATATGGCGTAGTCACAGTTCAGCACATCGCAGGCACCGATGACCATCTCACGGGCCACCTCCTCACAGACAGCAGTCTGCTCAGCCAGCACCTGGGCAGAGACATGAAGCAGATTCTCCTTCACCTCATTGGTGTAGGACACTACCCCACCCTTGAAATACTGAGAAGCACCAGGCACCGAGATAATCGCCTCGGCAATGCGTCCGCCTGTGCAGCTCTCTGCCGTTCCCAAGGTCTCATTATGATTGTAGAGAGCCTCTTGAATCTGGCGGCTCAACACTTTGGTTTCAAATTCCATAATTGTCGTTCAATGATTTGATTTCTATTGGGTTATACAACTATTATTACACGCTTACTTGAACGTAACCTTAGAGAAAGCAGGCGCATCGATAGAGCAGAAATCCTTGTCGAGGTACTTGTAATATCCCACGATACCGATCATCGCCGCATTGTCCGTAGTGTAGCTGAACTTAGGAATGTAGATGGTCCAGCCATAGCGCTGAGCGTGGTCGCGGAAGGCTGCTCTCAGCCCGTTGTTGGCTGAAACGCCACCAGCGACAGCCACGTGTTTGATGCCCGTAGTCTTCACGGCCATTCTCAGTTTCTTCATCAGTATGTCCACAATGGTGTGCTCAAGGCTTGCAGCCAAGTCCTGCTTATGATGCTCCACGAAATCCGGGTCTTCCTCAACCCATTTCCGGAGATTATAGAGGAAAGAAGTCTTCAAGCCCGAGAAAGAGTAGTCCATTCCCGGAATATGTGGTTCTGAGAATTTATAAGCCAGTGGATTACCCTGACGTGCGAGCCGGTCGATGATCGGACCACCGGGATAGCCGAGTCCCATCACCTTGGAACATTTGTCGATAGCCTCTCCGGCCGCATCGTCGATGGTCTGTCCCAGCACCTCCATGTCGTTGTAAGCGTTGACCTTCACGATCTGAGAGTTGCCGCCTGATACCAGCAGACAGATAAAAGGATAAGGAGGCATGTGGTTGTCGTCATCGCTCTCTTTGATGAAATGAGCCATGACATGTCCCTGCAGATGATTGACATCAATGAGAGGGATTTCCAGGCTGCGCGCCAACCCCTTAGCAAAGCTCACGCCCACAAGCAGCGAGCCCATGAGCCCCGGGCCACGGGTGAAAGCGATGGCCGACAATTGTTCTTTCGTAATACCCGCACGCTTAATGGCCTGGTCCACTACAGGTACCACATTTTGCTGATGTGCCCGGCTGGCCAGCTCAGGGACCACACCGCCATAGGCGCGGTGAACCTCCTGCGAGGCCGTCACGTTGCTCAGCAGCACACCATTGCGAAGCACTGCTGCCGAGGTGTCGTCACACGATGATTCTATGCCTAAGATATAGACATCGTTATTTGTTGTTTCCATATTATTCATTTTTTCTTGTAAAAGCAGAATACCACTCTGCGGGGTCTCTGTTACTCGGAAAGCACCTCCACGCCGTGCTCTGTCATGAGGAAGGTGTGCTCCCATTGCGCCGAAGGCAGTTCGTCACCAGAGATCACTTCCCATCCATAGGGATCGTCCTCGTCGATAAACACTTTCCATGTGCCCATGTTGATCATCGGCTCAATGGTAAATGTCATACCGGGCACAAGCAACATGCCAGTGCCTCTGTGACCATAATGCAGGATGTCGGGCTCCTCATGCATCTGAAGTCCAACTCCATGACCACAAAGATCACGGACAACACCATAATGATATTTCTCCGCATGTTTTTGTATGGCATGACCGATGTCACCCACGAAACAATAAGGCTTAGCGGCCTCAGCGCCAATCTCAAGACACTCCTTGGTCACTCTGACAAGCTGCTCCTTCTCTGGTGTGGTCTTTCCGCCAATGATGAACATACGGGAAGCGTCACCGTAGTAGCCGTTATAGTCGAGCGTCATGTCCACATTCACGATGTCGCCCTCCTGTAGCACATCTTCCTCCTTGGGGATGCCGTGGCAGACTACCTCATTGATGCTCGTACACACACTCTTGGGATAGCCTTCATAGTTGAGGCAGGAGGGATGACAGCCATGATCCTCGCAGAACTTCATGCAGATGTCATCGATCTCCTGCGTATTCATTCCCGGGTGGATAGCCTCAGCCACAGCATCAAGGCACTGTGAATTGAGCTTCCCCGCAATGCGAATACCCTCTATCTGTTCGGGTGTACGCACCATATCACGTGTAGGCACTTCCTTGCCTTTGTTCTCCCAGTACATCACCTTCTTGTCCAACTCTGTGGGCTCTTGACCGGGAAGGCAATGCCAACGTCTTTTCTTTTTAAACATATCTTTATATTATAATTTTATAAGATTCTAATACTCTATTCTTTAGTCACCAAACAAGTTGAGCTTGTTATCGCGGGCTTGATCCAGCGACATAAGTTTAGCCTGCTTTTCCTGATATTGTTGTCTGAGCTGCTCATAGCGTGAGGCAAGCTCATCCTCGTAGCTTTTTCTCTGCTTGCGATCCATGAGGCGGGCGGCGATGATCGGCGGCTGACTGGCATCTTTGGTCCATATCACAGGGGCGTCATAGACAGGTGCTATCTTCAAAGCCACATGCAACTCGCTCGTCGTGGCACCGCCGATAAGCAAAGGGATGTGCATTCCCGCCTTTTGCAGTTCTTCTGCCACATGCACCATCTCGCCAAGCGAAGGAGTGATCAGGCCGCTCAGTCCGATGAAGTCGACATTGAGCTGACGGGCTTTGGCCACAATCTGCTCAGCGGGCACCATCACGCCGAGGTCGATGACCTCATAGTTGTTGCAGGAGAAAACCACACCGACGATATTCTTTCCGATGTCGTGGACATCACCCTTAACAGTAGCCAACAACACACGACCAGCAGTAGCAGCTCCCTCCTTTTTCTCTGCCTCGATATAAGGCTGAAGGATAGCAACGGCCTGCTTCATAGTGCGTGCGGTCTTCACCACTTGGGGAAGAAACATCTTACCGGCTCCGAACAGCGACCCTACCTCGTTCATACCGTCCATCAGCGGTCCTTCGATGATGTCGACAGCATGAGGATACTTCTCAAGCGCCTCGTGGAGATCGGCATCCATATATTTTCCAATACCTTTTCTCAGGGCATAGCCCAGGCGGCTCTCCACACTCTCCTTGCGCCAGACCTCGTCAGAGACAGCCACAGTCTTGCCACCCTGCGAAGCAGCAAGTTTGGCAGCTTCCTGCTCGGCACGTTTCTTTTCGGCCAGCTCCACCAAGTCCTCCGAAGCATTCTGCCGACGGTTGAGAATGACATCTTCGATAATGGACAACTCATCGGCGGGTATATCAGCGTAGGTCACCTTGGTAGCCGGATTGACAATGCCGAAGTCCATACCCTGCTCAATGGCATGATAGAGGAACACGGCGTGCATGGCTTCACGGATGTAGTTGATACCACGGAATGAGAAGCTGAGGTTGCTCACGCCTCCACTCACGTGCACGCCTTTGAGATGCTTGCGGATCCACCCTGTGGCACGGATGAAGTCCAGAGCATAACTGTCGTGCTCGGCAATACCAGTTGCCACAGACAAGATGTTAGGATCGAAGATGATGTCCAGAGGATCCATCCCCACCTGCTCCACCAATATATGATAAGCACGCTCTGCTATTTCTATCTTCCGCTCATAGGATGTAGCCTGTCCCTGCTCATCGAAGCACATCACCACAACGGCAGCACCGAACCGCTTCACATCCTTGGCATGGCTGATGAAAGTGCTCTCGCCCTCTTTCAGAGAGATAGAGTTGACGATGCACTTGCCCTGCATACATTTCAGTCCCGCCATGATCACCTCCCAGTCGGAAGAGTCGATCATCACGGGCACACGGGCGATGTCCGGGTCACTGGCGATGAGATTGAGAAACTTCACCATCTCGGCCTTGGCATCGAGCAGACCATCGTCCATGTTGATGTCAATCACGAGGGCTCCATCCTCAACCTGCTTACGGGCGATCTCCAAAGCCTCTGTATATTGTTTTTGCTCGATGAGTCTCAGAAATTTGCGGCTACCCGCCACATTGCAGCGCTCGCCAACGTTGACGAAGCGCACTTCTGGTGAGACGTCGAGCAGTTCCAGTCCCGACAGCCAAAGAGTTTCTGAGCGGGGCACGACACGATGGGGCTGATAGTTTTTGGCTTTCTCTGCAAAGGCCTGGATAAACTCAGGCGTGGTGCCGCAACAACCTCCGACGATATTGACGAGTCCCTCCTTCATAAACACTTCCATCTCTCCGGCCATCTGCTCGGCCGTCTCGTCGTATTGCCCCATGGCATTGGGCAGGCCGGCATTGGGATAGACACTAATATAAAAAGGAGTACGTGCAGCCAAAGTCCTGAGATAAGGCAGCATCTGCGGTGCACCAAACGAGCAGTTAAGTCCCACCGAGAAGATGGGGTAATCGGCGATACTGGCCAGGAAAGCCTCAAGGGTCTGTCCACTCAACGTGCGTCCTGCAAGGTCGCTGATTGTCACGCTGACCATAATGGGAAGTTTTCGTCCGGCTTTCTCCATCGTCTGCACCGAAGCGTCGATTGCAGCCTTGCAGTTGAGCGTGTCAAAGACCGTCTCGATGATAATGGCGTCAACACCTCCTCGGATCAGAGCCTCCACTTCCTCACAATAGGCATCGAAGAGCTCGTCATAGCTAAGATCACGCGCCGACGGGTCGCTGACATCCGGGCTCATGGAGCAGGTCTTGTTGGTAGGTCCTATAGAGCCGCACACAAAACGGGGCTGTTCCGGAGTGGAATATTCCTCAGCGCACTCTTTGGCAATGCGCGCACCTTCATAAGCCATCTCTGCACAATCTGCCTCAAGATGATAGTCGGCTTGGGATATACGTTGCGAAGAGAAAGTATTAGTGGTAATGATGTCTGCTCCTGCGGCCAAATATTTCCGATGGATATCCATGATCACCTCAGGCTTGGTGATGTTCAGCATGTCGTTGTTGCCCTTCATCTGCACGTCAACGCCGGCATAGCGGCTACCACGGAAATCGGACTCACTGAGTCCATACTTCTGAATCATGGTTCCCATGGCACCGTCCAGCACCACAAGTCTCTCTTTTACAATCTCTTCTAACATATATGCGTATTTCGATTATCAGAAATGCTTGATGGCACGATCCATCTCCCGCCGGTCCTCTTTCTCCTTGAGCGTCTGTCGCTTGTCATACTCTTTCTTACCTCTTGCCAGTGCTATATCCACCTTTGCCCTGCCATGTCCGTCGATAAACATGAGCGTAGGCACGATGGTGTAGCCCGGTGTCTTGCTGTCCTCAGCCAGTCGGCGTATCTCGCGTTTGGTAAGCAGCAGCTTGCGATCGCGCTTAGCCTCGTGATTGGAATAAGATCCATAGAAATAAGGAGATATGTTCATTCCCTTCACCCATACTTCACCATTGTTGATGTAGCAGAAAGCATCTACCAGCGAGGCTTTGCCCAGCCTCACGGATTTGATCTCCGTGCCGGTGAGCACGATGCCGGCAGTGTAGGTGTCTACGAAAATATATTCAAACGACGCCTTCTTGTTCTTTATTTGTACAGGACTTTTCTTGCGAAGTTCTTGTTGTTCCTTGTTCATCTTTCCATCTTTCTTTTCTCAACCGCTACTCGTCGATGATTGCAAAATCGCTGATATGGTCGTCGACATACTGCGCCACAGCTTCGGTAAACTCCTCCTCATGCTCGACGAAGTAGTCATCGAAATCGTCAAACTCAGGATACTGCTCATAAAGAGCGTCGAACTCCTCTTGGGTGCAGTCACGCTCAATCTCGAGACGATATTTCTTGAAATAGCGGCTACATTTATCCAATAACTTATACAAGTCGCGCAGGCCCCACTCTCTGACTGCCTTGCCGAAGGGGTTGAAGAATATGAACTCTCCCAGCCCGTTATGGATCAGCTCAATGAAGCCACCATCCATCACACTGTCGCGAAGCATCAGATAGCCCAGCAATGTGATTTGATCGGAATTCAGCTCTCCCATGTTGTCGGCATTCAGCTCTCCGCCTATGGCATCCCGAATTGCTCCGGCGAAAGCCTCCAGAAAGTTGTCCATGCCCGCTGTTGCAGCCTGGCGCAACACGGCATCGTCTATGTGCACTTGTACCATTGTTCTATATCTTACTTTTAACATGCAAAGATACGAAAAATAAGTGGAGTAAGAGAGAAAACGCTAAAAAATACACTTTAATCATGAAAAATATCGGTTTATCTGAAACAAAACCACTATCTTTGCACGAAATAAAGTTTTGTCAAGGCTTCAAGTTCTATATGAAGAAGATTCGTAAACAACTGTTTTGTCCCCTCCTCGGCTGCTGCACCGCTCTTGCGATGTTGTTGTTCAACTCTGCCTGCAGCGGCGATAACAAGGACCAGCTGGAAAGCACCGTGGACTCTTTCTCCGTGGCCTATTTCAATTGGCGCTTTCCTGCCGCGCTGAAATATTGCACGCCACAGTCGCGGCAATGGCTGGTCTATGCGGCCAGTCAGGTCAACGAGAGCGATGTCGAGGCATTGCGCAATAAGCAAGAAGGTGCCAGTTGCCAGATCGACGACATCGACTTCACTGACGACTCCACGGCTGTGGTTAATGTGGTGGTGCACAACTTTCTCGCCATGGACACCATCGGACTCACTCCCCAAGTAGTCCCGGCGAAGGCCTTTCGTCTCCGCGCCATCGAGCGGCAGGGCGTATGGAAGATTCATCTCGACGGGCTTCCCGACTGACGGCAACAGCATGTCTGACATACAGTTTCAGTCTACAGGCAGTAGCGTGCTTTAAGCGTTTTTTATTCAAAAAAAGCAATAAAGGTCAATTTTATTTGGTGGTTTAAGAAAAAAACTATATCTTTGCACCCGCAAATCAGGCAATGGAAAACACTTCCTGCTGATTCTTGCCGATATGGCTCAGTTGGTAGAGCAACGCATTCGTAATGCGTGGGTCGGGGGTTCGAGTCCCCCTATCGGCTCATCAATCATTTATTTTTGCGGAATTAGCATATCGGTAGTGCGCGGGCTTCCCAAGCCTGAAAGGCGGGTTCGATTCCCGTATTCCGCTCTTCTTTCCCACACCTATTTATATAATATCCCAGTTTCATATATACAACTTATCCTTGATGCTTTGATGCTTTTTCGTCAACAGCTATCCATGCAGCGTGGACTTGATGGATTTTTTTGCTTGCCGCTTCATTTTTTCAGCCTGGATATTTGGAGGTTTCAGTGAAAACACATAACTTTGCAGCCGTAAAGGGTTTTTGAACATAAAACGGCGCATAGCGCTCAAACGAATGTATAACACAATTTTAACGGTTTGTGATGCGAAGTTTAACACCAAATATTTGGCGAAGCCAAATATTTGTGTAACACACACACACACACACACACACACACACACACTCTCTCTCTCTCTACTGACGCTTATTTAAGCAAGAGAGTAAGAGCTGTTGTAAATAAAATTTTTCTGTCTCTCTGTGCCGCTTGCGCCCAGAGCCAATTACTCGTGCCCCAAATTTTGTCGGGCACCTTCCCTTGTTTTTCTTTAGTGCTTCCATATAAGCATCCTGCGGGCCATTGTCTTGCGGGAGGCCGCCCCCTGCTTGCAGGTTTGCTATCCCTTGTAACATTTGCAACATTTACAATCAAAATCATAACACCAACATTTTAAATTGCATGAAGATGAAAAGACATCGTTTCTATGCTTGCCTGCTGACGGTCATGACCCTCGCAGGCTTCACCGCTTGTAGCTCAACTGACAACGACGGCGATCCCGACACGCCTACGGTCAATGGTAAGAGCCAGCTCACGCTGACCATCAACACAATGGGCACACGTGCCGCTATGACACCAGATCCGACCGACGAGAAGACCATCAACCGTATTACGGTGGGTATCTTTGATGCGTCCGGCAACGTGCGCACCATCCAGGAATTTAAGAATGGTGATGGCACTGTCGGAAGCAACACCTTTAAGACCGATAATGGTTCAACCAAGATGAACATTGTCACCAACAAGCTTGAGAAGGACGATCAGGTGCTTGTGGCCGTCAACGCTCCTTCCGGATTGTTCCAGGGTGTGCAGAAAGTGAGTGATTTTCAAAGCAAGAGCGTGGATGCCGATCGTGCGCTGGCCACTGCCTCCGACGAGAAAACGGTTCATAATGACAAGGAGGTGGCAAACAATGCTCCTATGTTCGGCTCTGATAAGTTGAAAGAACCTGCAAGTGGTACTACTGCCTACACCGCAGAGGTGAAAGTTTCTCACCTAACCGCCAAGATTTCTCTTAAAGACATTGAGGTGGCTTTCGACCCGAATGGTTCTTACCAGAACGCTACGTTCTCTCCTACCGAGATCTACGTCGAGCATGTCGTCGATGGCTTGAACTTCAACCCCGAGCCAGGCAATTGGTTTACCCCTGCTGATCTTTCCAAGACACCTCTGCTTACTGGTGTTGCCGGTGTGACGGGTGCCAGGACCTATCTCACGACCGGCGCCATCCGCGATGTTACGCTTTCCAGCGCGTCAGCAGCCGGCACCGTGAAGGTGATGCCTAATAAATATTACTTTTATGTCACTCCGAGCAACTACATCACTCCGAGCGGCACAGACGCCAATGCTGTCCGTGTCTGGATCAAGGGACTGTTTGATCCCGATGGACCAAATGGCAAAACTGAAGCCACGACAGTGTTCTACCCTGTCCTGCTGAATGTGAAGTACAATGCTGCTGGTGTTGCGGCTCCTGCCGAAGATAACACAGAGAAGTACAAGGTCTATCCTAACAAGAACTACACCTGCTCGATCATCATCAAGACCAAGGGTCTGCCCGGTATCGGTGATGATCATTCGACTCAGCCCGACGGCACTAATGGCAATGATGAGTTGAAGCCGCAGCAGGCCACCATCACCGTTGGCGTGAACGACTGGACTCCTGTCAAACAGGACATAACCTTCGAGTAATATTCTCTATCATGTTTAATCAAAGACGAGGTATCTTCGTTGTCTTCGTGACATGGGCGCTGCTGTCGCTCGTCGGCTGTTCGGTCTACGACGGCTACGAGGGGCGCACGCAGGCCACTTTCCGGCTCAACGTCGTGGACAGCACGGGGGCGGGGGTGCCCTCGTCCGAGGTGACGCTGGCGCCGCTCTATTGTTTCGTCAACGGGCTCTACAGCCGCATGCTCACGCCCGAGGCCGACGGCACCTACCGCTATGTCTTCAACAGCGAGGACAGCGTATGCCTGGTCTCGCTGGCCGGCAGCGCGCCCTCGGAGTACAGCCTTGCCGAGCCCCGCGAGGGCGAGTCCATCCACAATGTGTGGCTCAGCCTCAACGGCACGGGATCGGGCAACATGTCGCCGCAGCCCTCCGCCGTGTACTACGGCTCGTGGAAGGGCACGGGAGCCGACTTTGCCAAAGCCGGCTCCGAGGTGCCCATCACACTGCACGATGTGCGGGGCCATGTGCGCGTCCTTGTCAAGGGCTTGCTCGACCGTTTCGGCGACGGCAGCTATCGTGTCGTCGTCGAGGGCCTGCACAGCCAGCTCGACTTTGACGGCGGTTCCGCCACGTCTGCCACCACAAGTTTTGAGCTGCCCGGAGCCTTCATGTCCGGAACCGGCGACTGGCTCACCGAGTCCATAACCGTCCTGCCTACCGTGGGCAGCGGGGTCAGCGTGCGCGTCTACAAGCAGGACGGCACACAGCTCTTCCGCAGCGACACCGACGAGGACGGCAATCCCCTGGTGGCGCGCGAGGGCGGCAACGATGTCTTTGTCATCATTGCCAGCATGACCGGCACGTTCACCGTAAAGGTGCTGCCCTATGACGAAGTATTCCAAAACTCTTCTTTCCAATAAGAATCATGACACAACACATTCACTATATATTCCACGCTTTTCGGTGCGCCGTCCGTGACATCCGCAAGACCGCCGTGAGCGGCCTGCTCGTGATGGCGGCTGTCGTCGCGCTGTCGTCGTGCTCGGCCGATGAGGCCGGCGGCGACACCATGGTGACGATCACCGTGGCCGCGCCTCCCTCCGCCGCCTCTCCTACCGTCTCGGCGGCTAAGTCAGGAGCACTCACGCGCGCCATCACTGCCGCCGACGAGGGTAAGATACAGGACTTGCTGGTCCTTATCTTCAACGACAAGGACGAGATCATCGGATACACCTACGGCAGCTACTCGCTGGGCAGTGACGGCAAGGTGTCGGTGAATGTGAACACACGCAAGGCCACGGGGTGCACGGTCTATGTGGTGGCCAATGCCGGAACCACGTCGGGCATGGGCAATTTTGCGTCCGTGCGCACCAAGTCAGACTTCGACGACCTCTATGCCCAGCTCTCGTCGCCTGCCGACTTGGGCAATGGCAGCTCCCTGCTGATGTTTGGCTCGCGGAGCGGTTACGACACGTCGAAGTCGGGCACTGTGACCCTCAACCGCCTGTCCGCCAAGACCGAGCTCAGCATCGTGGTCGGCTCCGGCATCACCCTCGACAGCTATCAGCTCTGCCACGCCCCGCTCTCGGCATACTATGTCGACAACAAGACCACCGGCACTGCCTCGCCAAAAGACTATGGCGTTTTTCCTGTGGTGTCTTCCTCTGCGACGGCAACTACCGTGAATGCTACGTACTATCTCTATGAGTCGCTTGTGGGAAAAGGCTCAAACACCAATAGTGACGGTTGGAAAGGCCGCTATAAGGCCAATGCCCCTGCCAACGCCACCTATCTTGTCATCAAGGCGCATACCGCATCGTGGAAGTCCACCTATTATGTCTATCTCGGCGGCAAGACGCTCTCGTCCGCCACAAACACGTCCTACGACTACACCGACTACACCATCTACCGCAACACCGACTACAAGGTCACGGTGACGCTCAGCGGCAGCGGTTCGGCAGAGGAAGGTTTGCGCGTGAACTATGCTGCCAAGGAATATGTTGGCGGCGATACGAAACTCAATGCTTGGCAAGACGAAACCACGACGATAGCTTCTGGTATGGAGTTCGTTGACTTGGGGCTAAGTGTTAAATGGGCAACATGTAATCTCGGAGCCACGAAACCGGAAGAGTATGGCAAGTACTATGCGTGGGCGGATACGAAGGGATATGCAAGTGACGAGTCGCATGACTTCTCGTGGGCGAATGTACGATATTGTAAAGATACGTCAAGTCCTACCAGTAGCTCTTCTTGGAGCAAATATACATCTGGTAACGCTACATTGGAGTCTTCCGATGATGCAGCCACAGTCAACCTTGGCGGTTCTTGGCGCATGCCGAATCATGACGAGTGGCAGGAGTTGTATAAAAAATGTACTTGGACATGGACCTCGAAGAATGGAATAAACGGTTATGAAGTTTCCGCCTCGAACGGCAAGTCTATTTTCCTGCCGGCGGCCGGCTTCAGGGACGGCTCAAGTCCCAACTACGTTAGTTCCCGCGGCTACTTTTGGTCAAGTCAGGTCAGTTCGAGCAGCGTTGGTCACGCGTGGAATATGTATTTCGATTCGGACAGCCACGATCCCAATAGCTACGGTAACTACCGTTGCAGTGGGTTGCCCATCCGCCCAGTCTGCCCCTAAATTCTCTTTAGTTTTAACGCTTTGACTCACAAGCTATAGCAATATAATCTTTTAATAAGAACTCAATGAAGAAGTTTCTAAAATATTTAAATCTCTTAGTCTGCATACAGACGCTGATGTGCCTGGCTTCTTGTTCTCTTGAGCAGGAGTTGATGGGGCGGAGCGACGGCGTGATATCCTTCGACGCGGGCATTGCCGGTACGCGTGCCTCTCTTCTGACCGCGGTGCCGGACAACTTTAAGGTGTATGCCTACGACGAAAGCGGTAATGCAGTGATCAGCGGGGAGGTGTTCACCAAGTCGGGAACGATATGGACTTCTTCGACGGAGCATCTGTGGCCGAAGACAGGCAATCTGACCTTCTATGCCTACTATCCTTACGAGGACGCTACCACGGTGAGTTTCAATACGACCAACAAGCAGTTGGCGTATCAGCCGGCGAGCGGTGACAAGCAGACGGATGTCATCTTTGCCACGAACACGCTGTCACGTCCGGCCAACAGTGGACCTGTTCCCTTGACCTTCTCCCACCCGCTATCAGCTTGCTCCGTCTCCGCCAAGTTGGCCAGCGACGCTACGAACACCACGGTGAAGATCACCAAGGTGCAGATCTGCAACGTCTCACCGAATGCCACGCTTCCTTTCAGCGGTTCCGCCACATCTTCCGGCACAGCGGTCAGCTATCAGATTGGCATGGCATCCCCTTCCGTGACATTGAGCAGTTCATCTGCTACGCTCTTGACGGCCGACAACGGCTATCTCCTTCTTGCTCCGCAGACCACCACGGCATGGACTGCCACCTCAGCCCTGTCCAATTCATACGTAGCCTTGACCGGAACGGTGAAGGTCAACTCGGTCTATCTTGTCGGCAGTGCCACTGCTGATGGCACATGGTACGTCCCCCTTGCCGCATCCTTTGGCGCCGGCAAGAAAGACGCCATCTCACTCGTGTTTGGCATGAAGCATGAGGATGGCGCACGCACGTTTGGCTATGACAAATATGGATACCAGCTTGCCATTAACACTAAGAACTATCCTATTCCCACTGCCGTGGATTTAGGCCTTAGTGTGAAGTGGGCAAGCAGCAACCTCGGAGCATCGGAGCCGGAAGAATATGGCAAGTACTATGCGTGGGCGGGCACGACAGGATATGCGAGTTCTGAGTCGCATGTCTTCTCGTGGGAGAATACGCCGTATTGCAATGATAGTAATGGTAATAGTTGGAGCAAATATAACTCTGGTGATGTAAAGCTTGAGTCCGCCGATGATGCTGCCACAGTCAACCTTGGCGGTTCTTGGCGCATGCCGACTCATGATGAGTGGAAGGATTTGTATAATAAATGTACTTGGACATGGATCTCGCAGAATGGAATAAACGGTTATAAGGTTTCCGCCTCGAACGGCAATTGGATTTTCCTGCCGGCGGCCGGCTGCAGGTACGATATGACTTTCGACGGCGTTGGCTCCTACGGCCGCTACTGGTCGAGCCAGGTCGGCTCGAGCCGCGTCCTCTACGCGTGGGACATGTGGTTCGGTTCGGGCTACCGCTATCCCGAAGACGACTACCGTTACTACGGGTTCTCCGTCAGGCCCGTATATGGTCCTAGGGAGCCTATGCCAGAAGCAGTTGACCTCGGCTTGAGCGTTAAGTGGGCCAGTTTTAATCTTGGTGCTTCGAAACCCGAAGAATATGGTAAGTACTATGCGTGGGCAGATACAAAGGGATATACAAGTTCTGAGTCGCATGATTTCTCGTGGGCAAATACACCGTATTGCACAAATACTTCAAATGTAAGTTCGAGCTCATCCTGGAGCAAATATAATTCCGGTGATGCAAAGCTTGAGTCCACCGATGATGCTGCCACGGTCAATCTTGGAGGCACTTGGCGCATGCCGACCCATGACGAGTGGCAGGAGTTGTCGTCTAAGTGTACATGGACTTCGACTTCACAAAATGGCGTGAACGGATACAAGGTCTCCGCGTCGAATGGAAATTACATTTTCCTGCCGGCGGCTGGCTATAGGCTCGGGACGAGTTCCTACGGCGTTGGTTCCGACGGCTACTGCTGGTCGAGTCTGGTCCTCTCGAGCAGCGTCGACTACGCGTGGCACGTGGGCTTCGGTTCCGGCAACCACAATCCCGACGGCTACAGCGGCCGTTGCAGCGGGTTCTCGGTCAGGCCGGTCTGCCCTTGAATTCACTTTCACAGGCAAGAACAAAAGCAATAATAAAGAAAAGAAATGATGTCTATCCGCTGTGATGGCGGGAAAATAAAATAAGAGTATTATACATTCAACTTTTATTATAATCGCAAATCAGGGGAAAGGATGGAAGTGATTCCGGCGCCTCCCCGTATGTTTAATTTTACAGATTAATGAGGGCGGCCGCTATTCGCGAGAATGGCGGCCGCCATGTTTTTCAGCCTCACCCCCTAAGCCCCTCTCCGAAGGAGAGGGGAGTGAAATGATGGTTAAACAATCTATTTACACAGCCTCACCCCCAACCCCTCTCCGAGGGAGAGGGGAGTGAAATGCTGGTTAAACAATCCTTTGAGCATATAGAAGAATTCGCAAGATCCGTCTCCGCAGTGTCAAACACCCGCAAAACATTCTACTCCCCTCTCCTTCGGAGAGGGGTTGGGGGTGAGGCTGGGTGAGGCTGGTTTTTTGGGGGGGCAGTTATCTTTACAAAAGTGCATCACCGCGGAGCCACAATATAGAGAGCAAGGGGACTCGGAAATGAGAAAAAGCAGAGAGAATACGTTCACTCTTGCCATTCCTTGAAGTCAAAACACTGGTTTGATGTTGTCAAACAACCGAGATGATCAGGACAAACAACCGAGATGACCGGAACAAACAACCGAGATGACAGCATCAAAAGGACGCTTTGATCAGCAAAATCAGCAAGATTTCATCGCAAAAAGCCGTTGTTACCGGAGATGAAATCATACTGGACTCGTAATCGTTTCTGTGTCAACCGATTATAAAAAAGCCCTCAAAATTCGCAAAATTGAGGGCAACATAGGGCGCGGCTCAGAAAATCGCAGCCACGAGGGCGGAAAAATGTCAGTTTATTCAACATATAATAATGTCCGTGAACAACAAGGGCGAATGTGTTATTCCTGTCAGACTTTGAAATAGTCGTTGAGCGCTGTCAGTGCCTGCCGGTTGTCGTTAGCGAGATCCTCGATGACCTTTCCGTCCTCCAACAGTACGACACGGGTGGAGACATCGACAAGATGCTGGAGATTGTGACTGCTGATGAGGATGGTGGCACCCGTGCGGCAATGATAGTCGAGCAAGAGCTTTTTGAGGAAGTTCTGTCCGGTAGGGTCCAGGAAGTTGAACGGTTCGTCGAGAATCAGGAGCTCAGGTCGCGAGATCATAGCCGCCATGATTCCAATCTTCTGCTTGTTGCCGGCGCTGTATTCGCGGATGAGTTTTTTCTGATCGAAGATTTGTCCCTCGGCAAACTCCTTGAATCCCTGCACAAGGGGATCGTCACTGCCATTCCAGTCCATAGGCGTGAGCCCTTGCACCTTGATGATGAAATCGAGATACTCCTCGACAGAGAGGAAGTCGATGAGGAAGGTGTCGTCGATAAAGGCTCCGGTCATCTTCTTCCATTCCTCGCTCTTTGCCGGATCGATACTCACCCGGGATACATCAGAAGGCGAAGCAGACTGAGGAGTCTCAAGTGGTCGAGATGCGTGATCAGACAGAGAAGTCTGAAGTGGCTGAGAAGTCAGAAAAGACCGGGCTGACTCTGAGGACTGAGCTCTATTTTGCGGCGTGAGCAGCACTGAGCCGGAATCGGCCCGCAAAAGGTCAAGCAGCAGGCGGAAGAGCGTCGTCTTTCCTGCTCCATTGTTACCCACGAGTCCAATGATCTCGCCATCGCCGATTTCAAGTTGTGGAATGTCGACAGCAACCTTTTCGCCGAAGGATTTAGACAGTTGTTGGAGTTGGATTTTCATAATCAGCGCAGTTACTATTCAGCCAATGAAGTTGAAACTTTACCACTCACTATTTTCTTTTTATCAAGAATTTTAGAATTATAGAATATCCCACGCATTATTGTGAATTGATAAGAATAGGAGAATATAAGCGGCTTCGCTGCTTTCTTTCTCATAATTCTTTTTAATTCATGTAGATAGAAGAATTCTCTCATTCTCGAATTCTTGAGATAAAATAGCACAGAAATCTTTCGCTGAATAGTTACTCAGCTCAGAATATCAGTGAAACATTGAAAAAGGGGTCGGCCACAGGCCGACCCTTATTGATGAGAGGTCAAGGATTAACGCAATCCTTTACCATGACAGTTCTTGAATTTTTTGCCGCTACCGCAGGGACAGGGATCGTTAGGGCGCGGCATCTTCTCACGGATGATGGGCTGGCGATGCTGCTCAGCGCCCTCGCGAGTGTCCTGCTGTGCAGCCTGCTGCTGTGCGCGCTCGATCTCGTCGATGTCGTCTTTCTGCTCCTGATAGCGCTGAGCGTGCTCCTCGGGCGCAGCCTCCTGCACCTGCTGGTTCTGCACCTGCACAGGAATCTGACCACGCATGAGGAAGCTGGCCACGCGGGTGTTCATATCGTCGATCATCGAATCCCAGAGCTTGGCACTCTCGAGTTTGAAGACCAACAGTGGATCCTTCTGCTCGTAGGACGCGTTCTGCACGCTGTGGCGCAACTCGTCGAGCTGACGGAGGTTTTCCTTCCAGTCATCATCGATGATGTGGAGCATGACAAACTTCTCAAACTCCTTGACCACATTCTTAGCCTCGGTGTCATAAGCCTCCTTGAGGTTGACACGCAGGTTGACCACATGACGGCCGTCGGTGATGGGCACGAGGATATACTGATAAACATCGCCCTGTGTCTCGTAGACCTGCTTGATGACAGGATAAGCATCGCTCTGTATACGGTCGGTCTTGCGCTTGAAGGCAGCCATGGCATCCTGAAAGGCGCGCTCCTCAAGATCAGCCTTGCTGGTGCCCTCATATTCGTTCTCATCGAAGGGAATCTCCATGGACAGCACCTCGAAGAAGCTCTCCTTGGCGCCCTCGTAGTCGTTGTTCTCAATGATGTTGACCACACGGTCCCAAAGCACGTTGGCGATGTCCATGCCGATACGCTCACCCATAAGGGCGTGGCGGCGCTTCTCGTAGATGACACTACGCTGCTTGTTCATCACGTCGTCGTATTCGAGCAGATGCTTACGGATACCGAAGTTGTTCTCCTCGACCTTCTTCTGTGCACGCTCAATGCTGCGTGAGATCATCGGACTCTCGATACGCTCGCCGTCCTCGAAACCGAGTCGATCCATGACCTTGGCGATGCGCTCAGAACCGAACTTACGCATCAGGTCGTCCTCCAAAGAGACATAGAAGACAGAAGATCCCGGATCACCCTGACGTCCGGCACGACCACGCAACTGGCGGTCGACACGACGGCTCTCGTGACGTGTGGTGCCAATGATGGCGAGACCGCCAGCGGCCTTAACTTCAGGTGTAAGCTTGATATCGGTACCACGACCTGCCATGTTGGTGGCAATGGTGACGGCACCAAGCATCCGCTCCTCGTTGTGGATATTGTCCTCAGCTCGCTGTCCCTTGAGGCTTGTGTCTGCGCCCTTGACACCTTTGTCAGCAGCGTCGATAAGTTGCTGCTCATAGCGCAATGTGGTCGGCTTGTCGGTGAAGGCACGTCCGTCGCTGGCCACCCACACCATACCCTTGGTGCTCTTACCGGCCTCAGCAACGATCATAGCCTCCTTCTGATGGAGTTTGGCGTTGAGGACCTGATGAGGAATCTTGCGCATGGTCAGCATCTTGGAGAGCAACTCACTGATCTCGACAGAAGTGGTGCCCACCAGACTCGGACGACCCTGGACACGCATGTTCTCGATCTCCTCGATGACAGCGCGGTATTTCTCGCGATTGGTCTTATAGACGCGGTCATCCATATCGTTGCGGATGACAGGCTTGTTGGTAGGAATCTCGACCACATCGAGCTTGTAGATATCCCAGAACTCACCTGCCTCAGTGCTGGCGGTACCGGTCATACCGGCAAGCTTATGATACATACGGAAGTAGTTCTGCAGCGTGATGGTGGCAAAGGTCTGTGTGGCAGCCTCCACCTTGACATGCTCCTTGGCCTCGATAGCCTGATGGAGTCCGTCGCTCCAGCGGCGTCCCTCCATGATACGTCCGGTCTGCTCGTCGACAATCTTCACCTCACCGTCCATGACGACATATTCGTCATCCTTGTTGAACATGGTGTATGCTTTCAACAGTTGCTGCAACGTATGTACTCTATCGCTCTGAACAGCATAGTGGTTGAGCAGGTCGTCCTTCTTGTCGAGACGATCCTGGTCACTCAGGGTCTTGTCGCCCTCAAGGGCAGAAAGCTCAGCAGCAATATCGGGGAGCACAAAGAGGTTCTTATCATTGACCTGCTTGGAGAGCCAGTCCGTGCCCTTGTCGGTGAGGTCTGCACTGTTGAGTTTCTCGTCGACAACGAAATAGAGCGGCTCGACAGCTTGGGGCATCAGTCGGTTGTTGTTCTCCATATAGATCTCCTCGGTCTTCTGCAGACCAGCCTTGATGCCTTCCTCAGAGAGATATTTGATAAGTGCCTTGTTCTTAGGCAATGCCTTGTAAGAGCGGAAGAGGCAGAGGAATCCGTCCTCAATCTCCTTCTGATCGTTTTTCTCACGACCCTCAGTGATCTTCTGTCGTGCCTCAGCCAGGAGCTCAGTGGCCTGCTTACGCTGCACCTCGTAGAGGCGCTCCACCAGCGGCTGATACTCCTCATACATCTGGTCGTCGCCCTTGGGGATAGGACCGGAGATGATCAGCGGGGTACGGGCATCATCGATAAGCACGGAGTCGACCTCATCGACGATGGCGAAGTTGTGGCGGCGCTGCACCAGGTCGCTTGGTGACAAAGCCATATTGTCACGCAGATAGTCGAAACCAAACTCGTTGTTGGTACCGAAGGTGATGTCGGCCTGATAAGCCTTGCGGCGTGCGGAGGAGTTGGGCTGATGCTTGTCAATACAGTCGACAGAGAGTCCGTGGAACTCATAGAGCGGTCCCATCCACTCAGAGTCACGCTTAGCCAGATAGTCGTTGACGGTGACCATGTGCACACCGTTGCCGGTCAAGGCATTGAGGAACACGGGGAGGGTACCCACAAGGGTCTTACCCTCACCGGTAGCCATCTCTGCGATTTTGCCCTGGTGAAGGGCGATACCGCCGAAGAGCTGTACGTCGTAGTGAACCATGTTCCACTTGATCTTGTTGCCACCGGCTGTCCACTCATTGTGATAGATGGCCTTGTCGCCATCGATGGTGATGAAGTCGTTGGCAGGATTAGCAGCGAGCTCACGGTCGAAATCCGTAGCGGTGACCACAGTTTCCTCGTTCTCGGAGAAGCGGCGTGCCGTGTCCTTGACAATACTGAAGGCGACGGGCATCACCTCGTTGAGAGCTTTCTCCAAGGCATCAAGCATCTCCTTGTCCTGCTTATCGATCTCGTTGAAGATCGGTTCACGCTCGTCGATAGGAGTCTCCTCGATCTTTGCCTTGAGCTCGGCGATTTTCTCCTGATAAGGCTTGGCAGCTCCCTGCACATAGTCGCGGATTTCCTTTGACTTGGCACGAAGCTCATCATTGCTCAACTTGGCGATATCGGGATATGCCTGCTTCACTTTCTCCACCAGAGGCTGGATGAGCTTCATATCACGGCTTGACTTATCGCCAAAGAGCGACTTTAAGATTTTGTTGAAATTCATTTATCTTGTCTGTTATTTATTACAAAAGGATAGAGAGCGAACGGGTCGCCCTTGCAAAATTAATAAGATTTTCTGAATTATTACCACCATTTACCATATATTTACTCTTTAGGTGGAGATAATTTCCCTTGGAGCGTCCAATGGGAGCTTAGAACAAGGGAGCGGTGGTGCAAGCGTTGGGTGCCCTGATGCGGATGGCCTTTGCCACGGTGGAAGCCACACAATCAACGCTCACGGGAGTCTTGACGACCTCGTGGGGTATATTGCTTCCTAAGAAGATGATGGGGAAAGGCATGAAGCCGGCACTGCTGTAGATGACCTGCTGGGTCTCTTCGTTGAGCAGCTTCCATCCCGGTGCCACGTCGATGATGATGTCACCGCAGTTGGTGGGATTGTATCCGTTGTGGATCTTAAGGATGTCGTTGTTGCCGGCCATAAGACGCTCGCTGGTATAAACATCAGCGACGCCGGCATTCTGAATGAGGAAATTCTGGCTGCGGCCAAGAATCTCATTCATCGAAAGCCTCTTCTGCTCAATGAGCTTATGGTTGAGATACATCTCATTGCCATAGCACTGCTCCACATATCTGCCCTGACCATAGATGGCGCTGAGATACATGTTGAGCAAATTGGCCGTACGATTGATATAGAAAGTACCCGAGGGTACACGATATTTATCCAAGTCCTTGCGGGCCTCGTCGGAGTAGCCGGTGGAGGTGACCACAAACAGCACTTTGTCTTTGCCCACGCGCTGCTCCACGCCCGAGATGAGCGTGGCCAAGGTATGGTCAAGCTGCATGTAGACGCTCTCCATGCACGTTTGCCAACTTTCGTTCTCCTTACCCTTGGCACGTGCTGCCGACAAGGTGACATAGAGCAGGTCGGGCATCTCGTCGCGACCCATTGCCGCGGAAGTCACGGCTTGCAGCGACACCGACACGACATTGTCGTTGGCCAGTGCCGCAGTCCTTCCCTGCTGAGGATGGAGCGTATTGTAGGCTTTGAGCCATGCGGGCAAAGAAGTGCTATAATACTTAGTGCCAGTCCACGTGCCGTTGTCACCCATCCAAAAAGCACCGTCGGCAGCATGTCCAGCCGACAAGATGGCAGACTCCTTATCTTGAGAAAAGCTGTAGACAATAGCCGTGCCGTTGCTGCTCATCTTAAGCTCATCGCCCAAGGTGGATGTCAGCAGGCGTTGCGGTGAACTGCTGTACTTCTCGTCAGCCACGCAGTTGACAGGACGCAGCGTAGCGCGGTCGAGCCATTGCGTGCCCACGATACCATGAAGATAAGGTGTGGCGCCGGACGACAGCGTGGCTGTGGCCGACGAACGGTCGACGGGGGTGAATGGATAACGACCGCCCTCATACACCAGGCCCTGCTGCATGAGACGTCGGAAGCCGCCCTGACCGTAGAGGGGATAGAAAGCCTCCATATAGTCGGTGCGCAACTGGTCGATGGTCACATTGACCACCAGTCGCGGTGCAAGCCCGAAGGCCTGCATCTCAGCGGATGTCAGCGCAGCGATGATGAAAGCTAAATATCTCATTCTTCTGTTATTGTCTTGTTACTATCTTTGTTAATACATTGTTGCCCTTAAAGCAAACTGCATAATTGACGATACACCTATCCAACAAGCATAATGCCAATATGTTCATTCCCGACGCATAGTCTTGCAGGATGTTGCCAATGAAAAACAGTAAAAGGCAAACGGCAAACACCGTCCACCACTTGCTGTACTGCCCTCTCCTACTCTTTCTGACCACAGAATAAAGGGCGACGAGCGACAGAGGGTTAAGCAACAGTATCTGTAAGTTGATACTGACTGTCGGATGTTTGGAGAAGATCATGAGGAACAGCACGAGACCTGCCAGTCCGTCAACTAACAACAGAGCGAGGTCGATGCCCCAATAGATTCTTTTCTTGCGATACTCCCTCACACTGGCCAGAACTACGAGCAACGTCAATATAGTAATAGCCACACGCGGCGTGAAAATATCGAAGAAGGATAGATCCGTCTCGGGAGTCTGAGCCTCAAGTACCGTCCAAGTGCTGTCCACAAGGTTGGCAGGTGACTGATGCTCACGGAAAACCTTAGCCGTAGCAAAGGAAGCACGCAGAGAGTCGGGAAGGAACTGCTGCTGACGCAAGGTTGTCTGCCGGTCGGCATTTACTCCCAACAGCAGATCGCAGCCGAAGCAATCCCAAGGATGCTGCTCATCCCACTGATGCACCATCGTGCGGTAGGAACTCGTCACGGACGCATTGACCCGATAACCCACATGACCACGGATATGGTCGACGATCATGTCACGCGCTCTCGACGAACAATTGTCGTAAAAGAAATTGTAGCGGTAGACTTTGTTCTCGGGACGAGCGTTAAGAGCCAGTGCATTGATGATGTCGAGTTTTTCCTGCCGCGTGAGATTGATGCGCTGCTCGATCACACCCCTGCCCTCTTCCGTATATTCCTCCATGAACAGGTCAAAAGGATAGATCCCCATCTCGTAGTCGCAGAGCCCGAAGACGAAGCGAGGTATGAAATAGGGTGTATGATAATTGAACAAGCCATAGTTGACCGCTACGTCTTGCCCTGTTGCCGCGTCATGAACGCGGATAGCTGTATGTCCGTATAAGCTGTAAATCTCTTTCCCCGGTGAACAGGTGAGTAGTCCTATCTCCACGCTGTCCATCTCCTGCAACTGTCTCGGTGTCGCTTCTTGCGCCCAAATGGTTGTCGTTAAGAAAACCAAAACAGCGAGAAAAACAACTCGTAAATGTCGTTTTAAACGTTTCACGATGCAAAAATACCTTATTATTTTCACTTTCGTGCGTTAATTTCGATTTTTTTCAATACTTTTGCAGTTGACTTCTGCCGAAGCCCGGTGTTGATGAACACTGTAGCAAGGATGGAAGCTCCAAGAAGATAAACGTATTCGTTAGTAAACCAATGAAAAAACAACTCACCGTCATCGCACTGGCTATGCTCGCCACTACGGGCTGGGCTCAGAGCGGCACCAACTCTCCATATAGCCAATATGGGCTGGGAATACTTTCTGACCAGTCTACAGGCTTCAATCGCGGTATGAACGGATTGGCCTTGGGCTTCCGGGAGCACAATCAGGTGAACCCTGCCAACCCGGCGTCTTACTCGGCCATCGACAGCCTCTCGTTTATTTTCGATGCCGGCATCTCGTTGCAGCAAACCAACTTTAAGGAAGGTGGAAGAAAACTCAACGCCAACAATGCTGACTTTGAGTATGTGGTAGCCGGCCTCCGCCTCTTCCGCCATTTCGGCGTGAGCTTCGGTCTGCTTCCCTATTCCAACATCGGATACTCCTACTCCACTACAACATCAGTGGGCGACGTCAACAAGACATATTCCTACAATGCCTATAATGGTGACGGTGGCTTGCATCAGGTGTATCTCGGCTTTGGCTGGGAGCCTATCCGCAACCTTTCCATCGGTGTCAACGGATCGTATCTCTATGGTGACTACACTCGTACGGTGACGAACAGTTACAGCAACTCGTCCGCCAACGCGCTCATTAAGACTTATTCGGCCGACGTAAGAAGCTACAAGCTGGATGCCGGACTGCAATATACATTGCCGCTGAACAAGAAGGATCAGCTCACACTGGGCTTGACCTATGGCATGGGGCATGAAATCAATGGCAAGCCGCAGGTGACCATCGTCTCCAACAACTCTGTCACGGCTGTGGCTGACACAATTACCTATCCCGGTGCAGGACAGGTGGATTTGAAATTGAAGATTCCAAATACCTTTGGAGCAGGACTCACTTTCAACCACAATAACAAAGTTAAGATCGGAGCCGACTACTCTCTCCAGCAGTGGTCGAAAATCAGCGCACCCGAACTCGTCACCGACAACAGTGGCAACATCAACTACCAGTTGGTAAAAGGATACTATAAGGACCGCCATCAGTTTACACTCGGCACACAAATCTGCCCCGACGAGTATGGCCGCTCTTTCTTGAAGCGCATTCGCTATCGCGCCGGTGTGAGCTATACTACACCTTATTATTATATAGGAAGTCTGGAAGGTCCTAAAGAGCTCAGTGCCTCACTGGGCTTCGGAATCCCTATCGTCAACGGATATAACAACCGCTCGCTGCTCAACATCAGTGCTCAATGGGTCAAGCGAAGCGCCAAGAACCTCATCACGGAAAACACCTTCCGCATCAACGTTGGCATCACCTTCAATGAGCAGTGGTTTGCTAAGTGGAAAGTACAATAATAGATGTATAGGCATTTTCTCATGAAATTATCTCTGCATCATAGTCTTCTCACCTTTCTCTTTGTGTGCTTCATCGCCTCCTGTACCGAGCCCGTAGAGCATACAGCCCCTGCTGTGCGCGCACGCGACTCAGTCGCCGTGATGACATCATGGGGCGTCAACACGCTCATCTCCGACTCCGGTGTGATCAAATACCGCATCGTAACCGAGAAATGGGAAGTCAACGAGAACAAGCGGCCACCAAGATGGATCTTTGAGAAAGGACTCTTCTTGGAGCAGTTTGACGAGAAGTTTCATGTGCAGGCATATATCCAGTGCGATACTGCCTATTACTATAGTCAAAAGAAGTTGTGGGAACTCAGATCAAGAGTGCGTGTGAGAACCAAGGACGGACTGCGCTTTACCAGCCAGGAACTGTTCTGGGATCAAAACACACATGAACTGTATTCCAACGTCTTCTCCCGTCTCATCACGCCCGACCGCACGCTGCAAGGATCTTATTTCCGTTCCGACGAGAAGATGACTCGCTATATGGTCACCAACACCAAGGGCTCCTTCTCTCAAAGCGATCTTGAGGGTGGAAACTCCGACTCCGGCACGTCAGCCGCAGAGCAGGACAGCATCCAAAAGAGTCAAAGAAGTCAGGCTGTGCCAGAACGCGGCGGAAAACAATAACATCGAAAAACAGAAAACATCATAATTGTAATCATATAACTGTGCAGCAAGTAGATATACCACTTATCTTAGAGATATTGTGCACGATGGTGCTCAGTGCATTCTTTTCCGGAATGGAGATCGCGTTTGTCTCAAGCAACCGCATGCTGGCTGAGATGGATAAGAACAAGAATGGATTATCCCAACATATCATCTCCTTCTTTTATCGCCATCCCAACGGTTTCGTCTCTACTATGCTTGTGGGCAACAACGTGGTTCTGGTCATCTACGGCATCTTGATTGCCCAACTCTTCGACAACACCATCTTTCGAGGGTGCAGCGCCGGGTTCACGGTACCCGCCGATACCATTCTATCAACGCTGATCATGCTCTTCACGGGAGAGTTCCTTCCCAAGTCACTTTTCAAGAGCATCCCCAACACCATGTTGACGGTGTTCTCACCCATCGCATACATTTTCTACATCGTCCTTTGGCCCATCAGCAAGTTTGCTACCTTTCTCTCAAAGGGTCTCTTACGACTCTTTGGCGTGCACATGCCGAAGGAAGAGGGCGACGAAGGCTTCACCAAGGTGGATCTCGACTACCTCATCCACACATCTATTGACAACGCACCCAACGAAGCCGCCGTCGACGACGAGGTGAAGATTTTCCAAAACGCACTCGACTTCCCCGACCTGAAAGTGCGCGACTGCATGATTCCACGTACCGAGATCAATGCCGTCAACATGGAGACGTGTAGCCTGGAGGAACTGAAACAGAAATTTGTGGAGAGCGGAAACTCCAAGATCATCGTCTATCGCGAGGACATCGACCATATCGTGGGATATATCCATAGCCACGAGATGTTTCGTGATCCCAAACGCTGGCAGGATCATATCCGCACCCTGCCCTTTGTCCCGGAGACGATGCTGGCGCAAAAACTGATGCGCATCTTCCTGCAACAGAAGAAGAGCCTCGGCGTGGTCATCGACGAATTTGGCGGCACCAGTGGACTGGTGTCGTTGGAGGATATCGTGGAGGAAATCTTCGGCGATATTGAGGATGAACACGACACAGACCACTACATCGCCAAGAAGATTGATGAGCACGACTATCTGCTCTCAGCACGACTCGAAATCGACAAGGTCAACGAGGAATTTGGATTGGAATTGCCCGAGAGTGACGAATATATGACAATTGGCGGACTTATCCTCCATGAATACCAAAGCTTCCCCAAACTCAACGAAATCATCAAGATCGACAAGTTCGAATTTAAAATCATTAAAAGCACAATGACGAAAATAGAGCTCGTCAGACTGCATATCAACGAATAAATAAGCATCTCTGACGTTTTTTTCTATAAATCATTCCCTCGTTTGCTATTTATTTAGTAAATTTGTACGCTTAAAAGAGTTAGCTTTAACGCAGAAAATCAATAAACAAAAAATACAATTATCAAAACAAAATGGCAGCATTAGGAAAAATCAGAAGCAAAAGTGTCGCGCTGATCGCCATCATCGGTTTCGGCCTTTTCGCTTTCATCGCCGAAGAGGCCTTCCGTTCTTGCGAGTCATCTCGCAACAATGAGCGCCAGCAAATCGGTGAGGTGTTAGGAGACAAAATCAATTACGAGGACTTTGCCAAGCAAGTCGACGAAGCACAGCAGGCTATGAAGTTCATGGGCCAGGAAAATCTCAACGATGACCAACTCAACCAACTTCGTGACCAAGTCTGGAACAACTTCGTACAGTATCGTCTCATTGAGAACGAGTGCGACAAACTGGGCATGACCGTGACAGACCAGGAGATGCAGAATGTGCTCAACGAGGGTACCAACCAGATGCTTCTCTCTACACCTTTCGTCAATCAGCAGACCGGACGCTTCGATGCCAACCAGCTCAAGCAGTTCCTCGCTCAGTATAAGCAGGCTCAGGCTCAGCAGCAGAATCCGCAGATGGCTGAGCAGATGGACGCCATCTACAAATACTGGACTTACATCGAGAAGAGCCTCCGTCAGCAACTGCTCATTCAGAAGTACAACGGACTGCTCGCTCACTGCTTGCTGTCTAATCCTATTGAGGCTAAGATGGCCTTCAACGAGGAGAGCCAGGAGAGCCAAATCCAGTTGGCTTCCTACCCCTACTCCAGCATCCAGGACTCTAAAGTCAACATCTCTGACGCTGACCTGCAGGCTAAATACGATGAGCTGAAGGCGCGTTTCCGTCAGTATGTCGAGAGCCGCGACATCAAGTATGTTGATGTTCAGATCTCAGCCTCTCCCGCTGACCGCGCAGCACTGCTGAAGCAATTCAAGGGTTGGGCCGGTCAAATGCAGACTGCCGCTGATCCTTCTGAAATCGTTCGCAAGAGCACTTCTTCCGTTCCCTACATGGGTATCCCCGTTGGCAAAGAAGCTTTCCCAACAGATATCGCAGACAAACTCGACTCTATGTCTGTCGGTCAGACTTTAGGCCCTGTGGAGAACAAGCAGGACAACACTTTCAATATCGTCAAGCTCGTTGCTAAGCAGGAGCTCCCTGACTCTGTGCAGTTCCGCGCTATCCAGATTGCAGGTACTACTCCCGACGAGGCGCATAAGACTGCAGACTCTGTCTACAACGCTCTGAAGGCAGGTGCAGACTTTGCCGCTATTGCCAAGAAATACAACCAGGAAGGCAAAGAGCAGTGGCTCACCACCAAGATGTATGAGTACTCAACATCGATGGACAACGACTCAAAGAACTATCTCAACGCTCTGCTCACCTCTAACGTTAAAGAGCTGAAGAACGTTCAGCTGACTCAGGGCAACTTGATTATCCAGGTGCTTGACCGCAAGAATATGGTCGAGAAGTACACGGCAGCTGTCATCAAGAAGCCGATCGACTACTCCAACACTACACGTAGCAACGTCTACAACAAGTTCAGCACCTTTGTCAGCGCTAACCAGACTCCAGCCGACATCGTGAAGAACGCTGCCCGCAACGGCTATTCTGTTCAGGAGGCTAAGGACGTGACCACCAGCCAGCACAACCTTGCAGGTATCAAATCTACCCGCGACGCTATGAAGTGGCTCTTCGCAGCCAAAGAGGGTGAGGTTTCTCCGATGTATGAGTGTGGCGACAATGGCAACAACCTGCTGCTCGTCGTCTGCGAAAAGATCCATCCGATTGGCTACCGCGACCTCAGCGATCCTCAGGTGAAGGAGATGGTCAAGCAGGAGGTGATGCGTGACAAGAAAGCCGAGATGCTCATCGCCAAGGCTAAAGGTGCCAACAGCATCAACGCTGCCAAGGCTAAGGGTGCTATCATCTCTGCTGTCAACCAGGTGACTTTCGCCGCTCCTGTCTTCGTTCAGTCTACCGGTAGTAGCGAGCCTGCTCTGAGTGGTGCCGTCTACGCTACAAAGCCCGGAGCATTCAGCAGCCATCCTGTTAAGGGCCTGGCCGGTGTCTATCAGTTCCAGGTCGTCAGCCGCAAGAAGAATGCACTGAAGTTCAATGAGGCTCAGGAAGAGATGAAGCTCCGTCAGCGCTCTATGCAGTACGCCGGCAACTTCATGAACGAGCTCTATGTCAAGGCTAAGGTTGTCGACAACCGCTATCTCTTCTTCTAAACAAGAGTTGTAGAGCATATATAAAGAAAACAGGGAAAAGATATTGGTCTTTTCCCTGTTTTCTTATTTTCAATTGACAACTGCTATAATTGATGAGTCTCTCAAACACTATAAGAACTCACTGCACTTTTGGCAAAGGATAGTCGTATTTGTGAGGCCCGAAGGCTCCGTCTTTATAAGGATCGTGGTACCAGTCTTTCTCTACTGACAGTTGTAAGGAGAACGCCGGTGACGGTTTCCACAGCACAGAAGCCCCTATCCTGTCAACATTTCCATAGTAACCAGAACCGAAGCCATTGCCATAAGGACCAAGGCCATAACCATAGGCACCTACGCCATAACCATAGGCACCTACGCCATAACCATAATACCCCAAGCCGTATGGACTCATCAACCCCGAATAAGCTAATGAAGGATACCCATAATAAGAGTAAGGATAGAAGCCATTCGAGCCTATCGACTTCTGACCATAGATGGTGGCAGACCATTGATCATTGAACCGATAGCCCAATTCGGCATAAAGCGAACCTGTCACATAGTTGTTTGATCCCTCACTGACATGGCTGAGATTACCGCCAACAACAAGACTACCCTTTTTGCCAATGGGCGTCGCGTAGGCCACGTTAGCAGTCTGGGCAAAACCACTGCGGTGGCGTCGACCACCAAAAGTGGTGTAAGCACTCAGATCCATGCTGGCGTTGAGCCCCGCATGGAGACTGTTGCCGTCACTCCACCCCTCACGGGGCACCGCTTTTGTGTAAAGCGAAGCATTGCTCTTAATACTTTGAGCGGACTTCGGGATGGAGTCATTATGTGACTGGGCACTGATGCCAGTACTCAACAGCATCAAGCCCGTCAATATATAGTTTCCTTTGTTCATCATCACTTTAATTATTTCCAGCAAAGACTTCTCGTCACCCTCATGCTTATCCTGCAAAGATGATTCATCCTGGCTGTATTTCATTGCAAAGATAAGAAAAGATCGAATTCCCGCTCTGTTGCTTCATCATTTTTAGGGTTGTTTTGATTAAAAATACATAAATGCCTCTATCGTTATTCCATTTTTAATGAGATCATGAGGCAAACAAGTTGATTCTTATTATCTTTGCATATCATTAATATAAAGAAATAACGACTATTATAAAGTGATAACGATATGGAAAAGAATCCATCTTCAACATCTGAAAAGTCTACGACATTGTTAGACCAAGCAAAAGCAATGGCTGCTCAAGGCAATAAAGTCGTTGCCGTGGCATTGCTCAGCCAATATATAGCCCAAGCCCCGGAAGCAGAAACAGAGGAAGCCCACCGTCTGCGCGGTGCCCTGCTCCTGCAAATGGGCGACAAGCGAGGGGCGGAAGAAGACGCTCAAGCTGTGCTGCGCATCAATCCTAAACTCGCAAACGGGCACTTCCAACTCGATTAAATATTAATTTTTTATCTCTTTCGCAATTTTTCTAAGGAAATGTTTGCGTATATCAGATAAATGTTATACTTTTGCACAAAAATAAAACAATAACAATATGAAGTCATTTGCATCTTTCCGTTATTATTATTTTTACTTTGCATGGAAATGCGAAGCGGGAAGTTGCGTGTAGATTTCAACTTAAGACTGACAATAACCAAACAGGTTTTGCATACAAGGTCCCGCTTCATATCCTATGAGGTGGGATTTTTTGTAACATGACCTTGAAAACAATTATAAGAACAGACAAAGAACAGATCGATGAAGAGAATAGCAATACAAGGACGCGTAGGATCTTTCCATGATATCGCTGCCCATGAATATTTCGAGGGGGAACAGATTCAGCTCATCTGCTGCGATACTTTCGAGCAAGTGTTCGAGAATATCAAGCGTGACCCTACCGTCATCGGATTGGTGGCTATCGAAAACACGATCGCCGGATCCTTGCTCCACAACTATGAACTGCTACGCGACAGCGGAGCTACCATCGTTGGAGAGCACCGGTTGCATATCACGCATAGCATCTGCTGCCTGCCGGAAGACGACTGGACGACCGTCTCGGAGGTGCACTCTCATCCTGTGGCTCTGATGCAGTGCCGGCAATGGCTATCAAATCATCCCGACCTCAAAGCGGTTGAAGCGGATGACACTGCCGGTAGTGCTGAATACATCAAGAACCACAACTGTCTCGGATGGGCCGCTATCTGCCACGCCCATGCCGCCAAACTATATGGTTTGAAGGTGTTGGAAGACCATATCGAGGACAACAAGCACAATTTCACACGCTTCCTCGTCGTCTGCGCACCACAGAAAGCCGACTTCCTGAGACCCGTCAACGCTGTCAACAAAGCCAGTCTCGTCTTTTCTCTTCCCCACTCAGAAGGCTCTCTCTCTAAAGTGCTGACTATCCTGAGCTTCTATGACATCAACCTGACCAAGATCCAGTCACTTCCGATCATTGGCAAAGAGTGGGAATATCTTTTCTACGTAGATGTCACCTATGATGATCTCGTACGCTACCGACAAGCAGTGGATGCGATCACGCCGCTGACACGCAATATCAAGATAATCGGAGAATATATAGAAAAATAACAACTGCAATAATCATCAATATGAAACCAGCTCAAAGAGTTAACACAATTCAAGAATACTATTTCAGCCGCAAACTGAAAGAAGTGGCAAAACTCAATGCAGAAGGGCAAGATATCATCTCGCTTGCTATAGGTTCACCGGATATGCCGCCATCGCCACAGACCATTGAGAAACTTTGTGAAGTTGCTCACGATCCGACGGCACACGGCTATCAGCCCACTTGTGGACTGCCGGAGCTGCGCAAGGCTATGGCTGGATTCTATAAGCGGACCTATGGAGTAGATGTTGACTGGGCTACGGAAGTCCAGCCCATCATTGGCTCAAAGGAAGGTATCATGTACGCTACACTCGCCTTCTGCAATCCTGGCGACAAGGTGCTGATACCTAATCCCGGATACCCGACCTACACAGCAGTGAACAAGATCTTCGGCACCCAGATCATATACTACGACCTGCAAGAGAACAACGGGTGGCAACCTGACTTTGACGCGCTTGAGAAGATGGATCTTGAGGGTGTGAAGCTGATGTGGACCAACTACCCCAACATGCCGACGGGTGGCAATGCGCGGATGGAAACTTATGAGAAGCTGGTGGACTTTGCCCGTCGCCATGACATTGTTGTAGTCAACGACAATCCCTACTCTCTCATCCTCAACGAGCATCCGATGAGCATCATGCAGGTGACGGGTGCCAAAGACTATTGCATCGAACTCAACTCTATGTCGAAGAGCCACAACATGCCGGGATGGCGCGTGGCCATGATGCTGAGCAACAAAGACTATATCTCATGGATCTTCAAGATTCAGAGTAATATCGAGAATGGTACTTTCCGCGGCATCCAGCTTGCTGCTGCCGAGGCTTACAACACCAATTCTGAAGATTGGCACCGCGAGAACAACATAGAGAACTATCGCCGCCGCCGCGTCATTGCCGAGCAAATCCTTGACACACTGGGATGTACCTACGACAAGAGCCAGGTAGGAATGTTTGTTTGGGGAAGAATCCCCGACTGCTATGCCGACGTCGAAGACCTGACAGAACAAGTGCTCCATGAGGCGAAAGTCTTTATCACCCCAGGCTTTATCTTTGGCTCTAACGGCAAGCGCTACATCCGCATCTCGCTCTGCGCCAAAGACGAGAAGATCGAAGAGGCGCTGAAACGCATCAAGCAATGGAAAGCCGGCAAGTAGCACTCGTCTGAACAGTTGTTCATGCCGGATTTGATACACAAACAATATTGAGACTTAAATAGAAATTAATAATTTAAAACTTAAGGATATGGAACTTGAACTTGAAGCTCTGAACTTACCGAGTGACAACGAGCGACCGATAGTGATTGCAGGTCCCTGCAGTGCTGAAACCGAGGAGCAGGTGATGAACACAGCCCGTCAACTGAGAAGCAAGGGCTGTCACATGTTTCGTGCTGGCGTATGGAAGCCACGCACCAAGCCAGGAGGTTTTGAAGGTTGTGGAGAGAAGGCTCTACCCTGGCTCAAGCAAGTCAAAGACGAGACAGGTATGCTGGTTGCTACCGAGGTAGCCAAGCCCGAGCACGTGGAGCTCTGTCTGAAATATGGCATTGACATCCTTTGGGTCGGTGCCCGTACCACCGCCAATCCCTTTGCCATGCAGGACTTGGCAGATTCTCTCAAAGGTGTAGACATCCCTGTCTTCGTTAAGAATCCTGTCAACCCCGACCTTGAACTGTGGATTGGAGCCATGGAGCGTATCAATCAGGCTGGCGTAAAGCGTATGGCGGCTATCCATCGTGGTTTCTCAAGCTACGACAAAAAGATCTATCGCAACCTCCCCATGTGGCAGATTCCTATGGAGCTACATCGACGCATCCCCAACTTGCCGATCATCTGCGACCCCAGTCACATTGGTGGACGACGCGAACTGATCGCTCCTCTGTGTCAGCAAGCCATGGACTTAGGCTTCGACGGCCTCATCGTTGAAAGCCATTGCAGTCCGGATGACGCATGGAGTGATGCCCGTCAGCAGGTGACTCCAGATGTCTTGGACTACATCCTCAGCCTTTTGGTTGTACGTGATGAGACAGTGACCACAGAAGGCATCAGCCAGCTCCGTCGTCAGATTGATGATCTTGACAACCAACTCATGGAACTCATCTCAAAGCGTATGCGCGTGTGCCGTGAAATCGGTCAGTACAAGAAGGAGCATAATATGACCGTGTTCCAGGCCAACCGCTACAACGAGATCCTTGAGAAGCGTGGTGCACAGGCCAGCTTGTGCGGCATAGATCCAGAGTGCGCTGCACATGTCTTTGAACTCATCCACCAAGAGAGTGTCCGCCAGCAAATGGAGATTATCAACCAGTAAACTCTTTATATGACGGGCAATGAACCTTGGAGTCATTGCCTGTCATCAATCAATAGATATTCTTACACAGACAAAAAATGAAGATTCTTATCATGGGTGCAGGAAAGATGGGATCTTTCTTCATCGATCTGCTCAGCTTCGACCATGAAGTGGGTGTCTTCGAGAAAGACCCGAGAAGACTGCGCTTCACATATAATTGCCAGCGCTTTACCACACTGGACGAGGTGAAGGACTTTGCACCTCAACTGGTCATCAATGCAGTGACCGTTAAATACACAATCCCTGCCTTTGAGGAGATCCTCCCCTATCTGCCCGCCGATTGTATCATCTCTGACATCGCTTCCGTCAAGACTCACCTTAAAGAGTTCTATGAGCAAGCCGGCCACCCTTATGTCTCTACACACCCAATGTTTGGCCCAACGTTTGCCAATCTCAATCAGCTGTCTGAGGAAAACGCTATCATCATCTCCGAGGGCGATTACATGGGACGCATCTTCTTCAAAGATCTCTATCGGGGACTGGGCTTGCACATCTATGAGTACACCTTTGAGGAGCATGACAAGACGGTCGCTTATTCACTCAGCATTCCCTTTGTGTCAACCTTCGTGTTCGCAGCTGTCATGAAGCATCAAGATGCACCAGGAACAACATTCAAGCGGCACATGAATATAGCGAGAGGAGTCCTGTCAGAAGATGACTACCTGCTGCAGGAAATACTCTTCAACCCCTATACCCATGATCAAGTAGAAAACATCTGTAAAGAGATGAAGGAACTGCTTCATATCATTGACGAGAAAGACACCAAGGGCATGAAAGCTTACCTCACAAAGATCCGACGTAACGTTTTTGAGAAATAAAGTTCCGAAAGTGAAAAACTCCGCAACGCTTAACAGTGTTGCGGAGTTTTTTAGAGCCAAAACGAAAGAAAAACAGCCAATTTTAATATGTTCTCATCGCTCCACAACTGCTTCTTTGTTAACTGACAGACTATACAGAACAAAAAATTAACAATTATCAATATGGATTGCAATCGTTACGTAATAATAAAAAGCCTTCTCACTTATTGGTCAAACGAATGTCAGTCAATCATCTGACGTTCGTTTGACAATTGTCCGACGTTCGTTTGACAATTGTCCGACGTTCGTTTGACAATTGTGCGACGTCCGTTTGACAATTGTGCGACGTCCGTTTGACAATTGTCCGACGATCGTTTGACCATCATTGTTCAACTTAAAACATTGAATTTCAAGACTTACACACTAACATTCGTACAGTTTCAGTTTTGTGTATTCTCTCAAAATTCAACAGCTTTTAGAAAAGAGTAGGACTATCGACATCCGTTTGTTTAGGACTTTCTTCCCCTACCTTGCATCCTTTCTGTTCGTCACTAAAATCAATATAAGTTTGAACAACCTTTTGCGACCGGAGATTGAATCTGTATTTTCCCCAACCAACTCTTTCAAAAGGATCTGTCGGCAACGAGCTGTGATTTCTCACTAAGTTATAAACATACGCCCGAACCTCTTCCTTGCTGACAGGGTGGAACAAGCTGTTATAGGCATTATAAACATGGAGCACTAAATATCTTAAGCTGATACCCTTGTTACCAGCTTCCAACATAATGCGAATAACGGTCTCTTTCATAGATAAAAAAACCGCACCTCAATAGCATCGGTTACTACTAAGCTGCGGTATATGTATTCCAGTATTAAGCGAGCACAACTTTACCTTGTTCTCCCTTGACCTTACCTTCCTTCAGCAACCAACCAATACCGAGGAGAATCTCAGTCTCCGTCTTATTGGTTGCCTTACAAAGCTCTGAGACAGACAGAGCAGTACCCGCTGCAAACAATGCCTGATACACATCACCTGCACGGAATCCAGCATTCTCAGCGTCTACTAAAATCTCTGTTGCTTTCTTTGGGGCTGCAGCTTTCTTTGCTGTAGCAGTCTTGCAAACTGCTCTTTTTGTTGTTGCTTTCTTTTCTGCCATAATTTAGTAAAAAATAAATTTTATAGTTAATATACAACTAATTTATTACTTTCTTATTGCAAATATAAGATATTTTTTAGTAACACGTTGTCCCATTACTTACAAAAGTGACGACCGCTATATTATTTATTGACATACATCAAGCAGACTTCACGCCCGCTTGATGCATATCAAATTATAATAGCGATTATTCTTTGTCAATCTTGATCTTCAACTCTTCAAGTTGCTTAGGCTCAAGAGCTGAAGGAGCATCCAACATCACGTCGCGTCCACTGTTATTCTTCGGGAATGCGATACAGTCACGGATGCTGTCCAAGCCCGCAAGAATACTGACAAAACGATCCAAGCCAAAAGCAAGACCTGCGTGAGGTGGCGCACCATACTTGAAGGCATTCATCAAGAAGCCGAACTGAGCTTCAGCACGCTCGGGAGTGAAGCCCAACACCTCGAACATCTTCTCCTGGAGCTTCGTATCATGGATACGCAGACTACCACCGCCCACTTCGATGCCGTTGCAGACAAAGTCATATGCCTTGGCACGCACCTGCTCAGGATGAGCGTCGAGCAATGGGATGTCATCGGGATTTGGCATAGTGAAAGGATGGTGGGTTGCCATCAGGCGCTGCTCCTCATCGCTCCACTCAAAGAGTGGGAAGTCAATTATCCAAAGACATTTGAACACGTTCTTGTCACGAAGGCCAAGACGGTCGCCCATCAACAGACGCAGGCTGCAGAGTTGGACACGTGTCTTGTTGGCATTGCTGCCGGAAAGAATCAGTGCCAGGTCACCTGGCTTTGCTTCCATCTTATTCAAGACGCCCTGAAGCACTTCCTGAGAGTAGAACTTATCGACAGAACTCTTGATGGTTCCGTCGGCATTATATTTGATATACACCAGACCCTGAGCACCTACCTGAGGACGCTTGACAAAGTCGGTCAACTCATTGAGTTGCTTTCTGCTATAGTCTGCGCAGCCGGGCACACAGATACCACCGATATAGTTAGCCTCATTGAAAACTGAGAATTCACCCTTTCCTTTGAACTCATCCATCAGCTCAACGAACTCCATACCGAAGCGCAGATCCGGCTTATCAGAACCGAAACGGCGCATAGCCTCATGCCATGTCATTTGCTGCAAAGGCTTGGGAAGATCCACACCACGAATCTCCTTGAAGAGCATACGACACATCTCCTCAAACAAGTTGATGACATCGTCCTGGTCGACAAAGCTCATCTCGCAGTCTACCTGAGTGAACTCCGGCTGGCGGTCAGCACGAAGATCCTCGTCACGGAAACACTTGGCAATCTGGAAATATCTGTCAAAGCCTGCCACCATAAGCAACTGTTTCAAGGTCTGAGGACTCTGAGGCAATGCGTAGAACTGACCGGGATTCATACGGGAAGGAACAACGAAGTCGCGCGCTCCCTCAGGAGTAGAACCGATCAGCACTGGTGTCTCCACCTCGATAAACTTCTGATTGTCGAGGAAATTACGGATAAGAATAGTCATACGGTGACGCAACTCCAGATTGCGTCTGACCACGGAGCGGCGAAGATCCAAATAGCGATACTTCATTCTCAGCTCATCGCCACCATCCGTATTGTCCTCAATAGTGAAAGGCGGAGTGAGAGAAGGACTGAGAATATTGAGCTCATCGACAATGATCTCTATATCACCCGTTTCCATCTTGTCGTTCTTGCTCTGGCGCTCCTGTACCAAGCCCTTAGCCTGGATGCAATACTCACGTCCGAGCTTGTTTGCCTGCTCGCACAGCTCTTTATCTGCGGCCTCGTTGAACACCAACTGTGTGATGCCGTAACGGTCACGCAAGTCGACAAAAGTCATACCTCCCATCTTACGAGTGCGTTGCACCCATCCGGCAAGCGTAACCTTCTTGCCGACATCAGAGATGCGCAACTCACCACATGTATTTGTTCTATACATTGCTATTATAGATTGAATATTATATGAATGCAAAGTTAGTAATTTATTCTATAACTACAAAACGCATCCCCCTCTTTTTTCATGGGACTTTTACCCATAACTTTCTAAAAATAAGAAGAAAAAAGGTAGCCGGTTGAGGCTACCTTCATTATAAAGAGTTGCGAAATGATTCTATTATCCCTGCACCTGTTTGATCATCTCATCGACATCAACCAGATTCTGCTCGCCTGTAACCATATTCTTCAGTGTCACCTTGCCTGCTTCAATCTCGTTGTCACCGGCCAAAGCCACGAAGTCGATATGCTTTGCATTGGCATAGGACATCTGCTTCTTCATCTTGACAACATCAGGATAGATCTCTGTACGGATGCCGGCAGCGCGAGCCTTGGAAATGATCGGCAGGCAATACTCGGTTTCTTTCTCTCCAAAGTTGATGAAGAGCAACTGAGTGGAACGGACAGCATCCTTGGGATACAGATCGAGTGCATTCAGGACATCATAGATACGGTCAGCACCGAACGAGATGCCTACGCCGGAGAGACCGGGCATACCGAAGATTCCCGTAAGGTTGTCATAACGGCCGCCACCGGTGATCGAGCCCATCGGCGTGTCCAGAGCTTTCACCTCAAAGATAGCACCGGTATAGTAGTTGAGGCCACGGGCAAGTGTCAGATCAAGTTGTACCTCATTCTTCAGTCCTACATTCTTGAGGGCGTTAAGGATGAACGATGTCTCTTCCACACCTTTCAATCCTGTCTCTGAATCCTTCAAGACGTCAGCGATCACTTTCAACTTATCCTCATTGGAGCCTGTCAAAGCGATCACCGGCTGCAACTTCTGAATAGCCTCTTCCGAGATACCATTCTCGCGCAGCTCGTCGTTGACCTTTTCAAGTCCAATCTTATCCAACTTATCAATGGCCACTGTGATGTCCACAATCTTGTCAGCCTCGCCGATGACCTCTGCCAAACCAGAGAGGATTTTACGGTTGTTGATTTTGATCTGCACTCTGATGCCGAAGCGCTGGAACACCGTGTCGACGATCTGCATGAGCTCCACCTCGTTGAGCAAAGAGTCGGAGCCGACGACATCAGCATCACACTGATAGAACTCGCGGTATCTGCCCTTCTGAGGACGGTCAGCACGCCACACCGGCTGAATCTGATAACGCTTAAATGGCAACTGCAACTCGTTGCGATGCATCACCACATAGCGCGCGAAAGGCACGGTAAGGTCATAGCGCAAGCCCTTCTCACACAGTTTTGACTGCAAATGAAGGACATTGCGCTCACGCAGTTCCTCATCAGAGACGTCCTTGAGATAATCGCCTGAGTTCAAGACCTTGAACAAGAGCTTGTCACCTTCGTCACCGTATTTGCCCATCAGCGTGTGGAGGGTCTCCATAGCTGGGGTCTCTATCTGTTGGAAGCCATACAATGCGTAAACTTCCTTAATGGTATTGAATATATAGTTTCTCTTTGCCATCTCCTCAGGGCCAAAGTCTCTGGTACCCTTTGGGATGGATGGTTTCGTATTTGCCATACTACTTTTTTATCAATGGGATTTATTTTCTTACAATGGTCTGATCACGGTCCGGACCGATGGAGATGATGCCGATACGTGTCTCCAGCTCATCCTCCAGGAACTTGATGTAGTCTGCGAAAGCCTTCGGGAACTGATCCTCAGAAGTGAACTTCGTCATATCTGTTTTCCATCCTGGCAGCTCCTTATAGACTGGCTCCACGTTGTCGATCTCATAGGGGAAGTCACGTGTCACAGTTCCATCGGGCAATTTATAAGCGACACAGGCCTTGATCGTATCGAAGCCGTCCAAGACATCGCTCTTCATCATGATCAATTCCGTCACGCCGTCAACCATGATACTATAGCGGAGCTGTACGAGATCGATCCATCCGCAACGGCGCTCACGTCCTGTCACAGCACCATACTCATGGCCAAGATCTCTGATCTTCTTACCTGTCTCGTCGAAGAGTTCAGTTGGGAAAGGACCAGCACCCACGCGTGTGCAATAGGCTTTCATGATGCCATAGACATTGCCAATCTTGTTGGGGCCGATGCCCAATCCCGTGCAGGCTCCGGCACAGATGGTATTGCTGGATGTGACAAAGGGATAGCTGCCAAAGTCTACATCAAGCATAGTACCCTGAGCACCTTCACAAAGAATGCTCTTGCTGTCTCTCAGCAACTTATTCACCTCATGCTCACTGTCGACGATATGGAACCGGCGAAGATACTCCACACCTTCCATCCATTTCTTCTCTACCTCGTCGAAGCCTTCGAAGTCTGTCCAGCCTAAGGCTTTCAGCATCTTCATGTGGCGCTCTTTGTGAGCAGCATATTTCTGGTCAAAATTCTCAAGGATATCGCCCACACGCAAGCCATTGCGGCTGACCTTGTCGGTATACGTCGGTCCAATGCCTTTTCCGGTCGTCCCTACTTTGTTCTTGCCTTTAGCAGCCTCAATAGCGCGGTCCAAAATTCTATGGGTAGGCATAATCAGATGTGCTTTCTTGGAAATGTGGAGTCTGGAAGTCAGCTCATGCCCACTCTTTTCAAGGTCTTTCGCCTCGTCCATAAACAAATCAGGAGCCAGGACTACACCATTACCGATGATGTTGACCTTATCACCCTGGAAGATACCGGACGGAATGCTGCGAAGCACATATTTCTGACCCTCAAACTCCAAGGTATGACCAGCATTGGGGCCTCCCTGGAAACGGGCTACTACATCGTACCGCGGCGTAAGAACGTCGACAACCTTTCCTTTACCTTCGTCGCCCCACTGAAGACCCAGCAGAACATCTACTTTACCTGTATTCATATGCCTAGATTTATAGTTTCTCTTTTAAATGTCTCTATATAATAATGTGAACCGTATGTCGCATGACATCGTCAGTAAACTCTCGGACCGAAGATTGCAGTTCCGACACGTACGAGCGTGGAGCGGCATTGAATCGCAACCTTATAATCATGGCTCATTCCCCACGACCGCTCGCAGAAAGAGTCATCATCACTGAAATACTGCTTCTTCACTTCATCAAAGAAGTCAGCCGCAGCGCTCATCTCACGAGCGATCTGCTCCTGGTCATCCACATTGCTGGCCATCATCATCAAGCCACTGATATGCACATGGGTCAATGTTCTCCACTCACCATTGCTCAGCAATTCACGGCAGGCATCGAGTGTCAGTCCAGTCTTTGCCTCTTCCTCCGCAATATGCAGTTCCAGGAGTACATTGATAACACGATCACTTTTCGCAGCCTGCTTATTGATTTCTTTCATCAGTTTCATCGAATCGACCGACTCGATCATACTGATAAATGGTGCTATGTATTTGACTTTGTTGGTCTGGAGATGACCGATGAAGTGCCATTGAATGTCTTTGGGCAGTTGTGCATACTTCTTGACCAGTTCCTGTTCATGACTTTCTCCAAAGATACGCTGGCCAGCCTGATAAGCTGCTTCAATGTATTCATTGGGATGAAACTTGCTGACAGCTACCAGCCTTGTGTCTTTTGGCAATTCAGCCAGGACTTTTTTCAAATTCGATGCAACATCAATGTCCATTACTCACCCTCCTTCACCTTGTTGTCGTCTGCCGATGTGTTTTCTCTTTCGTATTCAGGTTTATCGTCTTCTTCTTTCTTTTTCTTGTTAGGATCCAAATCATGAACAAAAACATCCATGGTAGGGGTCTCGTTGATAGCGCTGATGACATAGTCAATCATCGTACCACCCATCACCTCTTCCACATACTTGACGGCTGTTGGTAAAGACCCAGCCTGTATAAGATAGTTGACATTAGACCGCTTCTCCTTCTGTGTTTTCTCGTCGATGGTGATGAATTGGAGCTTAGCTTTATACCACTTATCATCAGCATTGAGATCGCTGAAGAATATCTCATGATAAGGAGCCGGCTTGATGCCGGTGATCTTGTAGTCTCCACTGATATAAGTCTGCATTTCCTCAATCAGAGCTTTCTCAGCCTCTGTAAAACTCAGTGCGTCTACGACATACTGTTCTGTGACAGGTTTTTGTCCACCGTCCTCTTGTGTCTTGTCGTAGCGTATTTTTGTCTCAAACCAATCAGAAGTTCTTGATTTCATATAATATTTCGTTTACTTTTTGTTTTCTAACATTTTATCCGCGTTTCCCTTGAAGAGATTATCCAGTGCTCGATAGGTATAAGCAGCACGGTCATTGATCGTAAGGTTGTTGTTGAGCCTCGACCGCAGATCAACGAGCTTGGAAACAGCATCCTGATAGTTCTCCGGCGTTATCCTGTCGCACATCTTGTTGGCCAATGTGTTGTCGAAGCCAAAATATCTCACGAGCATATTGGCGAACTGCTTCTTCTGCATGTCGGTGACATCTTTGAGTTGCTGATTCAACCGATTCTTCGGTCTGTAAATTTTAAAAACCAGTTCATCAGGCTCTCCGCCACGCTGTCCATGGTTATAACGTTTGCTATAATCGAAGTAGCAATCACAGAAGCCGTTTTCTGCCAAAGATTCCAGTTCTGCCTTAGCAGGTTCAAGAACACGCCGGGTAAAATCACTGAATTTCTTGTAGTTGCTTTCCAAACGAAGCATCTTTCGAAAGTCTATGGTCTTGATGATGGTGCCACCTTTGTCGAGCCAACTCTCAATAAACATGTAAATGCGCTGGGTATACCGGTTTTTGCAGGCAAACACAATCTGCTTGCCCAAACGATGATAGCCCAAGTCAAGAGATACCAGTCGCTTAGCAACGGTACGGTCGATCTTCAACACAGCGTATTTCTCATAGATACCTTCATCCTCCGGAATGTAGACATCGCAGAGGTTGGTAACCTTTTGATAATGACGGCCGTCGGCTGTTTTATAAGGAATCTCCACAGGAATTGCTGCCAGCATCTTCAAGCTCTGGCGCAATTGAGGATAGTGATTGGGATCCACGCCAAGCGTCTTGAAGAGCGTCTTGATCTCCAAGCGACCATCATTGTCGAGCTCTGCGTCAGAGAATATTTCCGGTTGCAGACGCTCTTTGTTGAGCATCTTATGCAACTTCGACTGCATATACTCGACAATCGTGACGAGGATACGTATCTGTATGAGGGAATAATCGTGACGCATCATCGTCACGGCGATAGGCTGGAGAAGCCAGGTCTCTTCCTCTATGGGTATGAGATCAGTGGGTATGTTGCGTTTGATATCACGCTTCTTACCCTTTCCGAAATCACGGTTACGCGTCGTCTTACGCCGTGTTTCCACGTTATCTGTCTGTACACTGGTCATTTCTGGTGCCATATCACTGCTGGTTTCGGAGACTTAATCCGAAACATTTGGCTACAAAGATATAACTAATTTTTGACTTCACCAAACGTGTGGATATAAATCTTTTGAAGTAGAGACCGTTCTATTCAAAATTCAGATGCTCCAACCGCTGTTTGAGCAACTCTGCTTCAGACTTTCTGATGCCCAAGACGATGGTGCAGTCGATGTTGAAATCCTGCTCGACGATGTCTGCTTTCATATCCTTCACCACCTTCATCACACCATTCATCATGGGATACGTGAAATGGAACTCCACCTTCTCCTTCACCAGACGTGTGACGACGGAGCAGTGGGCAATGGCATCGGCAGCTGCTGTGCGATAGGCCACGATCAATCCTCCTGTTCCCAAATTCACGCCGCCATAGTATCTGACCACACAGATAAGAATATCCGTAAGATCATTTGAGACGATCTGTCCCATGATCGGCTTACCGGCTGTCGACGAAGGCTCGCCGTCGTCATTGGCTCGCACCTGCACCTGATCGCCCACTCCTATCTGATAAGCATAGCAGCAATGGCGGGCATCATAATATTTCTTGCGATAACTGTCGATGATCTGCTTGGCCTCATCGACAGATTCTACATGATGTGCAAAGGCGAGGAACTTACTACGCTTCTCGGTATAGTAGCCCTCGCCCGTGTTTTCTATCGTTTTATATTCGTCGTTCATTCAAATGAATTATTGAAACCGTATTAGTCCAGACGATGGATCACCAGTCCGGAACGCAGTTTGGGTTCAAACCATGTGGCCTTTGGAGGCATGATGTTTCCGGTATCAGCGATGTTCATGATTTGCTTCATGGAAACCGGATAAAGTGCTAACGCCCAACGCATTTCACCACTGTCCACACGCCGCTTCAGCTCTTCCAATCCTCTGAGTCCACCCACGAAGTCGATGCGTTTGTCGCTCCGCAGGTCTTTGATGCCCATGAGCTTGTCGAGAATCAGGCGGCTGGAGATGTCGACATCGAGCGACTTGATCGGGTCATTGTCGTCATAAGCCTGCGGCCTGGCAACAAGACTATACCAATGCTTGTCGAGATAGAGCGAGAACTCATGGATATGCTGTGGCTTGTAGATAGCCTCACCCTTGTCCTCTACTTCAAAGTCCTCACTGAGTTTCTTGAGGAATTCTTCCGGCGTCAAACCGTTAAGGTCCTTAACCACACGGTTGTAGTCGAGTATCGTCAGCTGACTTGCAGGGAAGCAGACTGCCATGAAATAGTTGTATTCCTCTTTTCCAGTATGGTGAGGATTCTGCTTTGCCTTCTCGGCACCCACCAATGCGGCAGCCGCTGAGCGGTGATGTCCGTCAGCGATATACAGATGGGGCATCTTGGCGAACTCAGCCGTTATCGTGTTGATGTCTTGTTGGTCGTTGATGATCCAGAATTGATGACGGAAGCCATCATCAGGTGCTACAAAGTCATAAACGGGTTTCGTTGCCGCATAGCGCTGGAGGAGAGCAGTCAGGACTTCATCGTCGGGATAAGCAAAGAAGACTGGCTCCATGTTGGCATTGCATACTCTGACATGCTTCATGCGGTCCTCTTCCTTGTCGCGACGAGTGAGCTCATGTTTTTTGATGACGCCAGTGAGGTAATCATCGACGGAAGCAGCGACAACCAGACCATACTGTGTCTTGCCGTTCATCGTTTGAGCATAGATGTAGTAATGTTCTTTCTCATCCTGAACCAGCCAATGCTTGTCCTGAAATGCTTTGAAATGCTCAGCGGCACTGGTGTAGACACGAGGGTCATATTCCGACGTACCCGGCTCGAAATTGATCTCCGGTTTGATGATGTGATAGAGTGACATCTCGTTGTCACCGGCCTCTTTTCTTGCTTCCTCCGATGAGAGCACATCATAAGGCCGTGATGCCACTTTCTCTACCAAGTCCTGCGGTGGGCGTATGCCACGAAAAGGTTTGACTAATGCCATAGTAATAGACTTTAAATGTTAGCTATATATATAAGGTGTAAGAAAAGACAACGCTTCCTACCTCGCCGACCACGGCGAAGCAGGAAGCAATGTCCACAAGGTATTACTTATTTACTTGGAATTTTGTGCAGCCGTCTTTAAAGAAGGCACCGATCTGCTTTGCGGCAGCGATACCAGCGTTGATGTTGGCCTCGGCAGTCTGTGCACCCATCTTCTTAGGTGTAGAGAAATATCTGCCTTCAAACTTCTTGAATGCCTCATCAGCGTCCGGCTTGATATCTGTAATGTACTTCAAGTCCTCACGCTCTGCCAGCAACTTCAGAAGTCCTTCCTCGTCAATCACCTCCTTGCGTGCGGTGTTCAAGAGGATGCCACCTTTCTTCATCTGATTCACGACATCGTAGTTGATGCTGTTCTTTGTCTCCGGCGTAGCAGGGATATGCAGGCTGACCACATCGCAGGTCTTGAAGAGATCGTCGCGGCTGTCCACAGCATGCACCCCACTCTGCTCGATGACATCCTTCGGGCAATACTCGTCGTAAGCATAGATATCCATATCGAAGCCCTTGGCGATGCGGGCTACATTGCGGCCGACATTTCCGAAGGCCAGAATACCCAGCTTCTTGCCTTTCAGCTCAGAACCGGACTTGCCATTGAAGAAGTTACGGACGGTGAAGACAAGCAGACCGAAGACCAGTTCGGCCACGGCGTTGGAGTTCTGACCGGGAGTATTCTCAACGACCACACCTTTTTCCTTGGCATAAGCCGTGTCGATAGAGTCATAACCGGCACCGGCTCTGACAACGATCTTCAAGTTCTTGGCAGCGTCGAGCACCTCCTTATCGACTTTGTCGGAACGGACAATCATAGCGTCAACATCAGCTACTGCGTCGAGCAGTTGCTGCTTCTCCTGATATTTCTCAAGGAGCACGATCTCATGTCCCTCTTCTTGGGCCACCTTTTTAATGCCCTCCACTGCTGCGGCAGCAAAAGGCTTCTCTGTTGCAACTAATATTTTCATGTCGATAGTTTTTAAGATTAATGCTGTGCTTCGAAGTCCTTCATGCACTCTACAAGCGCGTTGACACCCTCAAGTGTCTGAGCATTGTAGCAGCTTGCACGGAAGCCACCTACAGAGCGGTGGCCCTTGATGCCTACCATACCACGCTCTGTTGCGAAATCAAGGAACGGCTTCTCCAGATCCTTGTACTCATCGTTCATCACGAAGCAGAGGTTCATCACCGAACGGTCCTCTACGGCAACAGTTCCCTTGAAGAGTTTGTTGCGGTCGATCTCGTCGTAGACAATGCGGGCACGCTCCTGGGCACGTTTGTCCATCTCCTTGACGCCACCATGAGCTTTCACCCAGCGCATGGTCTCAAGCACAGAGTAGATAGGCACTACTGGCGGAGTGTTGAACATAGAGCCCTTGCTCACATGGGTATTGTAGTCGATCATCGTCGGCAACTCACGTGGAGCACGTCCGAGCTTGTCGTCCTTCAGAATGACACAGGTGACACCTGCCATACCCATATTCTTCTGGCATCCGGCATAGATAGCGTCATATTTTGACACATCGACAGGACGGCTGAGAATATCAGAGCTCATATCAGCGATCAGAGGCACCGGAGAATCTATGTCCTCGCGCAGCTCTGTACCGAAGATGGTATTGTTCGTTGTGATGTGCAGATAGTCGAGGTCTGCTGGAATTGTGAAGTTCTTGGGCAGATGGCAATAGTTATCATCAGCAGAAGAAGCCACTTCAACAGTCTCACCGAAGTGCTTAGCCTCTTTCATAGCCTTTTTAGCCCATGTACCTGTATTGACGTATCCAGCCTTCTTGATGAGGAAATTTGCCGGGATCTGCATAAACTGAAGCGAGGCACCACCACCAAGGAAGATCACTGAATAACCTTCGGGGATATCGAGCAACTCTTTGATCAGAGCTACTGTCTCATCGACCACTGGCTGGAAGTCCTTAGCACGATGGCTGATTTCCATCAAAGAGAGTCCGGAGCCATTGAAGTCCAGAATCTGCTTAGCAGTGTTCTCTATGACCTCACGGGGCAACATCGAGGGACCCGCATTAAAGTTGTACTTCTTCATTTCCACTTGTTTTTAGTTAATACTTCGAGGTTATTGTACTCTCATGCAAACTTACGAATTATTTTTCAAATCAGCAAATTTTTTGGCAACTATTTATTACTATCGAGATTTCTAATATCAATATGATACATATTTTGAATAAGTATAGAATATGTATAACATAGCAATCACAAGATTACCTTCCTTTCCGCCAAAGCCATTACACCTTATTATATATATAGCAATGGCAGAATTTCGTATATGACAGGCGCTTTTAGTAACAAGAAAAACTATAGATGCCATTTATATCTCCGCTTCGCCCGCTCCGGCATGGTGGAAAAGCCAGAAGAGCCCCCTTTTTTTGCAACTTCTCTATATTGATACCACCGTGCACGGATGTGTCGTACATAGTCTACCGTCTCAAATCCACGCATATACCCATATCTCACAACTGAATTCGTGTAGTAAGCCGGTGAACTTAATTTGAGAATATAAGGCTCAACCTCTCCCCAACGGTGCGGATCACGACCATCACGACATGCTAAAGCCATGGCGTCCCTCACATGAAAATGACCGCCATTGTAGCTGGCCAGCACAAAATAGATTCGCTCTGATGCTGGCACATCTCTGAAAAATCCGCTGAGTTCCTGAATGTATTTGACAGCGCAGGCAATATTGGCTTCCGGATCATAGAGTTTATCACGCGGCAAACCTACATGATCAGCCGTTGACGGCATAATCTGCATCAGTCCACAAGCACCTGCCCATGAATGGGCTTTTGGGTCAAAGGTAGACTCCTGATAGCATTGAGCAGCCAACAGACGCCAGTCCCATCTTGCCAAAGGAGCATATCGCTGGAACAAATGATCATAGCAAGATATAACACCACCAGCCCGATTGAGCATAGGAGCATAGACATGGCGCCTGATACTGGCCGTAGACAGCAAGAATTGTTCCTCGCGCTTAATTTTGTTTATCATATCCGGATGATACCAACTATTAAGAGCTTGCGCCAAATCTTGTCCGTCTTTTCTGACGATCCAGGAAGTATGGTGCAGTTTGTCAGTGACGCCCGCATATAACAGTCTGTTCCATTTCTTAGGCAACAACACGGCAGCGAGGTCCCCCTCTCCTTTTTGCATCCGCTGAACAAGCTCTGTAGTATCTTTGCAAACCTCTACTCGCAATGACACACCTAACTTATCCGCAAAGTTCTGACAAAGCAGATATTGTGTACCCATCCCATGTCCATGATAATCATAGTACGATTCAGGCCCTGATACCGTGAGCATAATCAACTCTCCATTCATCTGAATATCATCCAAACTGAGAGAACTCTCTTGTGGTAAAGAATCCTCCCCCATCGTAGTACCCCATGGCGTCATCTCTGGCTTTCTGGATTGCTGCTGACAAGCAGACAAGAATACGAGCAGGCAACACGCATAAATATAAATGTTTCTTACCGTCATCATAAATTTCATCACAAAAGTAGCATTTTTATTGCACATTTGCTTGGAATTTGCTAAATTTGCATGATATTTTTAGGAAAATTAGAATTATAACATTCAAAATAGAAGGAAACAGCATGTTAAGAATAGCAGTACAGTCAAAAGGTCGTCTCTATGAGGACACTATGAATTTGCTGAAAGAAGCTGATATCAAAGTCAGCGAAAGTAAGCGGACTCTTCTCGTTCAAAGCACCAATTTTCCATTGGAGGTTCTATTCCTTCGTGATGACGACATTCCACAGAGCGTTGCAAGCGGTGTGGCAGATATTGGCGTCGTAGGCGAGAATGAGTTTGAAGAGCGTCAAGAAGACGCACATATCATTCGTCCGTTGGGCTTCTCTAAGTGCCGGCTGTCTCTTGCTATCCCCAAAGCCATTGATTATACGGGCATTTCATGGTTCAATGGAAAAAAGATAGCCACATCCTATCCGGGTATTCTTCGTCGCTTTATGAATAAAAACAATATCAAAGCTGACATCCATGTCATTACCGGATCTGTAGAGATCAGCCCAGGCATCGGTTTGGCAGATGCTATCTTCGACATTGTCAGTTCCGGTTCCACGCTCGTCCATAACAATCTGAAAGAGGTGGAAGTGGTTATGAAGAGCGAGGCAGTATTGATCGGCAATTGGAAGATGGACGACGAGAAGCGCAAGATATTGAATGAACTGCTCTTCCGTTTTGAGGCTGTTCAGATCGCACGAGACAAAAAATACGTGATGATGAACGCGCCAAAAGATAAGGTGGCGGACATCACGAAGGTACTGCCCGGCATCAAAAGTCCTACTATCATTCCTCTTTCCGACCCCGAATGGTGCGCTATTCACACAGTATTAGACGAAGCCCGCTTTTGGGAAATCATCGGCAAACTCAAGGAGCTGGGTGCTCAGGGCATCTTGGTTTCCCCTATTGAAAAAATGATCCTCTAAGGATCTAAGACTAAGATCTGATAATTTCGAAGAAAGGTTGAGAAATGAATATTATTAAATATCCCTCAATAGAGACATGGCCAGAATTGGTCAAGCGCCCTCATTTAGATGTTTCACAGCTGAATGTCACGGTAAAGCGTGTGCTCGACGATGTCAGACAGCAAGGCGATGAAGCTGTAAAAAAATATGAGCAGAAGTTTGACCATGCCGTTTTGACCTCATTAGCTGTCAGTGAGGAAGAAATTGACGAGGCAATGACATTGGTACCCACAGAGCTGCTCGATTCTTTAAAACTTGCGCATGAGAACATCTATAAATTTCATTGCGCACAAAAATTTAAAGGTATATCGTTGGAGACATCCAAGGGGGTAGAGTGCTGGCAGAAAAGTGTACCCATTCAGAAAGTAGGATTGTACATTCCCGGTGGCACCGCCCCTCTGTTCTCAACCGTATTAATGTTGGCTACTCCGGCGAAGATTGCCGGCTGCGACGAGATCGTGCTCTGTACGCCCCCAAACAAAGAAGGGAAAGTGAATCCAGCCATTTTAGCAGCTGCCAAGATTGCTGGAGTCAGTCGCATTTTCAAAGTTGGTGGTGTTCAGGCTATCGGTGCTATGGCTTATGGCACAGAGAGTGTACCAAAGGTTTATAAGATCTTTGGTCCTGGCAACCAATACGTGATGGCTGCTAAGCAGCAAGTGAGTCTCCACGAGGTGGCTATCGACATGCCTGCAGGCCCCAGCGAAGTATGTGTCATCGCTGACAGCAAGAGTAATCCTGTTTTCGTAGCTGCAGATTTGTTGTCTCAGGCAGAACATGGCATCGACTCTCAAGTTTTACTAATCACCGACTCTGAGCAGATGCTTGAGAAAGTAAGGGCGGAAGTTACGAATCAGTTGGAGCGCCTCCCAAGAAAAGAAATTGCAGCAAAGTCTTTGGACAATTCCAAACTTGTGCTCGTCCACGATCTTGATGAGGCTATGGAACTCAGTAACGCCTACGCTCCAGAGCATCTGATTCTTACCACCGAGAATTATGACGAGTTAGTTGTAAAAGTAATCAACGCCGGTAGTGTCTTTCTCGGTAAATGGTCTTGTGAAAGTGCCGGAGACTATGCCAGCGGCACTAATCACACACTCCCCACGCATCAGTATGCCTTGGCATACAATGGCGTGAATCTCGACAGCTACATGCGTAAGATCACCTTCCAGCATCTCTCCAAAGAGGGAATCAATAGCATCGGAAGAGCAGTGGTCTGCATGGCTGAGAATGAGCAACTTGAAGCCCATGCCAACGCGATGAGACTAAGAATGCAAAGCCAAGAGCAACAGTAGTAAAGTAACTTATCCATGCTTTCGCAAGTTGACAACAAACAGCAAGGTATGTACCGAATAAATGATATCAAAACGGAAAATGATGAGCAAAAGATCTTTGAATGATTTGGTAAGACCCAACATCGCCAAGTTGGCTCCATATAGTTCTGCACGTAATGAATACTCGGGCCACGAAGCTCACGTCTTTCTCGATGCCAATGAGAATCCCTACAACAGCCCCTACAACCGCTATCCCGATCCATTACAAACGGATTTGAAGGCTGAACTCTCGAAGATCAAGAATATACCCGCCGCCAATATATTTCTCGGCAATGGTTCTGATGAGGCAATAGACCTTGTCTACCGCGTGTTTTGCCGGCCGCAGACAGACAATGTGGTAGCAATAGAGCCTACCTATGGCATGTATAAGGTCTGTGCCGACATCAACGATGTTGAATATCGTCCTGTACTCTTAGATGAGCACTATCAGATGAATGTCGACGCAATCCTCGCTGCTTGCGACGACCACACAAAGGTGATTTGGATCTGCTCTCCCAACAATCCTACCGGCAACAACATGTCAACGCAAGGGATTACATCTGTTCTGGAGCACTTCGATGGCATCATTGTCATCGATGAGGCTTACTCCGACTTCTCCTCCGCCCCGCTCTTTCGACATGTTGTGGCAAATTATCCTCATTTAATCGTGCTCAACACCATGAGCAAAGCTTGGGGGTGTGCTGCCATTCGGCTGGGCATGGCTTTTGCAAGTGAGAAGATTATCGATCTGTTCAACAAAGTAAAATACCCCTACAATATCAACTTACTTACTCAGCGTCATGCCTTAGAAGCCTTGAAAAATCGCACTGAGGTGGAAAAATGGGTAAAGCTATTACTCGAGGAGCGCCCTAAGTTGATAGCAGCTTTTCGCGAGTTGCCCATCTGTCAAATTGTCTATCCGACAGATGCTAACTTCTTTTTAGCCAAGATGAAGGATGCTCAGTCTATCTATAATTATCTTGTAGAGAAAGGTATCATCGTCAGAAACCGCACCCGCGTTAAACTCTGCAAAGACTGTCTGCGTGTGACCGTTGGTACTAAGAAAGAAAATGCAGAACTCCTCGCTGCACTCCGGCAATATCAAAAATGATCTTTAGGCGTTCTCACCTTACTATAAGCATATTTAATTAGAATTGCAGGGAAACCAAGTAATTAGTTAATGGTGGAGATGGTGGAGAACTATATAACCTTGGCAGTACAGACTTAAGCGTGGACTTTCTGTGATTTTTTATAGTTTTTTTGTCTCAGACGACTTATAATTCGATATTTTTATGTAAGTTTGCAACATAATAAACTTGTAATTTCTTATATGAGTAAAACTGTCAACCCTACAGAATATCGACAGCAACTGCGTCAACGCATAATTGCAATAGCAACACATGAGTTTGAAAGCAAGGGCATCAAGTCTGTTAAGATGGACGACATTGCCCAAATACTGTCTGTTTCGAAGCGCACCGTATATGAGATTTTTGACAATAAAGCAGACCTCGTATTAGAATGTGTCAGGCATGATTTAGATATCACTGATAAGGAAATCGAAGATTTTGCTAAGAGCCCAGGGCACAATGTTATCGACATTATGTTGTATTTCTACGAGCTTAAAATGAATAGAATGTCGAGAATCGTACCCACATATTTCATTGAATTGGAGAAATACCCTCAGGTTATTAAGCTTTTCAAAGAGCGAAAAATGCAGAGACAAATGAAGTCCTCTTCTTTTTTTGCCAATGGCATCAAGCAGGGCTTCTTTTTAGCAGGGATTAATTATGAGCTGATTGAAAAAATAGCCGATATCTCAATCCGAGAGGCAATGACACAGCAACTTTACCTACAATATGATTTGAAAGATATTTTTAGCAATCTCATCATGGTATTCATGCGTGGGCTTTGTACCTCTAAAGGAATTGAAGAACTGGAGAAGTCTGAAAGGGCGAAATAATGATGCATAGTATAAGAACCGCATTGTGCGAGAATGCAAGTTAAAATACTATTTTGGGTGAGCTATGTAGTCATATAGTACTTGAGTAATAGCTTTTCCATTCTGTTCATACTCAGATGACAATCCCTTGGACTTAACGATGGCACTGCGGTCATAATCATATATTATAGAGCCTCGGCTGTCAATCAGTCCAAATCCGTTATTCATCATAAAAAAAGCATAATGAGGCGCTCTTGTATCGAATAGGTCTTTGCTAAAGGGAAACATACTGTGATTATAACCCAACTGACTCAGCAAGGTGGCCGTAATATCCTGCTGTGATCCATAGATATCACTTACCATCTTTGTGGAGGACAAAACGCCACCTGTCCAAAGCATCGGAACATGAAAGCGACAAAACGAGAAGTTATCGATATCGCGGGGCCATGCTCCAAGATGATCAGGAATCAATACTACCAAACTATGAGACCAAAATTTTGTCTTCTTGAGCCAATCTACAAATTGTCCAATGCTGTTGTCACTATAAGCAAAGGCATTGAGTCTTTTGTCTTTCAGTCGATGAAAAGGAACATCGAAAGGCTCATGTGAACTCGATGTCTGGATGACGCGGAACATGGGGCTTACGCTTTTATTCGTACAGAGGTCTTTCTCTACACGTTGAAATACCAAATGGTCAGGTACCCCCCACTTGCTAAGCCTGTCACTCACCGGGAAATCATGTGCTTCTGTAATGTTCATAAAGCCCTGATTGACCAGAAACGAGCGCATGTTAGTGAAGTCGGCATCGCCTCCATAATAGTAATGTGTCGCATATCCATGCTTAACCAGCTCAGTCGTCAAAGAGGGCATATGGGCGGTTTTACGTGGAAACTTCATCAAACTCACTTTGGAAGGAGCAGGAATCCCTAATAAATTCGATACAAGCCCTCGATCGGTACGGAAGCTGTTGGCATAAAAGTTGGAGAACCATATACCTTCCTTCTTGATTTTGTTGAGCATTGGGGTGACATGAGGCACATGCATGATTGTGTCGGAGAAACTCTCCATAATGATCAAATAGATGTCTGGCTGAACCAAGTCCTTACGAATGAGCCGTTGGCGGATCGAGTCTGACATTTTCTGTGGACTATTTAGCCTTTGGAAACGTCGGTGAGCCAATTGATCATCCATTAATCGATATTCCCTTGAAAAATCAGTTTGGTGAAACGCACTTTCCATAAATGAAAAAAGTGGATTAACAGCAGCATGGTTCAATTCCTGAGTGGATGAGAAATAGGCTTGACCAGTGTTCATCGTAGCCACACTGATACCACCTCGAATCGGCAAAAAAAGCATTACTGTGAGCAGAACAAGTGCAAGGTTATGTCTCCATGAGGTTGCCTCTTGCCACATATTTCTATGGAAAAGATGGGTAAAGAGACTAAAAATAAGCCAAGTAAGCAGGCAGACCATTAGAAATGCTTCTATCAACTGCCACCATTCTACGCTCGCCATTGCAGCCCTCGGTGATGAAGTGATAAAAAATATAGGAGTGTAATCTAAAGGGAAGCGCCAATAATCATATAAAAATAAATTGGAGACAAACGCCAAAGAGTAACAGGCCGCGGCGACAACAAAGTAAACCTTCAGGAGCAGCGTGGACACTTTGAGAACACTCCTACGATGGAAGCGGTTAATGGATAAGCTACATAATAAAACGAGCAACGCCGGAAACACTGTAAGATACCCTGCCATGCTCAAGTCCAATGGAATGCCATGCCAAACAACGGCTACTAAATGGCTTATACCACCGTAAGCCAATAAAAAAACGGGCTTCTGCAATATAAAAAGCAGAACCCATAATAGAAAGACAGTAATAAGTAGAACTATTTTTTTTTCTGATTTCATCGATGATCGTTTTTAGGCCATAATGTCGTCTGTCCTGATTTTGTTAGTTCAAACCATGGCTCTGAATCTCGAAGTGAAATGTCGTCATATTCAAATGGCACGACAATTGTATCGTTACCATCAGGCAACACCAAGCCCATCTTACCATTTTTCTCTGCTATAATGGGCATAGCGGTCATATCATCTACATATACATATGGAGTACGTAGAAAATCATAGAGAGCATTTAACAAGATATTACCTTCGTGATCTTTAATTCCAAATTTTCCATCTTTTTCAAAAATCTGATGGTAGCGAATATATTTTTCTTTCATTCGCTTAATATAGAATTTCAAAGTACTCTCATCTGAAAGCATACTGAAAAAATAGGGATAGGAATCGCAATAGTTAGCTATAGATCTGGCTAATAGCATACGCCAGTCAAGAGACGCAACAACTTTACGATTTAGATCAATATAACGGGCTATAGCTTCCTCTCGCCCAGGGATGTCGAGTTGATGCAGACGTAATTCAAATTTTTCCATCATAGCCAAAGACCCATGCATCGCCTTAATATAGCGATGAATTTGACGTCCCATCTCCGCACAGAAAAATTTGTCTATCTGGCGCACTTCTATTTCATCTCTAAAGATTCCTTCCATAGTTGTATCTGTTTGAATACACTCCCACTCATATGAAAGATTTCATCTGAGACTGGGAAATTTTATTTCGATTGCAAATGTACAAATATTATTTTAAAAACAACAAAGAAAGTCCAATTTTTCTTTTCTCTTGCTTGCTCAACGCAAGACTACTATTGATAGCGAATTGGTGCCGGAAATGCCATTTTATCTTGAACACAGACACTTAAGAGGCTCTGAAAATCGATTGCATGCCATAAAGCCCTTCCTCTGATCCAATTTTTATGGAAATCAGCAGCTATTCAGCGAATACATTTCTATTCCTAACTTAAGTAACCGACTATAAAGCAACAAAAACAAGTATAAAATTGAGGAACTCCAGAACCATTAGGTTAGATTTTGGTGCAAATACATTCTTTGAATTGCATTCCATAATAGGGACTATGAAGAAACATAAGCAGATGCAATTTGAGACAATCCGAGCACAGTTTTGTGCTACGGATTGCCCAGTCACATCTATCGCAGAATAGCTACATTAAGAAAGTTTTTAGTTATATTCGCTCAATTACCATTTTTTTTGTGTAAGTTTGCAGAAACAAAACATCTAAAGATAAACAGCTATGATGAAGGCAACAGAACAGACGATGCAGCAACTTGACCGTTTCTTCCACAAGGTGGCTGAGAAGTTCCCATCGCAATGCGACAATGCAATATTGACCGATATCCACGTCCGCACCAATCAAGAGACTGGTGAGCTTACTGCTTTTGACGATGACGATCAAGAGATAACAAGGTGTGTGGTAGAACAATGGATCAATCAGAAAGACGAGGATTTTTATGACAGTATCACCCTCATTCTCCGGCGCTACTTAAAGAAGAACCATTGTTTCGTAGAGTCGATGGGTATTTTGAAGCCATATAGTGTCGTATTGGAAAATGAAGACAAAGAGCATATAGCTGAACTTTTTGTGGCTGATGATGACACGGTAATTGTCGGTGGAGATATCATGAAAGGTCTTGATGAAGACCTGAACGCTTTCTTTAAGGAATTAATGAAAGACACCAAATGAAATTAAGCATTATCATACCCGTTTATCAGACGCGAGACACGCTGAAGAGATGCGTTGACAGCATTTTGACACAAGATTTTCGTGACTGGCAGATGATCCTTGTTGACGATGCGTCAACAGATGGAAGCGCGAAGATATGTGAGAGCTATGCTAAAAAAGAGGGACGCATACAGCATGTAAGACTGAAGCGCAACAGTGGACTGAGTGCTGCACGCAATGCTGGACTTGCAAAGGCCAAAGGCGACTATATCATGTTTGTGGACAGTGATGACTATTTAGCTCCTGACACTTTAAAGGAGCTGATGGAGCAACTTTCCATCCATCCTGATTATGACATGTTGGAGTTCCCACTTTATCGCCATTTCGGTTCCCCGCGGCAGACGCGTGTCACTTTCACTCGTCGTGAGTTCACCTTCAACGCCGTTTATTGGTTAGAGACTAAAGCCTGGCAACACACCTATGTCTGGAATAAAGTTTATAAACGTGAAGTGTGGCAAGATGTGAAATTTCCGGAAGGCAGAACCTTTGAGGATACCTTTACCTTGCCTCAAGTGCTGCGTCACTGTCGCCGCGTGGCCACAACTGATGTGGGACTTTACTACTATACATTCAACCCCAATGGCATCACTCAGCAAGCTGGAGCCAAGGATCTTAACAGTCTTCTTGATGGCAATCTGATCATGCTTCGGCGAATGTCTACAGACAAAAGAGCAAAACAAAAAGTCAAAGAGTATGACCGGCTGATGGCCGAATACTATGCAGATGTGCTGAATATCCAACTGGATGTCTTCCGCGCTACAGGTAAAGTCCGTCCAGACTTTCCGATTCTGCCTTATCACAACACTCTAAAATTGAAAGTTCTGCATTTGCTGGGACTTGCAACTCTTTGTAAAATACATAAGTTAGTATGCCGAAGCCACTCGTCAGTTTCATTGTGACAACATATAATCTCCCTGTAACGCTATTGGATGAATGTCTGAACAGCATTCTGTCCTTATCGCTCAGTGAGGAAGAAAGAGAGATTATACTCATTGATGACGGATCAGAGAGGTCACCCATTGACTTTTTGTCTAAGAGAGACGACCTCATATATATACGTCAAGCCAATCAGGGACTTTCTGTCGCCCGGAATAATGGCTTGCAATGGGCAAAGGGCGAATATATCCAATTTGTCGATGGAGATGACTATTTAGTGACTGCACCATACGAACATTGTCTTGACTTTGTGCGTTACGAACGGCCTGACATGGTGTTTTTCCACATGACATCCAGCAACTGTGCTGATACTGCTTTTTCTGCGCCACAGCCAGTGAGTGGATGTGAATATATGACGGAAAAGAATATAAGAGCGGCCGCGTGGGGATACATTTTCCGAAAAGACGTATTGGGAGACTTGAAGTTTACATCTGGCATTTATCATGAAGACGAAGAGTTTACTCCGCAACTGTTACTACGCAGCAAACGTGTTTTCGACACCAATGCACCGGCTTATTACTATCGTCAGCGAAAAGGATCCATTACACACAATACTGACAAAAAGATCATCGACAAAAGACTAGAAGACATTCTTCAAGTAATTGTACGCCTTAAATGCTTAGTGAGCCAATCGCCGGTAGAGAGCAAAATAGCCTTGGAACGTCGCGTGGCTCAGCTTACGATGGACTATCTCTATCAAATCATCGTGCAAACGCAAAGCAGACAGAGACTGGACGCTGCTATCGACATCTTGCAGAAAATGGAGCTCTACCCCCTACCCGACCGTCAATATACTCGCAAATACACTTTGTTTCGAAAGCTGATAAGTTCTCATTGGGGAAGACAGTTACTTGTGAGAGGCTTAAAAGTAAAACGATAAGATGAAGATTCTTCTGATAGGTGAATACAGCAATGTCCATAACACATTGGCAGAGGGGCTGAGAAAACTTGGTCACAAGGTGGTAGTAGCCAGCAACGGTGACTTTTGGAAGAACTATCCGAGAGACATCGACTTCAGTCGTAACCCTGGATTTGCTGGTACTTTGCGTTTTGCAGCCCAACTTATTACCGCGCTGCCTCATCTGAGAGGGTATGATGTGGTGCAAATCATCAATCCAATGTTCCTGGAGCTCAAGGCTGAGAAAATATTACCCATCTACCGTTATCTGCGGCGAAACAACGGGAAAGTTGTGATGGGTGCTTATGGAATGGATTACTATTGGGTGCATGAGAATGTCACAAAAATGCCGTTGAGATACAGCGACTTCAACATTGGTGACCACCTGCGCACTGACGATGATGCCATGAAGGAAAGAGCAGACTGGCTTAACACTCCTAAAGGACGTTTCAACCAATACGTTGCTCAAGATTGTGATGCTATAGTCGCGGGGCTCTATGAGTATTGGGCATGCTATCAGCCTCTGTTTCCTCAAAAGACGGTTTTCATTCCGTATCCTATCAAGCAGAATAGACAAGAAAATGACGTCGACAGCCAGACGCATCTGCCCTTGAAGATTTTCATTGGTATATCAAAAAACAGAAGCGCCTATAAGGGAACAGATATCATGTTGGATGCAGCCAAGAAGCTCCAGCAAAAATATCCCAAGCAAGTCTCTCTGTCGGTCGCCAGCGGTGTGCCTTTCAAACAATATACATTGATGATGAACGAAGCAGATGTAATCCTTGACCAGCTCTATAGCTATACTCCAGCCATGAATGCCCTTGAGGCGATGTCGCGCGGAATTATCTGTGTCGGAGGCGGGGAACCGGAAAACTACGAAATCCTTGGTGAAGACAGTCTGCGGCCAATCGTCAATGTAGAGCCGAACGAAGACAGCGTCTTTAACGCCTTGGAACAACTCGTTGAACATCCTGAAATGATACCTGTTCTTAAGAAACAGAGTATTATATATATAAGGAAGCATCACGACTACATAGATGTAGCCAAGAGATACGAGAAGCTTTACCGTAAATTGATAGGAAATTCAAAAGAATAGTCTATGGCACATATCATCAAATATAAATGTGAGGCCTGCGGTTACGAAGCAGATGTCTACGAAGGCCGTGGATTCATGGGACAACATATAGAAATGATCACTTGTCCTGATTGCAACACAGTCCAACCTTTGGTTGTGGGTGGTGTCATCGCAGACTCTGCACCTTCCTTTACGTCCTTGGCGGGCAGGCTGTGTCTCAATTGTGGAAGCAGTCATATCAAGCCTTGGGACAAGAAAACATGCCCTAAATGTGGAAAAACAATGCATCCAACAGATAACATTAAGTTTTGGACATAAATTATTTACTGATTTTGTTTGCTTATTAGGAATTTAATGTTACTTTTGCACCATATAACATCAAAGACCATGAAAGACAAAAAAGCAATTACTGTTAAGACATTATCCAAGAGTAATGTTTGGGATTTGCAGGAGAACGACATTTTCCGCCTTTTGGAGGCTGTCGAGAAAGATGCCGAACTCAAAGAGAATATGCGCCATTATACCGACATTATCAAGACTGCTTTTGATATGGAGGAGATAAAAGTGGATAAGCCCGAGATCATTAAGAAGTATGAGGACCGCGGCTTTAAGGTCGCTCAGATCGGTAAGCCCGAAGATGGTCGTCCAAAGCTTGCTATCAAGAAGCGACCGATCCTGAGAGTGACAGATCTGACCTACGAGAATATCCGTCATATCTCTGCTGCTAAGCTCATCGAAGTCTTGGAACGTAACTTCGGTGGCGGATGGGAGTCTCTGTCACAGAGCATACAGGACATCATCGAGAGCGGATTTGACATCTCTACCACCACTCTTCCCAAAGATCGCCTGCATAAGGCGGGTGGACTTTATGAGAAGAAAGTCAGTGATGGATTCGAAGTGTTGGAAATCCCAAAAGGACTTTGGGTAGAAGCCATCTTTGCGAAAGAGAAGCCCGAGGCCGTTGCAACACCTGTCTATCTTGCTGATGAAGATAGCGAGAAGGATGAGGACGACAGCGAAGATTCGGATAATGCTGAAGGAGAGGATGAGGATGTTGATGATGATAACTTCAAGCAGGACGATGATGACGATGATGCTTTCGATGATGAAAAACTCACCGAAGAGAGCTATCGCACAACATACGAGACAAGTCCCGACGAACTTAACCTCGAAGCTGAGGATATCAGTGAAGATGAAGATTATTAAAAGCGCAGCATAAGAGTCCTTTGATATGGGCTGAAACCAAAAATTGTCCTCCTTTCCAATTTGAAAAGGAGGACAATTTTTGTTTATATAGAAAGTACTTTAAACTTTGCGAACCTAAGGAGCAGAACTTTGGTAGAGGTTTCCTCAAAGTCGATTGTGGCCTTACAGTTTTCTCCATTTCCCTCTATCTTCTTTACTTGTCCCTTACCAAAACGAGAATGAAGAATGACTGACCCCACTTTGATTCCGTAATTGCTTGCATCGTTTTGGCCGTGATCTGAATGAGTATAGCCCACATTTCTCTCGTCAGAGGAATTGATGACGCGGCCTCCATTGGTCATTGCCTTTGTCACTTTCCTGAAATTACCTTTTTGTCGAAGTTGCTGCTCAAAGGAGGGCGAGAACGGATTAATAGCCTGTTCTGCTCTGTGAGGCTTTGTTATCTTTGGCTGTGGGTCAGCCATAAACTGCCCGGCTACAGGACGTGAGTTCTGCATGCGACTACTGTAACGAGGATACTCGTCGCCCCAAGGATGACTTCCGGTATAAGGCTTATTGATCTCGTAGTCGTCATCATCCCAAGGCTTTCTGTTCCATCCGCCATGATTGCGTATGGTTGCTCCGCCATCTTCCGCACGTATAGTCAGATATTTCGGATCAATGTCGTCAAGGAAGCGGCTCTTTCTGACGTAAGGATCCATCTTGCCAAAGAGCCATCGTGTATGAGCCCATGATAAATAGCAATGGTGCTCTGCACGCGTGATGGCCACATAGAGCAACCGACGCTCTTCCTCTAATCCTCGTTTACTGTCCGCAGACATCAGACTTGGAAAAATGTTCTCTTCCATACCAACAATGAAAACTGTCCCAAATTCCAAACCTTTTGCAGAATGGATGGTCATTAAGGTCATCTTGTCACTGGACGAGTCATCGTTATCCATATCGGTCAACAGAGACACTGTAGAAAGATAGTCACTCAACAGCTCATGGTCATCAAGTCCTTGTTCTTGTTGCGACTGCACAAAGTCGGCGATGCCGGAAGTGAGGCTGTCTATGTTCTCGCGCTTGCCTTCGCCTTCCGGAGTTTTGTCGGCATCAAGGTCTGCTTTCATGCCACTGTGTTCCAAGATTTCCTTACCCAGCGTTAATGCGTCAACAGCCCCACGTTTGTCGATAAACGACTGAATCAGTTGCCTGAATGCATCAAGTTTTGCGAGTGCCCCACGATTGACAGATAATCCATATTGCCCTGGATGGCAGATAGTCTCCCAAAGGCTTATTTCGTTTTGCTGTGCAGTGGAAATAATTTTCTGTACGGTAGTGTTACCGATACCACGTGTAGGATAATTGATGATGCGACGGAATGCTTCCTCGTCATCAGAATTAACAACAAGTCTGAAATAGGCCAATGCGTCTTTTATCTCCTTGCGCTGATAGAAGCTAACACCTCCAAACACCCGATAGCAGTTAGCCATACCCATTTCGGGACTGTGCATCTGTTCCTCGAAAAGGCGGCTTTGGGCATTGGTCCGGTACAGAATGGCAAAATCACTCCAATGGCAATGCTCCTGAGCCTTGATGCGCTTGATTTCCCGACAAACCACTGCAGCCTCACGCTTGTCAGACTGCGTCTCAAGAACTGTGAGTTTGTCACCTTCCTCATTTTCGCTATAGACGTTTTTCTCGATCTGCCGTTCATTGTGCTTCATAAGCGAATTGGCGGCAGCAACGATCAGACGGGAAGAACGGTAGTTGCGTTCCAACTTAAACACCTTAGCATTCTTATACCGTGAGGTGAAGTTAAGGATATTATCGATCTTGGCCCCACGGAAAGCATAGATACTCTGATAGTCATCACCAACGACACATACGCGTTGCCGTTCCTTTGTCAGTTGCCAAAGAATTTGCTGTTGGACAAAGTTGGTGTCCTGATACTCATCAACCAGCACATACTCAAATCGACTGGCATATTTCTGTCGGATGTCATCGTGGGTCTGAAACAACTCGTAAGTCAGCATCAGCAAATCATCGAAGTCCATTGCGTTGGCCTGATGAAGGCGTTGCTGATAAGCAAGATAAATTTTATAGACTTCCGGCATGTTTTTTTGCCGGTCCTGTTCTATACGACTGCCGTCATTACCATATTGCTCGGCTGTACATAGATCATTCTTTGCCCGAGATATGGCTTTATGCACATCAGCAGGTTTGTATTTTCTATCGTCAAGTTCCATCTGTTTGACGATGTTTTTTATCAGTGATCTGGAGTCTGTCTCGTCATAGATGGTAAAGCCAGATTGAAAGCCTATGTGTTGAGCCTCAGCACGCAGAATATGAGAGAAGACAGAGTGGAAGGTTCCCATTTGCAGATAGCGTGCCCGCTCCTCCCCTACTAATTGAGCAATACGCGATTTCATCTCGTTAGCAGCTTTATTGGTGAAGGTAAGGGCCAAGACGGACCATGGCTTCAATTGCTCATGCTCCAACAGCCATGCAATCTTATAGGTAAGCACACGTGTCTTTCCTGAGCCTGCTCCAGCAACGACCAGTTCCGGGCCATCATCAAAGACGACAGCCTGCCGCTGGGCATCATTGAGTTGGGAGAGGATATTTTGTTCTTCTTGAGTCATATTCTTGTGTATGAAGGGATAATGGTGAAAGTTCAACGGTAAGTGGATCCCACTGCCGTTTTGGGATCGTAGTCTTCTCCTTCTTTAGGGAAGGACGGAATGTAGCGCATGTTGGCCATGATTTGGCGTTGACGCAGGCGCATATATCCACTTGGGTACTTCGAAGAGAATTTGCGTGGATTGGGGAGAGTCGCAGCGATCAGCGCACAGTCTGCACGCGACAGATCTTTTGCATCTTTTCCAAAATTGTAGTTGGCGCATGCCTCTACACCATAGATGCCGTCACCCATCTCTATGCTGTTGAGATAGACTTCCATGATGCGCTGCTTACTCCAAAAGAGTTCGATGAGTGCTGTGAAGTAAACTTCAAATCCTTTTCTGACCCACGACCGTCCCGGCCAGAGAAACACGTTCTTGGCCGTCTGCTGAGAGATAGTACTGGCACCGAACTTTTTTCCGTGCTTGTGTTTGAGGTTTCGTTCAGCAGCATTGCCAATGGCATTGAAGTCAAAACCATGATGCAAGAGAAAACGGCTGTCCTCGCTTGACATCACTGCCACGGGCATGTGAGGAGACATCTCTTCAAGAGGTATCCATTGATGATGCATCGTCAGACTGCCATTTTGAAAACAGCGGATAACCATCAGCGGTGTGATGTAGACCGGAATGAAACGATAGGCAATGACAGCCAATATTGAGGATGCAAAGAAAAGGCTGACACCCCAACGAAGGATTTTCTTGAATCTATTCATGCCAAAAGGGGGATGCCGACCCTTGATGAGCCTGCATCCCCTATTTATTTATTCTGCAAATGATATTGCAAAAAACAATATTCTTTGTTATTAACTTATTTCAGCGTTCCGTTCTCGGCCTTCTGCACCATTTCAGGGCTGGCATAGAGATAAACTTCTACACGGCGGTTCTCAGGTGCGACGGTCTTGTCGACAACTGGATTCTGACTGCCGTAGCCGGCAACATTCTTGAACTGGCTGGAAGAGACACCCTGAGAAACCAGATAGCTACTAACAGCCTGTGCACGAGACTGACTCAATGGCACATTGATCTTGTCACCACCTGTAGCATCTGTGTAGCCTTGAATGTCTACAAGACAGTCGGTGTTGTTCTTCAAGACAGTAGCAAAGTTGGCCAAATCCTTCTTTGCTGCAGCACGCAGTGTAGACTTGCTCAGGTCGAACTGAAGGCCACTGTCAAAAGTAAGCTTTACAGCTTTCAGTCCATTGGCATCTGTAACTTCCTCGACTTTAGCGTTCTGCACTTTAGCTGCAGCTTCTGCCTTTACTTTGTCCATATGATGGCCAATGATAGCACCGGTACCAGCGCCAACAGCACCACCAATGGCGGCACCTACAGCTGTGTTACCTGCAATCTTACCGACAATTGCGCCTAAAGCGGCACCTGCGCCGGTACCAATCAATGCGCCATTGCCCTGACTTGTGCCACAGCTGGTGATGGTCAGCATGCACAATCCCATTGTTGCTAATGTAATCTTCTTCATATCAATTGTGTTTTAATTTTGTTGGTTGATCTTTTTCTATTGCAAAGGTAACTCTTTTTTCGCTTTGTGCGAGAGCTATCCGATATTTTTTTCGTAACTTTGTGGCAAAATTAAGTAAATAATAAATTTTGCAGGGAGGAAAATGCCTATCTTGCTATAGGCAATTCCCTATTCTGCTCAGATCAACTATTAAAATGGCTAAAGAACTGAAAGAATTGACCAAGCGGGCTGACAACTATAGTCAGTGGTACAACGACTTGGTGATGAAGGCAGACCTGGCTGAGACTGCGCCGGTGCGTGGCTGTATGATTATCAAGCCTTATGGCTATGCAATCTGGGAAAAGATGCAAGCTGTGCTCGATAAGATGTTTAAAAAGCAAGGAGTACAGAATGCCTATTTCCCATTGCTTATCCCGAAGAGTTTCTTTGCTCGTGAGGCTGAGCACGTAAAGGGCTTCGCCAAAGAAAGTGCCGTGGTTACCCATTATCGACTGAAGACCAGTGACGATGGTAAGGATATCATTGTGGATCCAGCCGCAAAGCTCGATGAGGAGCTGATCATCCGTCCTACTTCAGAGACAATGATCTGGCATACCTATAAAAACTGGATTCACTCTTGGCGTGACCTGCCTATCATGTGTAACCAGTGGTGTAATGTGATGCGTTGGGAGATGCGTACACGTCCTTTCCTGCGTACTTCTGAGTTCTTGTGGCAAGAAGGTCATACAGCACATGCAACTTCCGAGGAAGCACAGGCTGAGGCTCAGAAAATGCTCAAAGTATATGCTGACTTTGTCGAGAATTGGATGGGTGTACCTGTCATCCAGGGTGTCAAGAGTGAGACCGAGCGCTTTGCCGGAGCTTTGGAAACCTATACGATTGAGGCAATGATGCAAGATGGCAAGGCTCTGCAAAGTGGTACCAGCCACTTCCTGGGTCAAAACTTCGCAAAGAGTTTTGATGTTACCTTCCTGAATAAGGAAAACAAGCCAGAGTATGTATGGGCTACTTCCTGGGGCGTTTCTACTCGTCTGATGGGTGCGCTTATCATGGTTCACTCAGATGATAATGGATTGGTGTTGCCTCCGAAGTTGGCTCCTATTCAGGTCGTCATTGTACCTATTACGAAGAACAAAGAGCAACTTGCTGCTATCACGGAGAAGCTTAAGCCCGTCATAGATAAGTTTGATGAGTTAGGCATCAGTGTGAAGTATGACGATGCAGACAACAAACGCCCGGGATTCAAGTTCGCCGACTATGAGCTCAAGGGTGTACCTGTAAGACTTGTGATGGGTGGACGCGACTTAGAGAACAATACCATCGAGGTGATGCGTCGTGACACGCTGGAGAAAGAGAACGTCAGCTTTGACGGTATTGTAGAGCGTGTGAAGAACCTGCTTGATGATATTCAGAAGAACGTCTTTGAAAAGGCTCGTAAATATCGTGATGCACATGTCTACGAATGTGACAACTACGAAGAGTTTAAGGAGCGTATCAAAGATGGTGGCTTCTTCCTTTGCCACTGGGACGGTACACCAGAGACAGAGGCCAAGATCAAAGAGGACACACAGGCTACTATCCGTTGCGTCCCCTTTGCCTATGAGCAGACTCCAGGTGTCGACATGGTAAGTGGCAAACCGGCTAAATATCGTGTCATTATCGCAAGAGCTTATTAATGCTTAATTCGCTATAGATAAATGAAGCCTCGTTATACACTTTTGTGTTGAACGAGGCTTCATTCTATTCTGGGTAATTATGTAAACGGATGACTAAGACCGTATTGAGAAAGTTATTCGAAATGTCTTAGTCGTGCGATATACTTACCTATGATATCAAATTCAAGATTGACAACACTACCCACCTTAATGTCCCGGAAATTGGTATTTTGCCGTGTGTAAGGGATAATAGCCACACGGAAACTGTCGTCGGTAGGATCACACACCGTAAGCGATACGCCATTGACAGTGACAGAGCCTTTGTCTACTGTGAAGTAGCCACGCCGGGCCATTTCCGGATTGTTGCGATACTTAAAGGTGAAATAGGCCGACCCGTCAGCATCTTCAATATTTGTGCAAACAGCCGTCTCGTCGACATGACCTTGAACAATGTGTCCGTCAAGTCGTCCGTTCATCATCATTGATCGCTCAACATTGACTGCATCCCCCACCTTCAGCAGTCCAAGGTTGGAACGCTCCAAAGTCTCTTTCATGGCTGTCACTGTATAGCAGTCATCCTTCAAGTCTACCACTGTCAGACAAACGCCATTGTGTGAGACGCTTTGGTCTATTTTCAACTCATGCGTGAATGAGCAGCTAAGTGTGAGATTGATATTTCCCTGATCTTGCGTGATGGCTTTGACGGTGGCCATCTCTTCAACAATACCGCTAAACATAATTTGTCTCCTCTTTGTTAATTATGAATGTTACTTGTCCTAAGTTTATTGATAAGAATAAAAACGGAGAATACGCGAGGCCATAGCCTTCGCGTCATTCTCCGTATGGAAAGGGGTTGCAACGATGATGTGATGAAAACTCCAGCTATAAAAGTTGTGGGCCCTCTCTGTCTTTGTAATCCACCGGCTTTACAGCTGCCGCCTTCGCAACATTGTGGCCCGCCATCAACAAGAGAAGATATCCCGGTTTTCATTGTAATTTGATGAGTATCCCGATCGAACCGAAACAACCCCTTATGGGTTTCTCCATTTCATCTGCAAATTTACAAGATTCATTTCATATCACCAAATATTCTGATGAAATTTGCGTTTATTAATGAAAGAATACGATTATGAGACGCACACTGATATTAATCCTACTGTCGCTGAGGCTTGCATCCGCCCTATCGCAAATCTCCATTACGCTCAATCCTCAGCAACAATTCAAAGAAACGATCCCTGCCGGTAATTACAGTGGCATTGCTTGGTTGGGAGGCACACGATATGCTGTAGTTAGTGATAAAAGCGAGCATGACGGTTATTACGTTTTCGACATTCAACTTGATACTATAACGGGTGCGATACTATCGGCTAAGAATTTAGGATTCTACGGATCTGAAAAGCCGGGTAGAGACGATGAAGGTATCGCTTACTTGCCCGATTGTGGTACGCTGATGATAAGTGGTGAAGCGGATAACCACATTGTTGAGTTTGACAGACAAGGACGTTATACCGGACGTGTCACAGCGTGGCCGGACTCTTTAGGGAATCTGCCGGAAAACGAAGGACTGGAAGCTCTGACATACTGCAAGGAAAGCCACCATCTTTGGACATGCAACGAAACAGCCCCCATAAGACTTCTCGAGATCGACAGCATCATGAAAGTCTGCCGTGTCATTCCTTATAGGATGGACTCTGCAAGCATTTCGCCACGTGAAGGTGCTTTCTACACATTTGGTGTACCGTCGTTATGCGCTTTGAATGCTGACAGTCTCTTAGTGCTTGAGCGTGAAGCTTATGTTCCAAAAATGAAGTTGGGGGCATTTGTCAAGTGCAAGTTGTTTTGCTACAACATCCTTACGTATGAGAAGACATTGCTCGCACAATGGCAAACCTATATGAAACTCTTTGATCATAGTTTCGCCAACTACGAAGGCATGTGCATTGGGCCAATGCTTGCTGGGGGAAAGCGAGCATTGGTCATGGTCGCAGATTCTCAAAATCAATATGCAGGCGTGTTACGAGACTGGCTGAAGACGGCTGTACTCATCAAAAGTGTAGCGACGGGCAACCCACAAAGAAACAAATAAAGAGATCATGGAACCCGAAAGGATTGCAAAGAAAAACATGAAGTTAAGGATTGCTGCTTTTACTACCGGAACACCCGCCCATACCAAAACGAGTAATAGTAACGGAGTAGTGGTGACCATGTTGGCAGATATACGTCGAAGTACCCACAATGCAGTGCTTTGTAAAGAACGACGAAAGAAATAAGCTACTGCCTGATGGTGAGTGCAACCATTGCCCAATAAATAGTTGTATAAGGCGGCATGATTTTGTAATCCAACATAATATTTGCGAATACCACGAACCATATTATATGCGATCAAGCCACTAAGCAATCCTACAACAGGAAGGAAATACTGTGGTAAGAATGACTGTGGCAAAGGAGTAATAAGAATGGCGGAAATAGGAGCCAATACCAGCATGACAGATAACAAGCCCGCAAGAGCCGGAATCAGCAACACCTTTAATTTGAAGCGGAAACGCATCAAAGACAGAGAGCATGTTAGCCCCACAATGAGAAGTGCTGTCAACATCGTGAGCCAAAGATGATTTTGCCAAATGGCAAAAGAGAGAAGCATGCCATAGATCAAGATCAGTATTAAAAGGCTGGCACTTCCTTTCTGTAGTTTATTCAGAATACCGAGCTTCAGTACATTGTTCAAAACAACTGGTATTATCAGCAACAATATACCGAACACCAGCCCTCCTAAGAAATATAAACTTGTCATGGTCTATTCGCTTTTTGATGTTAAATTCACTACTTGAAAAGAGCTAAAAGGATTAGACTGCGTAGTACAGATCACTTCTCTGCCCTGCCTCGCCAGTTGAGTGATAAACGAATTCACTGTTTCGTTCTTGACGATAGGTTCTTCTATTAACACAATGGATCCCCTTCGCAAGGGCACCAATGATAAAAGCACGAGCCAGAGTACAGACGGAGGGACGCTGCGTATCTTTTCTTTCCATACCGTAGGTTTGATGCTTAAACTATTCCACGTCTCGGTCAAAGCTTCTGCGCTGAGATTTTTGCCATTGTATTTGCTGATAGCCTGCCTGCAAAGTTCTCCTACAGTCATATCTACCTGCGGCAAGAAATGAGGCACATAGCACATCATTTGTCGGAAGAAGGTGCCCGACCCATAGGTCACCAATTCTCCGTCGACCGTTATGTATCCACCTTTCACCTTGTCAAGTCCAAGAATAGCCATGACGAGCTGATGCCCCGACGTTGGGTCAACGACAATAGAAGATACCTTTCCCGGGCATGCCACCATAGTGAAAGGAAGCGTCTTGTCATCTATCACTACGTCTTTAAATTCCAATATTCCAGGATCTTTGTATGTTGTGAAATCAAAGTCTTTTATCAGTTTGCTCATACGCCTCAAACTTGTTAATCCTTCTTTGTTCTAAGCCTTCTGTGGAAGTGCTTTGCTGACGATGTACACACCGAGGAGAATGCTGCCCGCGCCCATGAACGCCAATATTGTCATGTGCTCGTGCAAGACAAGTGCGCTGGCTACGACCGTGCTGACCGGATTGAGATAGATATAGTTGCTGGCCGAAATGGCACCAATCTTCTTAATCACAAAGCTCCAGAGTGCAAAACAGGCAAAACTGGCTACAACGCCCAGAAAGAGCAAGTTGCCCCATACCGCCGGTTGCAGAAAGCCTTGCAGAGGGAAATTCCAGGGACGTAGCAAATAAACCGGCAACACGGTAACGAGTCCGTAGAAGAAAACTTTGCGCGTGACAAACACACTGCTATAGTGGCTTACATATCTCATCAGAATGCTATAGACAGCCCAGCACAGAGATGCTGCAAGTGCCAGAAGATCACCCAGGGGATTGATCTTCAAGACGAACTGCCCATTAAATACCACAAGCCCCACACCAATCGTAGCCATCAGTGAACCGATGATCAGCTTTCGGTTGGCACGAATATCCTTAAGAAAGAGAAGTGCTAATATCGTTGTCAACAAAGGAGCTGTGCAGACGATGAAAGACACGTTGTTGACATAGCCGACCTTCACGGCAATGTTCTCGGTAACGAAGTAGAGCGAGCCGCCGGTAATGCCCAAAAGCACCATCAAAAATTCATCACGCAGGCTGTCGCACCATAATTTCCTTGGAGAGATCAGCCATATACAGAGCCATGCGAACAGGAAGCGGAGTGTAAAAATCTCATGGGCCATCAATCCGTGGTTGAGCAATACTTTAGAATTGACAAAGGTCACTCCCCAAATCAACACTACAATAATGCCGAGAAGATGATATGGCCAGGATCTTCTTAATTCCATGCGTTCCATATGACTCTATTTATATTTTATCTAATGCTATGCGAGAGTTGAGACTCAAAGACTTAAACTTAGAGGGTGTCATTCCCGTAACGTTCTTGAACTGACTGCTCAGGTAGGCGACACTCGAATAGTTCATCTGTTGTGCGATTTGCGTGAGTGTCAACTCATCATACTTCAAGAGTTCTTTCACTCTTTCCACCCTTTGCAGCATATAATACCGCTCAATGGTCATGCCGGTACACTCGCTGAAGAGTTTGCTCAGCCGACTATAATCTAAATGAAATTTCTCTGCGAGATAGGCACTGAGTGTCAGAGGCTGCCCAGAGGATTTGTAATGCACCAAATCGATGATTGCAGTCTTGATCTGATGCATCAGTTGTTGCCGCTGATCCTCAAGCAGTTCAAACCCAATGGACTTGAGAGCTTGAGCCAACTGCACTCGTTTTTCGTCGCTGAGGCTGTCCTCCTCAATCGTGACAACGCCCAACTCGACAGTAAGCGGATGTAGCTCTGCTTGTTCCAAGATCTGTTTGACAGCCATCTTGCAACGGTCGCAAACCATATTTTTGATATATAGTGTCTGAGACATAATCAGCTACTGATTTTAAAGAAAACTTATCTTCTGATGAGCAAAACCACATTCTCCACGTGGGAAGTATGTGGGAACATATCTACAGGCTGCACGGCCATCACCTTGAATCCAGCATCGAGCAGTTGCAAGTCTCGCGCCTGTGTAGCAGGATTACAACTTACATAGACCAAGCGCTTAGGGCGTGCATTAAGAATGACATTTACTACATCGGGGTGCATTCCTGCACGTGGCGGATCTGTCACAATGATATCTGGCTGTCCATGCTCTTTGATGAAGTCATCAGTGAGAATGTCTTTCATATCTCCCGCAAAGAACGTAGTGTTCTCAATTTTGTTGATCTGGCTGTTTACCTTTGCGTCTTCGATGGCCTCCTCGACATACTCTATGCCAATGACACGCTTTGCCTTACGTGCGACGAAGTTCGCTATCGTGCCCGTACCCGTGTAAAGATCATAAAGCAGAGGCTCTCCTGTGGGGGCTTCTTCATCATCAAGTGGCATGAAACAGAACTTGCGTACCACTTTATATAGCTGATAAGCCTGCTCCGTGTTGGTTTGATAGAAGCTCTTGGGGCCCACCTTAAACTTCAAATCCTCCATAGCCTCATAGATGAAGCTATTACCCTTGAAAGTCTTCAACTCCAGATCAGCCAGCGAGTCGTTGCCTTTCTGGTTGTCAGTATACATTAAAGAGGTGATTTGCGGATAGTGCTCTGCAACATGCTGTAAGAGTTGCATCGCCTTGGCCTCATCGCCATCCTCATCGTAATGAAACTGTATCAAGAGCATCCATTCGCCCGTATTGGAGTTTCGGAACATCAGGTTGCGCAGCATTCCTTTTTGCTGACGTACATTGTAGAAGGTCATGCCAATACTTTTGGCATAGGCCTCAATGTCGTTGCGGATTGAGTTGTGAAGGTCATCCATCAGCCAGCACTTGTGAATAGGGTATATTTTGTCAAACGCACCCGGTATATGAAAGCCTATGGCAGAGTGATTGCCGTTGTCCAAATCTAAAGTGGGGTCCTGCAGCTCTTCATGCGTAAACCACCGTCTGTCACAGCAGCCGAACTCCAGTTTGTTGCGATATTCCTTGGTTTTTACAGAGCCCAGGATAGGCATGAAGTCCGGCAATTCTACTTTGCCGATTCGTGTCAACTGGTCGTGTACTTGCTGTTGCTTCGCATTCAGTTGCTCTTGATAAGGCAGCATCTGCCACTTGCATCCACCACAAATACCAAAGTGCTCGCAGAAAGGCACTATTCGCTTGTCGCTTTTCTTAATCATATTGATGATGCGCCCCTCGTTATATTTATGTTTCTTCTTCACGATTTGGACATCAACAACATCGCCGGGCACACCGAACGGCACAAACACCACTTTGTCGTTGTGATGAAACAAACTCATGCCTTCGGCTGCTATCGACTCGATAGTGACATTCTCTATGATTGGTAATGATTGACGTTTTCTGCCCATTGTCTATGATATTGTCTATGATATTTTTGTTTGCAAAGTTATACAAAAATCTCTGTAGAGCAAAATATTACTTCATATAATTCATCATATTCATGTAGGTCTGCTACCATGTCACACGACCAGCGCTAACCATTTTTAGGTATTTTACAGAGAAACATATTCTTAGAGGGAATAATCCAAGATTAAATTAGTAACTTTGCAATAGAAAACAAAGACAGGAGAATTATAGATTATGAGATTGTCTGAGCTGCATACAGGAGAAAGTGGCGTTATAGTTAAGGTCAACGGTCATGGTGGCTTCCGGAAACGCATTGTAGAGATGGGGTTCATCAAAGGTAATAAAGTGGACGTTCTGCTCAATGCTCCTCTTAGAGATCCCGTGAAATATCGTATCATGGGCTATGAGGTAAGCCTGCGCCATAGCGAGGCTAACATGATAGAGGTGGTGACTGCTGAGGAAGCTAAGAAAATAGAAGAGAAAGAACGGAGAGAAAGACAGCAACAGGCTGCAAAAGGACAGCCCGTCGAAGATTTGTCACTCAACGATGACAGCTGTGTTGATCTTGATGTGGCTCTTCGCCCAAACGACAAGTCTTACGAAGACTCTACCGATTTAATGGAGAAGGTTGCTCTCCAGGAGCGCAAGGTGATCAACGTCGCTTTGGTTGGAAACCCCAACTGCGGCAAGACTTCCTTCTTTAATTTTGCCTCAGGCGCTCACGAACGGGTAGGAAACTACTCCGGTGTTACTGTTGACGCAAAAGAAGGGCATGCCAGTTTTGAAGGCTATCAGTTCAACATTGTCGACCTTCCTGGCACTTACTCTCTCTCTGCTTATTCCCCCGAAGAGTTATATGTCAGAAAGCAGTTGATCGAAAAGACTCCGGATGTTGTCATCAATGTGATTGACACCTCCAACCTGGAGCGCAATCTTTATCTTACGACGCAACTCATTGACATGCACATCCGTATGGTGGTTGCGCTGAACATGTTTGATGAGACCCAGAAACGTGGTGACCATGTCAACTACGACAAGCTGTCGGAGTTGTTTGGCGTGCCTATGGTGCCAACAGTGTTTAAATCCGGTAAAGGTGTCAACGAACTCTTCCATCAAATCATCGAAGTGTATGAGGGCACAGAAGACGCGCAATCGCATTATCGTCATATCCATATCAACCATGGCCACGAGATAGAGCATGGTATCAGTGAGATACAAGAGCATCTCAAAAAAGAAGAGAATGTGCGTGAACTCTACTCAACCCGTTATTTGGCCATCAAGTTGCTCGAACATGACCAGGACGTTGAGAAGTTCGTCAGTGCGTTATCTGATGCCAAGGAGATTTTCTATCATCGCGACAAAGCGGAAAAACGCGTCAAGGAAGAAACTAAGGAAGATGCAGAAACAGCCATCATGGATGCAAAATATGGTTTCATCCATGGCGCATTGAATGAGGCCGCATACGAAGAAGGACACAAAGAGGACACCTATCAGATCACCCATGTGCTCGACCGAATACTGACCAACAAGATCGTAGGCTTCCCTATCTTCTTGCTGCTGATTGCCATCATGTTCTTTGTGACTTTCAGTTTAGGATCATATCCCATGGACTGGATCGACTCTCTTGTGGGCATGTTGGGCGATGCCATCGGACGCTTGATGCCAGAGGGACCCGTCAAGGCAATGCTTGTAGACGGTATCATCGGTGGTGTGGGCTCTGTCATCGTGTTCCTGCCACAGATTCTTATCCTCTATTTCTTCATCTCGATTATGGAGGACTCCGGCTATATGGCACGTGCCGCATTCATCATGGATAAGCTCATGCACAAGATGGGACTTCATGGCAAGTCGTTTATTCCACTCATCATGGGATTTGGCTGCAATGTCCCTGCCGTCATGGCCACTCGTACGATAGAGAGCCGTCGCTCACGGTTGGTGACGATGATGATACTGCCTCTGATGAGTTGCGAGGCACGAATACCTATTTATATTATGATCATCTGCACATTCTTCTCACGCAACACGCAGTGGTTGGTGATGATGTCACTCTATCTCATAGGTATCTTCATGGCAGTCATCATCAGCAAACTGATGACAAAATATATCGTCAAGGGTGAAGACACTCCTTTTGTGATGGAGCTTCCTCCTTATCGCTTCCCTACGGCCAAGGCTGTCTTCCGTCATACATGGGAGAAAGGACGGCAATATCTCAAGAAGATGGGTGGTATCATTCTTGTAGCTACTATAATTGTATGGGCATTAGGTTATTTCCCTCATAATGATCAACTATCTGTTCAGCAGCAACAGGAGCAAAGCTACATTGGCCGGATTGGCAAAACCATTGAACCCATTTTCTATCCACAGGGATTCAACTGGAAGTTTGATGTGGGTATTGTCGCCGGTGTAGGTGCCAAAGAGATTGTTGCCTCTACTATGGGCGTACTGTATACCAATGACGACAGCTATTCCGATGACAAAGAGTATAACGATAACGGAGGCAAATATGAGCATCTTAATAAGGCTATCACAGCAGATATAGCAAAGATGCATGGTATGACGACAGACCAAGCTCGCCCCGTAGCAACACTAACAGCATTCTGTTTCCTGCTGTTTGTTCTTCTTTACTTTCCTTGTGTGGCTACCCTTGCTGCTATCAAAGGAGAAACCGGAAGCTGGAAATGGGCACTGTTTACCGCTTGCTATACCACCGCATTGGCTTGGATAGTTTCTGCTATTGTCTATCAGGTCGGCAGGCTTTTTCTGTGATGCCACGGTTCTGTATTCACGCTATCCCCATAAAATTCTGATTGGATTTTTCCAGCTAACAAAAGATCTTTCGCTACGCAGGTTTTAATCATTCCCTGCTTAGCGAAAGATCTTTTTCTATAGCATTACAACATTGAGAACATAGTTTCGCCCCCACAAGAACATAGTTTCGCCCCCACAAGAACATGGTTTCGATCCCATGAGAACATGGTTTCGCCCCCATGAGACAATATTCGTTAGTAGATCCTGATTGAAACTGTTTCATCTCAAAAGCAAAGAGAATTACTAAAAAGTGCTACTCAATTATCTGTAATTCGAGAATAATTGTTATCTTTGCAACAGCAGAAAGAACATTCACATTTCTAATAATAAAAACACTTAGAAAAATGACAATCGATGAATTCAACTTTGCTGGTAAGAAGGCAATTGTTCGTGTAGACTTTAACGTGCCATTGGATGACAATGGCAATGTTACTGATGACACTCGTATCCGTGGAGCACTGCCCACATTGAAAAAAATCCTCAATGATGGGGGTGCCGTCATCATGATGAGCCACATGGGTAAGCCTAAGGGCAAAGTCAATCCAAAACTGAGCCTGAAGCAGATCGTAGGCAAGGTGTCTGAGAAGCTTGGTGTCGAAGTTAAGTTCGCTCCTGACTGCGCAAATGCAGACGCTGAGGCTGCCGCCCTCAAGCCGGGAGAGGCACTGTTGCTGGAGAACCTTCGCTTCTATCCTGAGGAGGAAGGCAAGCCCGTCGGTGTAGAGAAGGGTACTCCTGAGTACGATGCTGCTAAGGCAGAGATGAAGGACCGTCAGAAGAATTTCGCTAAGAAGCTCGCTTCTTATGCTGATGTCTATGTCAACGATGCCTTCGGTACTGCTCACCGCAAGCACGCTTCTACAGCAGTTATCGCTGACTACTTCGACAAGGACAGCAAGATGCTCGGCTACCTGATGGAGAAAGAGGTCAAGGCTATCGACAACGTGATGAAGAATGCTCAGCATCCTTTCACTGCTATCATCGGCGGCTCCAAGGTCAGCTCTAAGCTCGGTGTCATCAAGAACCTGCTCGACAAGGTCGACAACCTGATCATCGGTGGCGGTATGGGCTATACCTTCATCAAGGCACAGGGTGGACACATCGGTAAGTCTCTCCATGAGGACGATTTGATCCCTGAGGCTCTGAATGTCATCAAGGCTGCCAAAGAGAAGGGCGTGAACCTCAGCCTCTCTGTTGCTACGGTTTGCGGTCAGGACTTCTCTAACGACACTCCACGTAAGACATTCCCCATCGATCAGATTCCTGACGAGTGGGAAGGCATGGACGCAAGCGAAGAGAGCATCGAAAACTGGAAGAAGATCATCATGAGCTCCAAGACTATTCTTTGGAACGGTCCTGTCGGTGTCTTCGAGTTGCCTAACTTCGCTCACGGTACTGGCGAAATCGCTAAGGCTGTAGCAGAAGCTACTCAGAAAAATGGTGCTTACTCTCTCGTCGGTGGTGGTGACTCGGTCGCTGCTATCAACAAGTTCGGTCTTGCTGACAAGGTAAGCTATGTATCTACCGGTGGTGGTGCTATGCTCGAGGCTATCGAGGGTAAGGTGCTTCCTGGTGTAGCTGCTATCAAGGGATAATAGTTTCCTATATACCTAATTAATAGGCAGAGAAATATTGCTGATTCAAACTCCGTATAAGCTATGGAACATCCAAAGGCTTTTCTTCCAAGAGATCTTGAATTCAATATTTCTCTGCTTTTTTCTTTTCTCTGCCTTTTCTTAGGGAGCCAATGTGCCAAAGCCCAACGGAATGAATTGCTAAGCAACAAAATAGCTACGTTGCAGGTAACGGCTGGAGACCGTTGGCAAGACTTGCCAATTATTAGTTTAAATCAGGGAGAAGTCGTCAATATCTCGTTTGACGATCTCACACATGAGCATCGTCGGCTTTGCTATCGTATTGAACATTGTGAAAAGGACTGGTCACGCTCATCCCAAATCTTTGATAGCGATTATTGCGAAGGCTTTACTGAAGGAAACACCATAGATAATTATCAGCAGTCAATTAATACCAACCAACTCTACACTCACTATCGACTATCAATACCAAACGACCGCTGCCAACTGAAATTGAGTGGCAACTATCGTGTGACGGTCTACGACGAAGACAGCAATGAGGATCTGCTCCGTGCCTGTTTCATGGTATTAAACCAGAAAGTGACCGTGAGAATGGCTTTAACGACTAATACCGATATAGACGTCAACAATAGGCATCAGCAGTTAGAGGCTGAGATAGATTATCCTTCGATGGTTGTGTCTAATCCACTTCAGCAATTTTATGTTATTGCCTTGCAAAACCAGCGATGGGACCAAGCCGTTGTTGTGCCTGCTCCACAATATATTCAGTCAACTTCGATGCGTTGGAGCCACTGCCGGGATTTGATTTTTGACGGAAGTAATGAATATCATAAGTTTGAGATACTGGATGTAGACCGTCCTGCAATGGGTGTAGAGCGTGTTGACTGGGATGGAAAAGTTTATAACGTCTGGCTTTGGCCCAGTGAGCCACGGCCGAATTACGTTTTTGACAAAGACGCGGACGGTGCCTTTTATATAAGGAACAGCGATAACTACGAAAATGACTGTTCTACAGAATACGTCAATGTACATTTCTCATTGAAGGCTCCACGATCTCCCTATCCCATCTATTTGAATGGCAATTGGACACAAGACCGCTTTCTTCCTCAATACGAGATGCTGTGGAATGATTCTACGCAAAGCTACGAGCGTGCTCTTTGGCTGAAACAAGGATACTATAATTATCAATATCTACAAAAAGAAAGGGACGGAGCCTTTCGACCCGTCCCTTCACAAGGTAATTATTATCAGACTGAGAATTCCTACCAAATGCTTGTCTATTTCCGACCTATAGGCGGCAGGACAGATGAACTGGTAGGATACGCTTGTCTGGAGAATGACTATTGATTATTGCTGCTTCTGTCCCTGGGGTAAATGGAACTGATATTCACGGTCAAATACTTTCTTGACCTGGTTGATTTCCAGGAAAGTCGTGCCACCACCTTCACCAAACGAACCTGAAAGATAAGCGATCTTGTCATCGTTGCTGATATAGCATTTCTGACGAAGCATACGGATAGCGGCCATGAACATAAACTCTGGGCTCACGTGATCTTTCTGGTAGATAGCAGTCACTCCGTAGGAAAGATTGAGCCAACGCTGTGTCTTCTCTTTATAGCAGATCGCCAAGATTGGCTTCGGACCGCGGAATGCAGCCAAGTTGCGAGCTGTCTCACCGGTTTCGGAGTCTGTGATAATACCTGCAACTCCCAACAAACGGGTAGACTCAATGGCAGAGTGTGCCAAGAACTCCTTCTGTGTACAATGCTCTCTCAATGGCACATTATTTAATTCGCCAAATGAGATACGGTCTTTCTCTGCCTGCTCAGCTACAGTAGCCATGGTCTGCACAGCTTCCAAAGGATATTTTCCAGACGCTGTCTCTCCACTAAGCATCAAGGCATCCGTATTGGAATAGATAGCATTGGCAATATCAGTCACCTCTGCACGTGTGGGTCGAGGATTATTGATCATGGTGTGGAGCATTTGCGTTGCAACAATCACAGGTTTACGCTTCTCTACACATTTACGAATGATCATTCGCTGAATGCCGGGAATGCGCTCTATAGGCACCTCAATACCCAAATCACCACGCGCGATCATGATACCATAACTGGCATCAATGATCTCGTCGATATTGTCTACACCTTCCTGATTCTCGATCTTGGAAATGATTTTTATGTCGGAATGATGCTCATCCAAAATGTCCTGAACAGCCTTCACGTCAGCAGCAGAACGCACAAAGCTATGGGCGATGAAGTCGATATCTTCATCAATTGCCAAAAGTATGTTGCGTTTATCCTTGGGGGTCAACGCAGGGAGGTCGATATGCTCACCCGGCACATTTACGCTCTTGTGTGCCCCCAGCACTCCGTCGTTTTGTACTTCAGCGTAGATTGTCGGCCCCTCAATACCCATCACTTTCATGTCGATGGCACCATCATCAAAAAGCATGTCGTCTCCGACTTTCACGTCCTTAGCAATGTCGGTGTATGAAAGATTGATGATATCGTGCGTGGTATCCATCTCTGGACGACCGAAAATCTTCACAGCCTCACCTGTACGATACTGAATGGGCTCGGCAACGTCTGTCGTACGAACTTCCGGCCCCTTGGTATCAATAAGAATGCCAATATGTGGTGAGACCTTACGCACGTTACTGATAATATTGCGGATACCCTCCGGAGTTGCGTGGGCCGTATTCATCCTGACTACATTCATTCCTGCAAAAAACAGTTTGCGCAGGAAGTCGACATCACAGCGACGGTCGCTGATAGAGCAAACGATCTTTGTCTGTTTCATAACTATTGAGTTGTGATTTTCTTCTAAAAGAAGATCTAAATTATATGTATTCTTATCTTATGCAAAGGTAATCATTTTCCATTGAATAAGACTAAGAATCACGATATTTCTTAAGGAGAATGAATAAATAAAAAGGAGAGTCTACTGCCTATTCTGCAAGTAGACTCTCCTTATTATATAGTAAAAGCTACAAGGAACAAGTATTATTTCCCTTGGTGAGCATCTCTAAGCAGATCATTGACGGTCTTCACCGGGTTGAACGTGTCCAAAGGAACTTCCACAAAAATGGTATTCCAATCGCTCATGGCTCCGTTCCACAACCCCGGCAACTCCAAGGCTTTCAGTTCGCGGCCATTCTTACTTTTTGAACTGATGAAGCCTGTGTTGGCGTCTACATAGTCAGGAAGATGGAAGGGATGACCTTGGAAGTCCTTAGTAGCACAGACAAGATCTACAGGATTGAAGTGGGTACCAGAGGTGAACATCTTCATATATTCTGCATTGTTCTTGTCAATCTGGCTGCTCTCAAGAATCTGAGGACTAAAGGTGCCATCCTGATTGAAAGCCAAGAAGGGACCACCGCCGGGCTCACCAACATTCTTCACGACACCACAAACACGCATTGGCCGATTGAGTTTTTTCTTCAAGTAGATTACCAAGTCCGCATCTTCAAGCTCCTTGATATCCTCCCGGCGACAGCAAAGATCACGCTGAACGAAATGAATGATCTCCTCAAGTTTCTGATGGTTGTAGCGCCCCGACTCCAAGTCTTTCAAGTAATCGAAAGCTTTCTTCTGAGTCTTTACGAGTATGCCGGCAATGATTTTCTTCCACTTGATAGTATCAGCTTTCAGACGGTCTGGGACGACATTGTCGATGTTCTTGATGAAGATGACATCAGCATTGATTTCATTGAGGTTCTCAATCAGTGCACCGTGACCTCCCGGACGGAAGAGCAGCGAACCATCTTCGTTGCGGAAAGGTGTGTTGTCGGGGTTGGCTGCAATTGTATCTGTACTTGGCTTTTGCTCAGAGAAGCTGACTTCCAGTTTGACGTTGAACTTCTTCTCATAATAAGCCTTCTTCTCTTCCACCTTTTGCTCAAAGAGTTTCAAGTGGTCATGCGAGACAGTGAAATGAACCAAAGCCTTTCCTTTCGAACTGGCATATAAAGCCGCCTCTACCAGATGCTCTTCCATAGGAGTGCGGACACCTTCCTCGTCCTCATGGAACTGTAACAGCCCTTTCGGCAATTGACCATAATTCAAGCCTTCGGGCATCAGAAGATTCCGGACTACAGCTTTATAGTCACCGGCTTGAATCAGTTGCATAATGCTTTTACCCGTATTTTTCTTGCATGCATCACACAGAGCTTCACGGAAGGCGAACTTCTTGATGTCTGCAAAGAATTTCTTTTCGAAATCGGTCTGAGGCGTGTCGTAATCGGCGTTGAGGAAAGCAAACATGTTCTTGAACATACGGCTGGCTGCACCCGATGCAGGAACAAATTTCACCACCGTATGCCCTTCGTCCTTATACACTTCCCAAGCTTTCTCTGCATCTTGCTGCTCAGCATCACTGAGTGCAGAGATACCTTGACCAACTGCCGCCGTAGATTTTAGACGTAAAAAGGGGAAGCCGTTTTTTATCTGCTCAAGCTGATGCTCAACTTGAGCAACTGTCATCCCCCGCTTCTCAATTTGCTGTTTGTCAGTGTCGGTAAACATAGATAATATTGTTATTGGTGATTCATTCTTTATATATGACAGCTCCATACTACTGCCCATCAGTTATTCGATGACAAATATAAACAAAAATATTGATACGGCGGTTGATTTGGTATAAAAATCGTGTTAAATTTGCTCCATAACAATAACTTTTTGTGTCTCTGAGCCAACAGCAACCCGATTATCAACTCTTCTGCCGACAACCCAAAGTAAAGTATCATGATTGTCAACAACCACTAATTGATGCTTCCTTTCAATCATAGACAGTTTCAAATCGTTCATGAAATCGCTGACCAACTTGGACCCTTTCATGCCAAACGGTACAAAGCGATCCCCTTGCTTGACGGGACGTATTGTGAGTGGGAAATGAACTTTAGCAGTGTCAATAAAAGCAAATTGTGGACGCTTGTCAATAACAAGAACATCTGCGGCAACTTCCTTTAATCTAAGCTTCATGATGTCTTTACCCATAGCTGAGTAACAATAGGTGCCACATTCAGGAATGCGCATAGAGGGAAGTTCCATGAGCCATTTATCTTTGTCTATAATAGAAAGGCGGTCTTTCTCCACACAAACCACATATTTATCAGACAGCCAATGTCTGTTCGTTTCAATACAAGCGTTGATTTCCTCTATTTGTTGACGGTTAAAGCCTTTATTATATAATATGTGCCACAGAATCAGTTTGCTATGTCCACTGTTCTTAATAGCAGAGAACTTATAGCTATCTCCCACAAGACAAGAGTGTATAAGCAAATCGATCTGTTGATCAGTGAATTCTTCTACTTCTGTTAGAATGCCTGCTGTACGGGCAATATTAGCTTTGAATTCAGGATTGATTCTCTCCATCAGAGGTATAATGTCCAATCTTAGCTGGTTGCGTTGCGCTTCCCTTTCAAGGTTTGTACTGTCGATGACGTAGTCTTGATGCTGGTGAAACAAGTAGCCAAGAATATCTTGATGACTAACTCCAAGAAATGGCCGGACGATCCGCCCATTTTTGGGTTTCATCCCTGTAAGTCCTTTTATTCCAGTCCCACGAATGAGATTAAGCAATATTGTTTCCACTTGATCATCACGATGGTGAGCCACGCAAATGGCATCAGCTTGAATGTCTTTGCGCAATTGCTCAAAATAGTTATAACGCAATTCTCGGGCGGCCATTTCTATTGATTGGTGATGCAGCTCGGCATAGGCCTTCGTGTCGAAGTGAATACGGTGAAGCGGAATTTGATAATTCTTACACAAGTCAACACAGAAGCTCTCGTCACTGTTACTTTCTTCTCCTCTCAGATGGAAGTTACAATGAACTGCATCTATATGATAACCCAAATTTTTGAGCGTCAGAAGCAAACCCACGCTATCAGGACCTCCAGAAAGCGCAATAAGATAAAAGCCGTCGTGAGACAACAACTCATAACGGCTTATATAATTCTCGATGAAATCGGTAAAACGATTATCTTTTCTCATGTCGATACGTGTCTATTCCACATACAAGACCAATCCCTTCAGATACTCACCCTCGGGATGATAGATGTTAATAGGATGGTCAGCTGGTTGATGAAGTTGGTGCAAGATGCGTACTTTGCGGCCCGACTGCACTGCCGCTGTGAAGACGGCATTACGGAAATTTTCTTTCGTTACAGCCTGGGAACAGCTGAAGGTGAAAAGGATGCCGCCATGTTTGATGCGTTGTAGTCCTTTTACATTCAATCGTGTATATCCCTTAAGCGCATTATGCAGCGCACTCCGATGCTTGGCGAAAGCAGGAGGATCAAGGATGATTAGATCGTATTGATCATCATGCTCGTCAAGGTATTTAAAAGCATCGTCGCAGTAAGCCTCATGACGAGTATCGCCAGGGAAATTGAGCTCTATATTCTCGTTTGTCAACTCAATGGCTTTAGCACTACTATCTACAGAGTGAACCATCTTTGCACCGCCACGCATTGCATATACAGAGAATCCACCTGTGTAGCAGAACATGTTCAGAACGCTCTTGCCCTTAGCGTAATGCTCCAACAGCGCGCGGTTTTCTCGTTGATCCACAAAGAATCCAGTCTTTTGACCACGCAGCCAATCGACATGGAACTTCAGTCCGTTTTCAACAGCAATGTTGTCATCGGTCTGTCCATAGATAAATCCGTTCTCTTGTCCGAGATCAGCTTTGAATGGCAATGTTGTCTCGCTTTTATAATAAACGTTCTTCACACGATGCTGCATCACCTTCACCAATGCTTTGCAGATCTCTTTGCGACAAACATGCATTCCCACACTATGAGCCTGCATCACGGCTGTCTCACCATAGCAGTCTATTACAAGTCCTGGAAGATTATCACCCTCACCATGAACCAAACGATAAGTATTGTTGTGGGGATTATCTGCGATGCCTATGCTTTGACGCATCGTCAATGCAGAGGCCAACCTCTTTTCCCAGAATTCATCGTCAATCGTTATGTCGTGAAACGACAGCACACGGACAGCGATGCTACCGATCTGATAGTGCCCGACAGCGATGAAATCGCCGGAAGCAGAGATCACTCTTACGAAATCACCTTCCGCAATATCATCGTCCATGTGGTGGATGGCACCGGAAAAGATCCACGGATGGAAACGTTCCAAAGAACTTTCCTTGCCTTTCTTTAAATATATGTTCTTATACATGTCTATCACTATTAATTGGTTTTTATTGCTTTGCCAACTTTCTTCTTTGAGGAATACTTCCTCTTTTTGGAAGTTGAACTTTTAGCTGTCTGATTTGTGTCGTCCATCGCATCTTTATTTGGGTCAACTTCTTTTAAATCAGCATTTTTACATTGATTAGCTGGATCTTTACTTTCGCTATTCACAACCGGCTCAGGCTCCGGAACCACAATGAGATCATAGTCCTTGGTTTTGATTAGCCTCTCCATTTCCTCATAAAGCAAGATGCAAGTCCAAGCATCAATAGCCGCATACTGCTTTTGCTTATCATCGAGCTGCGGTGATTCCCAATTAGAGAGTCTTTGTCGTTTGGAGATCTTCTCATGGAAAATATTGGCATAGAGCTTTTGAAGGCTTAAGTCCTTAATGCCCAGTTGCGGAACTAAGTCTTGCAAATCAATGAAGAGCCCCGGAGTAAAAGTTTCTCTGTCTTGAAGCATATGGATGTCATCATGCCACGAAAGTCCGATTTTCTTAACTGTTTTATCCTCCAGCAAGCGCTTAATCGACGGTGTGATGCCAATGCGGTTGAGGCGAAACAAGAAACAGGTATCATGTGTGGAAACTTGAAGCAAAGCTACTTGATGATGCTCCCCGCGGTGAAAAGCAGGTTTAGTCTCGGTATCGACTCCAAGTATATTCATCGAGAGAAGATAATCCACGGCCTTGTCGGCCTCACCCGGAGAGATGATGGTGATAATGCGTCCGGGGAAGGTCACTTGCGGTAACTCTGAAATCTCTGTCTTGTCGAATTTGCTGTATAACTTTTTCTTCATTGTGAACGTAGCAATGCTTATAATGTACAAAATTATAAAAAAGAAGCGAGACGGCATTCATTAACTCCATATTTTTTTCAAAGAACGTTCAAAAATAAAAACTTGGAGCAGTTTTGTTTTGCGGTTCCAGCAAAAAACACTAATTTTGCATTTATCATCATATAGAGAAATAAAATGGCAAGAAAAAGATCTGAGCGCAAGCCAAAGACATTTGGTGAAGCGGTTGGCTTTCGACATATATTTGAGAGTGAGACGACTGATTTCTTTTTAGGGTTCATCCTTTTGGCATTATCCATATACATGATCATTGCCATGGTTTCGTTCTTTTCAACGGGACCAGCCGATCAGAGCACTTTGGAGAATATGAGACCGGGAGAATGGCTGAACAATACGCATGTATTCACCAATACATGCGGTTCTGCCGGTGCTCTTCTGTCTTATTATCTCATCTCGGTAAACTTTGGCCTACCTGCTTTTTTGATTCCTGCCTTTATCATTTTGGTAGGCTTAAAGTTGATGCACGTCATTGAGGTGAACCTCTGGAAGTGGTTTCTGTGTCTGACCATTGTGATGGTTTGGTTGTCTGTTACCTTCTCAAAATTCCTTACGCCTATCATGGGTGACAGCATCTTCAACCCCGGTGGACAACACGGCGCTTTTGTTGTGGAACACTTAGAGAATGTTGTCGGTGCACCAGGCCTGACAGCGATTCTTTTGATAGTTGCTGTCAGTTTCTTAACCTACCTCACTTCGGAGACGATTACGGTGATCAGAAAAGCGATGAATCCGCTGAAATATGTGACTAAGAAAGTGAAATTCACAGTCACGAACCGAAATGTGGACGGAAATGAGGAAGAAGACACAAGCAATGACGGGTATCAAGTAGACGATACTGTGAGTGCTGCCACTAATAAAGAGACTGATAATATAGATGATGTAACTCCAAACAACTCTGGGAATGTTGTTGACCTAACAGACATGTCTCAGTTTACCCCCAAGCCGGCACAAGCCCCGATAGCGGTTGAACCCCATGTCACCAATGCAGAGCAAGTGAGTCAAGAAAAGATCGACAGCGTGGTTGTCAAGAATGGTGAGGAAGAGAAGGCAAGTAGTGGTCAGGTTGGTGAGCATTACGACCTTAGCACACCAATCAATCCATGGGAACCTTTCGTCCACTATAAGTTCCCCTCTTGCGACTTGCTGAAGAAATACTCCAGTCGACCTGTCATTGATATGGAGGAGATCAAGGCCAACAATGCCCGCATCGTGGAGGTGCTCAATAGTTTTGGAGTTCAAATCAGCAAGATCAACGCTACTGTTGGCCCTACTGTCACGCTCTATGAGATTACGCCGGCCGAAGGCGTAAGAATCAGCAAGATCCGTGGCCTTGAGGCCGACATTGCATTGAGCTTGGCAGCTCTTGGTATTCGAATCATTGCACCTATCCCTGGCAAAGGAACGATCGGTATCGAGGTACCGAACAAGAATCCTCAGATCGTCTCGATGGAAAGTGTATTGAATACCAAGAAGTTCCAGACGACAAAAATGGCACTGCCAATGGCACTTGGCAAGACGATTACCAATGAAGTTTTCATGGTTGATTTGGCTAAGTTGCCCCACTTGCTCGTAGCTGGTGCCACCGGACAGGGTAAGTCTGTTGGTCTCAACGCCATCATCACCTCTCTCTTATATAAGAAGCATCCCAACGAGCTGAAATTCGTCTTGGTGGATCCAAAGAAAGTAGAGTTCAGTATCTATAATAAGATTGCGCCACATTATATGGCAGCTTTGCCTGAGAATGAGGATGAACCCATCATCACAGACGTTCAAAGAGTTGTCCGTACACTCAACTCTCTTTGCAAGCTCATGGACCATCGTTATGATTTGCTGAAGCGGGCCGGTGTGAAAAAGATCACAGAATACAACGAAAAGTTCATCAATCACCAGCTTTCACTCACCGACGGACATGAGTACATGCCCTATATCGTGGTCATCATCGACGAGTTTGGTGATTTGATTATGACGGCAGGAAAAGAGATCGAGCTACCTATTGCCCGTATTGCGCAGTTGGCTCGTGCAGTTGGCATACACATGATCATCGCTACGCAGCGTCCGACGACAAAGATTATCACAGGTAATATCAAAGCCAACTTCCCTGGCCGTATGGCCTTCCGCGTAGCTTCTCAGATCGACTCCCGTACGATTCTCGACCGCACCGGCGCCGACCAACTTGTAGGAAAAGGTGATATGCTCTTCCTTTCAGGCGGTGATCCTGTGCGTGTGCAGTGTGCGTTCATTGATACTCCCGAGATCGAAGCAGTAAATGACTTCATTGCTGATCAGCCCGGACCGCTTGATCCTATGGAGTTGCCAGAGCCCGACGATCCTAATGCATCTTCCGGCGAACCAGGAGTTAGCGGTGCTGATGTTCGCTCCTTGGATCCTTATTTCGATGAGGCCGCAAAAGCTATAGTCCTCACACAACAGGGGTCTACGAGCATGATCCAGCGCCGGTTCTCTATCGGATACAACCGTGCCGGACGACTGATGGATCAGTTGCAAAAGGCCGGTATCGTGGGTGAGGCGCAAGGCTCTAAACCACGTGAAGTGCTCATAGCCGACGAGAACAGCCTCGCGCAGCGGTTACAGCAGATTCACAACGGATAACAGTTGGGCATTAGACAATAGTGCTCTTTGGGTACTGGTGTTTTCTGTCATCTGATAAAAGACATAAGTCATTGATATTGAATTTAAAAATATATACGGCATGAAGAAATTATTATTCATTACGTTAATGGTGGTGTTGAGCCTCGGTGCTTTCGCGCAGAATGCTGCGCAGGCTCGTAAAGTACTCGACCGTACTGCCGCCTTAGTAGGACGCAAAGGTGGGGCCTCAGCCAACTTCTCCATCTCTAGTCCTAAGATTGGCAAAACCTCCGGTTCCATCGCTATCAAAGGTAGCATGTTCTATGCTCATACTCCGAAAGCTATTGTATGGTATAATGGCAAGACCCAGTGGACTTTGATGAAAAAGACCAACGAAGTGAACGTCACCACGCCGACAGAGGCTCAGCGTATGCGCATGAATCCCTATGCTTTTATCACCATGTACAAGCATGGCTATAAGATGGGAATGACGAAGAAAGGAGCCAATTACGTGATACATCTCACAGCTACCAATCGTCAGCGCTCAGTTAGTGAAATGTATTTGACGGTCAACGCACGCACCTACCAGCCTTCTGTAGTGAAGATGCGTGAGGGAAACACATGGTCAACAATCACCATTTCCAACTTCAAGGCAAAGAATCTGCCAACGAGCATGTTCACTTTCCATGCCAAGGATTTCCCCAAGGCAGAGGTCATTGACCTTAGATAGGAAAAGTATTGGTCGAAACGACAGTAGCTTGCAGACCATACATTATTAATATCATTAGAGTGATGATTCCACCCCGTCAATTTCTATTTTATTATCGCTTGCTCAGTCATCATCGTTGGTTGGCTGAGCGGCGTTCCCCCTTATTCTCTTCCAATCGTACTGCCAAATGGATGATGGGTGTGTCAGGACTGCTGTTGGCTGCTTATCTCGTCTTTATAGCAGTGCTCATGGCGCTCTCTGTAAGAGACGAACGTGGACATACGGCTTTAGAATTTTTTATGGGCATATCGGTCTTTGTACTGATAGCAGACTTTCTTGGCCGTTTCTTCTTGCAGAACACCCCTTCTCATTTAGTGAAGCCTTACGTGTTGTTACCCATCCCCACACACGTGCTTATCGGTAGCTTTGTTCTCCGTTCGTTATTCTCACCAGCTTGTATTATTTGGCTTTTTCTTTTCTTGCCCTACTGTCTGATGGCTGTAGTCTTTCCCTATGGTCTTGCTCCAGCCTTGTCCTTTCTCTTGCTATGGTGGCTTCTCATCATGGTCGACAGTCAATGGTATGCGATTGTCAGGACGTTGGTCATCGGGAACATGCTATGGTGGATCCTCCCTATTGGAGTCGGTTTGTTACTCTTCCTTCCTTGGCTGTTGAGTGGCAACTTCGATCACATGCTGGAATTCTACGCTTCCATCGGCAGTCTGCTCGATGGAGGAAGTCTCCTACCCCACCTTGCTGCTTTGGCATTGTTGATGCTGCTGATTGCCATCAATAGCAAGATTCAGTATCATGCTGTTTGGACAGAGCTGACAAAGCAACAGCAGCAGTCTTTCCATACGCTTTCAGGACTGTCTGCACTCAGCAAATACGGCTTGGTTGGAGAATACCTCAAGTTGGAAATCAGATCACTTCTTCGCAATAAGGGACCAAGGAAGTTGCTTCTTTCAGCGACAGGCATTGTTGTATTTATCAGTTTATTGATTACCGTTTCAACCGTTTATGACGATGCGCTCATGACCAACTTTTGGTGCATCTACGATTTCATTGTTTACGGTGGTATGCTTCTTACTCGTACCATGTCCTATGAGCGCAACTATATTTCTTGCTTGATGGTGCATAAAGAGAGTATGCTTAGTCTGCTGACCGCCAAGTACTATTTTGCTTGTCTGTTGATGGTGGTACCGTTTGTGTTGATGTTACCGATGATCATCATCGGCAAATGGTCCTTGCTGATGGTCGTGTCTTATGCTGTGTTTACTGCCGGGGTGCAGTATTTTCTCTTGATGCAGATAGCTGTCTATAACAAGCAGCGACTCCCGCTTAACGAAAAATTCATCGGCAACAGCAATACCAATTACGTGATCATGCTCCTGATGATCTTAGCTTTCGTCATCCCTATGTTTCTCATTAACATCCTCCAGAGCGTATTCTCAGAGCTTATTTCATGGTGCGTAATGATGATCATAGGATGCGGCTTCATAGCTTCTCATCATCTATGGATCAAAAACATTTATAACCGAATCATGAAGAGCAAATACAGTCTCACGGAAGTAGCAGACGCGTAATACTCTTAAACTAAAAGAAGTAAATATGGGAACACAATACAGATTACCCGCTGAGTGGGAGCCGCAAGATGTCATTCAACTCACTTGGCCCAATGCTGCAACCGACTGGCAGCCTTATCTCAAGGACATCGTCTCGACTTATATAGAACTTGTCAAAGCAATCACCAAATACGAGCGTGTTATCATTGCATCAGCAGATGCAGCAGAAACTCGGTCTGTGCTCCAAAGTCATCTGAGCCAACAGGCATTAGGCCGTGTGAGTGTCTATCAGTGCAAGATCAATGACACGTGGGCACGAGATCATGGACCTATCACGCTTGTAGCTTCTGATGCAACTGCAAGAAACAGAATTCTGGACTTCAAGTTCAATGGTTGGGGAGAGAAATTCCGTTGGGAGGACGACAATACGATCACCCGGCAGCTCTATGACCAGGGTGTCTTTGACAGTGACTGGGATGACAATACCGACTTTGTGTTGGAGGGTGGCTCTATAGAGAGTGACGGCATGGGCACAATCCTCACCAGCAGCCAATGTCTGTTGGCTCCTCACCGCAATCAACCACTCACCAAAGAAGATATTGAGATGCAATTGAAAAAGCGATTGTGCGCTAAACGCATCCTTTGGGTGGATCATGGCAATCTGAAGGGTGATGACACCGACGGACATATCGACACGATTGTGCGTATGGCTCCTGACCACACCTTATTATATATAGCATGTGATGATCCACAAGACGAGCAATACGCAGATTTGAAGGAACTCGAAAGTCAATTGGAAACTTTAAGAGACACTGACGGAAAGTCATATCGGCTGATATCGCTGCCATCTCCGCGCCCAATTTATGACGACGGAGACCGACTCCCGGCTACTTACGCCAACTTCGTGATCATCAACGGGGCTGTCATCGTTCCCACTTATCAGCAGCCTGATCGTGACGCAGCAGCCCTGTCTGCTATTGGTCAAGCATTCCCCGGTTATGATGTCATTGGCATTGATGCTTGCACTGTTATTCGCCAGCATGGATCATTACACTGTCTGACGATGCAGTTGCCCAAGGGAAGTTTGAAATAAGAAACAGGCTCACATGCTGAGGCTTTAGAAGAGTTGAAAATCATAGAACTAATTCATACGAAGATGAAAATAGGAATCATACAACAGCACAATACTGCTGACAAGAGCGACAACATGAAGCGACTCGCAGAGAAAGTCAGCGACTTAGCTCAAAAGGGTGCCAAGCTCATAGTGCTCCAGGAACTTCACAATACGCTTTACTTCTGCCAAGAGGAAAAAGTCGATAACTTCGATTTGGCGGAGCCCATTCCCGGACCATCGACAGCGTTTTTCGGTCAATTGGCAAAGGACAATGGCGTGGTGATCGTCATCTCACTTTTTGAGCGTCGCGCACCAGGACTCTACCACAATACAGCTGTGGTGATGGAGGCCGACGGCACTATCGCCGGCACCTATCGCAAGATGCACATCCCCGACGACCCCGCTTACTACGAGAAATTCTATTTTACTCCCGGTGACCTTGGCTTCCGCCCTATTCAGACCTCTGTTGGTCTCTTGGGTGTCTTGGTTTGTTGGGACCAGTGGTATCCCGAGGCAGCACGGCTGATGGCCATGCAGGGTGCCGACTTGCTCATCTATCCCACCGCCATTGGATATGAATCCTCTGACTCTAAGGAGGAGCAAGAGCGCCAGCGGGAGGCATGGACTATCGTGCAGCGGGGACATGCCGTTGCCAACGGACTGCCCGTCGTAGCCGTCAATCGTGTGGGTTATGAACCTGATCCATCAGGACTTACCCATGGCATACAGTTTTGGGGATCGAGTTTCGTTGCCGGTCCACAGGGTGAGTTGCTCTATCGTGCCTCCAACCAGGAAGAAGAGACTCAGATCGTTGACGTGGATTTGCACCACAGTGAGCAAGTGCGCCGTTGGTGGCCATTCTTCCGAGACCGTCGCATCGACGCTTATGGCGACATCACCAAGCGATTCGGCATCTAATCGACATGTAATCATAGCCGTTTCACAACATTTTACATGGCATTAGTAGCTATATCGGTTAATTTTAGTAACTTTGCAGTCTGAGATAAAAGAAATATTTATTTGCACAAAATCCAATAAAGATAACTATGAGCAAACAAACAGAGAAAATTAAGGAGCTCGTCGAGAAGCGCGAGCAAGCTTGCTTAGGCGGTGGCCAGAAGGCAATCGACAAGCAGCATGCACGTGGCAAATACACAGCCCGTGAGCGCATCGACATGTTGGTAGACAAAGGCAGCTTTGAGGAGTATGATATGTTCAAACTCCATCGTTGCCACAACTTCGGCATGGAAAAGAAGCAGTTCCTCGGCGATGGCGTCGTCGCGGGTTCTGCCACGATTGATGGCCGTTTGGTTTATGTCTATGCTCAGGACTTCACCGTCAACGGTGGCTCTTTGTCCGAGACCATGGCTCAGAAGATTTGCAAGGTGATGGATATGGCCATGACCAATGGCGCTCCTGTCATCTGCATGAACGACTCTGGCGGCGCACGTATTCAGGAGGGTATTTCCGCCTTGGCCGGATATGGTGAGATCTTCGAACGCAACATATTGGCTTCCGGTGTTATCCCGCAGATCAGTGCGATCATGGGTCCTTGCGCCGGTGGTGCCGTTTATTCTCCTGCTTTGACCGACTTCATCGTGATGACCGAGGGAACGAGCTACATGTTCCTCACAGGCCCGAAAGTGGTGAAGACAGTCACCGGTGAGGATATTGACGCTGAGCATTTAGGTGGTGCGAGCGTACATGCCGGAAAGAGTGGTGTGACCAGTTTCACAGCCAAGACAGAGGAAGATGCAATGCAGCAGATTCGTACCTTGCTGAGCTATATCCCCTCCAACAACACCGAGGAGGCTCCGCGTGTGGAGTGCACCGATCCTATCGACCGCAAAGAGGATCTGCTCAACGACATTCTTCCAGATGATCCTAACAAGGCTTACGACATGTATAAGGTCATCAAGGCCATCACCGACAATGGTGACTTCTTTGAGGTGCAGCCTAAGTTTGCAAAGAACATTATCACCGGTTTTGCCCGCTTCAATGGTCAGAGCGTGGGTATCGTTGCCAATCAGCCAGCAGCCTACGCCGGTGTGCTCGATGTTAACGCCAGCCGCAAGGGTGCACGCTTCGTGCGCTTCTGCGATGCCTTCAACATTCCTATTGTCAGTTTGGTGGATGTTCCGGGATTCCTTCCGGGAACAGGTCAGGAATACAATGCTGTCATCCTCCACGGTGCTCAGCTGCTCTTCGCTTATGGTGAGGCCACAGTGCCAAAGATCACCATCAACCTGCGCAAGAGCTATGGTGGCTCACACATCGTGATGGGTTGCAAGCAGCTTCGTGCAGACCTCAACTTCGCATGGCCTACTGCCGAGATCGCTGTGATGGGTGCCAGTGGTGCCGTCGCTGTGCTCTGTGGCAAAGAAGCTAAGAAGATCAAGGAAGAGGGCGGTGACGTCAAGGCTTTCCTGGCTGAGAAAGAGGACGAGTATACAGAGGCTTTCGCCAATCCTTATCAGGCAGCTCAGTTCGGCTATATCGACGATGTCATCGAGCCTCGCAACACCCGCTTCCGCATCTGCCGCGGCTTGGCACAGCTGGCTCACAAGCGTCAGAATCTTCCCGCCAAGAAGCATGGCTGCATGCCGATGTAATCAAACTTTTCAATATAGCGAAGATGGATAAGAATATATATGCTGCCATTGCCATGGCACTCTATGAGTATCAGGGCAACAACGTTCATGACAAGGAGTCGGGCGTGATTACCATTCGTCCCAAGCATACGCTTTGGAATGCTAAGTTCTTGTCGTTCACAGCTAAACCATAATTCAAAGACATGAAAGAATTTAAATATACCATAGACGGTAAGGTCTATAACGTAGAGATCGACAACGTCGACGAGGAGAAGAGCGTGGCCCAAGTCAAGGTCAACGGCGAATCATTCGAAGTCGGCATGGAGAAACCTGCTGAGCCCGAAAAGAAGAAGGTGGAGTTGGGTAAGCCCGTAGCTGCCGATGCTGCCGACGAACCCTCTGCAGCTCCTGCTGGCAACACAGCCAACGCAATCAAAGCTCCACTGCCGGGTACGATCACAGCCATCAACGTCAAGGTTGGTGACGAGGTCAAAGCTGGTGATGCCCTGCTGGTGCTCGAAGCCATGAAGATGGCCAATAACATTGAGGCAGAAAAAGACGGCACGGTGAAGGCTATCTGTGTGAAGGTGGGTCAGAGCGTCATGGAGGACGATCCACTCGTTGTCGTCGAGTAATTGATATATCGTTGAGAAGGCGGTTATCGTTCAATCAGTAACTACCAATCATCGTATTAGTCATCAAAGAGAGCCGCTGAATAGTGGCTCTCTTTTTATCTTCCGTCTATTTCACTAACTTATGAAATCTAACCAAAATCTTTCAGAAAGGAGCGTTTAAGGCCCCTTATAGTGCTTAAAACATGCTCTAATACCCTTAATTGATGTAAAACCATCGTTTTTTATAGTATTTTTTCGTAACTTTGCACGGTATATATTATAGATTATTGCGTAATGGTTAAAAAGAAGGTTTTATTCATTAATCAAGAAATGGTTCCCTACGTTCCCACCTCTGAGATGGCTACGATGGGGCGCAACTTGCCACAGAAGATCCAGGAGAATGGATTCGAGATCCGTACTTTCATGCCAAAGTGGGGAAATATCAATGAGCGGCGGGGACAACTGCATGAGGTCATCCGGCTGTCAGGACTCAACTTGATTATTGATGACACTGACCATCCGCTGATCATCAAGGTTGCCAGCATTCCTGTTTCGCGACTGCAAGTTTACTTCATCGACAATGAGGACTATTTCCAGCGTCGCCGCACCATGACCGAGGACGAAAGTGGTGAGGAGTTTACCGACAACGGTGAGCGTGCGATCTTCTTCGCCCGTGGTGTCTTGGAGACGGTCAAGAAGCTGCGCTGGACTCCGGATATCATCCAGTGTCAAGGTTGGATGGCTGGTGTTGTGCCTTTGTATATCAAGACAGCATACCACGACGATCCCTCCTTCGCCAATGCCAAGGTGGTGACTTCGCTTTTCAATATGAACTTTAAGAAGCCTTTCGGCACCAATTTTAAGCAGTGTGTGGAATTCCGCAACGCCACACCCGACCTGCTTGAGCCCTATGCCGACCACTTCGACTACGCCGAATTGGGAAAACTTGCCATAGACTACAGTGATGGTGTCGTGGAGGCTGGACAAGAGGCCAGCAAAGTCTTGCTGCAGTATGCCAAGGATAAGCAAAAGCCCATCCTCAACTATCCGGGCGACGACTATGTGCAAGCTTACAAGACTTTTTACAACAATATCTTAGGAATATAATTTTCTCATGAAAATACAGCATTTAGTTGCGCTTTTCGCTGCTACTGTTGCTTTCACAGCCTGCGACGACACGACGGATACCATTGGCTCCTCGCTCTCCAATCTCACGGATGCTGTGGAGGTCGGTACCGCGTCGTTCGACATTCCCAGCAACTCCATAATGGCCGATTCGGTCTTGTCGAACTCCCTGACGGGGTATATCGGCAAGGTGAGAGACCCTGAGACCGGTGCGTATATCACCGGTGACTTCATGGCTCAGTTCACTTGCCTTGAAAACTATAAGTTCCCCGACAAGAACAATCTCTATGGCCGCAATGCCCAGGGCAAACTTGAGTCAGGAGTTGTCAATGCCGACTCCTGTGAGCTTCGTCTGTTCTACAGAGACTTCTACGGCGACTCTACCCGCACCATGAAGCTGAAGGCTATGGAGATGCGTCAGACGATGAACGAGGACCGCAACTACTACAGCAGCTTTGATCCATTGGAGCAGGGACTGGTGAGAAAAGACGGAGCTCAGGCTACGAAGGTATATAGTCTCATCGACTATAACTTGCCAAAGCATGTCAGAGACAGCAGCAACTATACGCCGTATATCACCATCAAGTTCAATCAGCCCTATACCGACAAGAACGGAAAAAAATACAGCAACTACGGTACCTACGTGCTGGAGACATACTACGAGCATCCTGAGTACTTCAAGAATGCCTATACCTTCCGCAATCATGTGGTACCCGGATTCTTCTTTAAGAATGTAGGTGGTTTGGGCAACATGGCCTATATCAGCGACTCACAGCTCAATGTCTACTACCACGAGATGGATCATTACAACGTCACAGACTCTGTCAACGGCGAGGCTGTCACGGTGAGGAAAGATACCATCTTCCAGAACGTAACCTCTTTCTGGGGCACGGAAGAGGTGTTGCAAACCACAACGATCACAAACGACAAATCGACGCTCGAAAAGTTAGTGGCTGATCAGAGCTGTACTTATCTGAAGACTCCTGCCGGCATCTTCACTGAGATGACACTGCCCGTCGACGACATCACCAAGGGTCACGAAAACGACATCATCACCTCTGCGCAGCTTGTAGTGCCAAGACTGAACAACACCTCCACCAGTGAATATGCTTTCGATGCTCCGAAGAAGGTGCTGCTCATTCCGAAGGATTCTATCCATAGCTTCTTTGAGAACAACGAGATCGACAACAACAAGTCTTCGTATGTGGCTTCTTGGACAAATAGTGGTGACAACAGCTACATTTTCTCCAACATAGCTTCTTTGGTCACAGCGATGAAAAACGTGGACAAGGCGAAACGCAGCAGCAACTGGAACAAGATTGTTCTGGTACCCGTTGAAGTGAGCACCACAAGCACTTACTCCAGCTACACGGGTCAGACCTCCACTGTCACGACAAAAGTTGCCAACGATATGTCGTTAACCAGTACACGACTGGCAAAGGGTACAAGTCAAAACAGTCCTATCAAGTTAAGCGTAATCTATTCAAGATTCAAATAAATTATCAATCTTTGAAAATCAAATTAGCTATGAGTATCAAGAAATGCCTGCTGACAGTTTGTGCCTTGTTTGCCGTACTCGGCATCTCGGCTGCCCCCAACGCAAGAACCATATATATATATGGTTTTGCGGCATCATTTAATGACTCAACAGTCTACTTTACAGAGTTACAAAAAGTGGATTCAGCATATATTGACTCTAAGACAAAATTCCTCTATGGACGGGAGAACTACTCCTATCAGCTTCAGGACTTCCTTGATCAGAAGGGATGGAAGCATGCCGTCTGCATCACTTCTTATGGCTTGACAAAGAAAGAAGCTGAGAAAAAATTTCTGTATCTGAGAAAGAAATACATTGACAAGGGGAAATTTGACATCAAATATCTAAAACAGAGCGACTTCTCATATCAGGTTATCAAGCCAGAGGAAAACTAAAGCCTGCCATGGATTACACGTCCCCCACTTCTCACCCAAGAAATACATTTTGCTTTGAAATTGCCGACTTTGAATGTGTCATTAACTTCTATAATAATCAAAAAGAAGATTGTCTACGCTTATTACCTCCACTGGCTCCCTTTCTTATAGAACACAGACGTGAACCCAAGCCATTGTTTACCCTACAAGTGGATGACTACATCAAACCATGTTCCAAAGAACATCGAAAGCATATCTGCACTTCGCAAGCATCGAATGGGGATATTAGCGTAGACCAATTAAACACAGGGGGATATCAATTTTACATCAGAAATATCCAACATCAAGAATGTTGCCTGCTAATAACTAACAAGAACTTTTCGCAATGTCGATGTGCACTGAGCGGCAACACTACTATGCGCCGTCATGGACTTACCAATGCGCTAATGCTCATTTTTGCTTTTGCAAGCTGCTACCAAGACACATTATTGATCCATGCTTCTTTGGTCAGAAACGACGGATGGGGATATCCCTTTATTGCGAAAAGTGGGACTGGAAAATCGACACAGGCCGGAATGTGGCTACGCTATATTCCTGGCAGTGATTTAATAAATGACGACAATCCCATCATCAGAATCATTGATAAAGAGATTATTGTCTACGGCTCGCCATGGAGTGGAAAAACTCCTTGCTATCGTCGGGTAAAAGCAAAACTAAAAGCAATCACGCATATTAGCAGAGCCAAGAAAAACAGAATAGAGAGACTGGAACCCTTGAACGCTTTCGCTACCATCCTGACTTCCTGTTCTAACATGAGATGGGATAGTGTTATCTCTAATCACATTTATGACACCATTGGGAAAATAATAGAACAGATACCGGTCTATACGTTGCATTGCCGACCAGACAAGGAATCCGCAGAGATTTGCTATCAAGAAGTCCATCAAGACCACAATCATGGAAGAGATAAAATGCCCTAATACTGACTTATTTCCCGAAATCATAAGACTGATGGCCAAAGGCCACACCGTCACCTTACGTTTGCGTGGCATGTCCATGAGACCATTCTTAGAAGACAACAGAGACAAAGTGCTCATGAAGAAAGCCACCGATCCTCATGTAGGAGATCCGGTGCTTGCGGAGATAACACCCGGACATTATGTTCTCCATAGGATCATTGACATTAAAAACAATGATGTCACGCTGCGTGGTGATGGAAATATCAGCACGGAACATTGCCATCTAAATGATGTAAAAGGTGCTATCATCGGATTCTATCGGAAAGAAAAAACAAAAATGGACAAGACTGATGGATGGAAGTGGAAAATATATTCCTCCATTTGGACACGCCTTTTTCCTCTAAGAAGATACTTGCTCGCCTTTTACAAAAGAGTTTGGATTCCTATATTCGGAACCTTATAATTTTCGGATATTAAGTAATACCCATTCATTATCACAGTCATTAAAAAGACGAAAAGAAATATGAAAGCTAAGAAAGGATTCAATATCAGAAAGATATGTGGTCAAAACCTCATTATCGCAGAAGGTAAGGAGAATATCGACTTCGATTCCATCATTAGTATGAACGAAAGTTCTGCTTTGCTCTGGAACGAGATTCAAGGAAAAGACTTTAATGATGAGACCCTTGCGAAGATACTGATGGAAAGCTATCAGATCGACGATGCCACGCCTCTTCCACATTCTCAAGCCCTTGAAGATGCAAAAAACATCATAAAGGAATGGGAAGATGCCGGCATCATAGAGCGATAACGCAGTATTTCACACACTTTGTCCCCTCTGCACTTCTACAAGAGTCTTCTGGCCTTTGATCTTTTGACCTTTCACCATCTTGAGCATCTTGGGAGCCAAAAGACGGGCAACAGCCACATAAGCATAGTTGTCGTAGACATCGATACGACCGATGTCTTGAGCTTTCAGACCGCCACATTTGCAGAGAAAACCGACGATGTCGCCCTTGGAAATCTTGTCTTTCTTGCCCTTGCCAATATAGACCGTGACCATCGGAGCCAGCGTCGGAGCCTCATCAGCATGGTCAGAGAGGCTGTAGTCCTCGACATCCGCATCGACATATTCCGGCAGAGTCTCTTCAGGACCTAAGAGGAAGAAAGTTCTTCCGGTCTTATCCCATCGTGCCGTACGTCCGATTCTGTGGATATAATCCTGCTCACTCTCGGGCAGATGATAGTGGATGATGTTGTTGATATCAGGTATGTCAATACCTCTGCTACCCAAATTGGTGCTCACGAGCGTGTTGACGGAGTGGTTGGCAAAGAGATAGAGATGTTCCTCGCGCTCTTTCTGCTCCAAGGCACCATGATAGGAGATAGCAGAGAAACCTTGTTCCAAAAGATAGTCAGTCACCCTCTCCACAGCATCGCGGTAGTTCAGGAACACCACGCTGCTCTCCTGCCCTATCTGGCCAAGCAACTGAGCTAAAGCAGACAACTTGTCCTTTTCTTCACTGCGAACCGTCAACACTTTGATGCGTTCAGTTGTAGCATCGTCCTCAAGTCTGAAGTCCAGTGTCGTGATCTTGTGGCCGGAGCGATAGCTGTTCATCGTTGCCTCCATCTTCTCAGGCTGGGTGGCGGACAACAAAATGCGACGCGCCTTCAAGGGAATGCTATGAAGGAGCGTCTCGATCTCCTGCTGAAATCCCATATCCAGGCACTTGTCAAACTCATCGATGACCAGGAATGCCAACTGCTTAACATCTATGTTGCCCTTGGCAATATGATCGTTGATGCGTCCGGGGGTGCCGAAGATGATCTGCGGACACTGTTGGCGCAGTATGCGATGCTCGTCCATGGTGGGGCGACCTCCGTAGACAGCCATCGATCGGAGGCCCGAGCCGATGTTCTTCAACACAGTGTCGGACTGTAGAGCCAGCTCACGACCCGGCACGACAACAAGTGCCTGAAGCGTCGTACTTGCCGCGTCGGTCTGAGCGGCGACGGGCAGAAGATAAGCCAAAGTCTTACCCGTACCGGTAGGACTCAGAACCACCACATCGTCGTTGCCATTCTGCACTGCTTCCATCGTGTCCACTTGCATCTCGTTGGGCGTGATGCCGGCTTTTACTATTAACTGGTATATATCCATCATTTCAACAATTTATCGATTTCATCAAATTCTTTTCCTCTGTTGAGATTGAGGTAAATGGTGTAAAGCGGCAGTGCCCATCGGTCTTTGCGCTCGGGCTGTAGCTGCCGGTATTTTTCCAAGTAAGGCAGCGCCTGCTTATAGAAGCTGATGATCTGCCCATGTTTCTTTGCGGAGAGAACCGGATTCTTGTCCAAAGCCACTCCTTGATTAAACAGTGCCAATCCTGCATTGAGCCAAGCCTCAGCCACTGAGTCATTCTCATGGATGAGCGTGTCACAGAGGGCGAAACACTCCTGATACTTACCCGTATTCAGCAAGATGATGCTCTTCGTGATGCGGAAGAGCAGGTTGCGGCTGTCGGTGTCGAGCGCCTGATTGGTCATTGTCAGGGCTTGCTGCCAGTCATTCCGGGCTGAGTAATAATCAATCAGATGAGAGAAGAAGAAGTCGTCGAGATGATTACGACAGAAACCTTCCTTGAGCGTCTTGACATATCTGACGGTGTCGCCCTCGCCCAGATAGGTTTGGGCGAGCAACTGCAACATCTGATTATAGTGAGTGGTATCCTTCAGCGCCAGATAAGTGTGGTGAAGGGTTTGCTTGCGGTTCCCCATCTTGTACGACGCATAGACTGCCCAGTAAGCGGCTTCAGGGAGATGCTGATCTTTCTCACGATAATGATATGCCGAAAAAAGGGGCTGGTTGGCCGTCTCGATGTATTGGTTGAGCAGGAGATAAGCCACGTCGTATTTCTGTTTTCTGATAAAGAAGCGGCCACCATTGAGGAGATTGGGCCGGATCATGTTCAACAGCTGACCATGGGATTTGCGCCACTCTCTGGCATCGGACTCCTTGGGATGTGGAAGGTTGAAGAGCGAATCGTAAGCCTCCCTGTCCCGAAACATTCTGCTGGTGATATTGAAGATCGCCGCCGTGTCGTATTTCTGTTTGAGATAGAGTTTCTCATTACCATTTTCGTACTGCCGTCGCTGAGCGTCAAAGAGCACGTTCCAAATCTTTGTGTTCGTGCGATTGGCAGAGTCGGCAAGCAGCGTTCTCATCATCTGCTCGGCCTTATCCAAGTTGGTATTCTTTTTCACGTAATCCTTGGCTGTTGCAATCTCTTTCTTTTGTGCAACGCTTGCCATGGAGATGAAAAGAAATATCAATAGAATTATCTTTGCTTTCATATCCTTGATCATCTTCTTCTACCTCTTCTATGGGAAGTCTTTTTAGGGGTTGGCGCACTCACGCTGTCTTTCATCTTCTGTATGGCGGCATCGACATGCTCAGCCGCTTCTTTCCATTTCACCTGGGTCTGCTGAGGATCCAAGAGTGCAACTCGTCGGAAAGCGTTGCCGGCATTTTCCAGGCAGACATAACATTCCTTGTCTTTGAGCGCCTCCTCGGAGACTGCCGGTGGATTATCGACATTGTTTTCCATATCTTTACTCCACTTTTCCTGAGCTTTCTCTCCCCAGCAGATACCGATATTGTAGACGACCTGCACCTGTGTGCTGTCGATCGTATCTGCCTTCTCCAAAGCCTTGATGGCTCTGTCCCAACTGCGTTTCCGCATATAGATCTCTCCCCACAACGACCAAATGTTGGCATTGAGGCTGTCTTTGGCCAGCTCGTCTTTCGCGAAATTCTCCAGTTCGCCTTCATGCCCGGGCCGGGAGAGGAAGTCGGTCAAGAGATGGAAATAAACCGCATTGTCAGGCGCATTGTCGTGCAAGGCCAACAAAGCCAATTCGTAGCGTGAGGAGTCAAGCGGCGTGCGCATGAGTTCACGCATACAGTTAACCTTTATCTCTGCCGCGTCTTCAGCGACATTGGAGTCGTTCAACGCAATATCGGCATAGCGGTCAGCCTCACGGAAATGTTTCTCACCATAGGCCAGCAACGAGGCATAATAGGAGACGGCACCGAGATAGACGTCTTGTTGCTTAGCGGAAAGATGGAACAACGGCGAAGAATGAGTTTGTAGATAGAGATGGAAAAAACGAAGCGCCGTAGGATTGTCGTGACGCGCATAATACATCATTCCCCCATCGATGAGATGAGGCCTCAGCGTTCTCAACTGCCGGGACAGTTGCTTGCGATACCGGGGATTGGATTTTCCTTTTTTGTTAGGGAGCGCATCTATGGAGTCACAAGCCAATGCCTTAGAAAGTGTCTTGTAGAGCAGCTGATAATAAGTGACAGAATCGCGTGTCTGCTCCATCTGTGGTATCAGATGGGTAATCTGAGTATATAACTGATCGGCCGAAACTTGATTGTCCTGAGATGTGGAGCAATAAGCCACGGCAATGCTTGCCAGTTGTAAGAATAAAAATGCAACGAGTCTCATTGTACCTGATCTTTTTACATCTTCTATCTTGCGAAGATAATATAAAAAAATGAGACTCGAAAGGAAATGTACAAAGATTTATAAGTTGTTAAGGTATTCACAGCCTTTGAGACTGGCGTAACTGACTAAGCAACAGATACAACTTGTAAAGTCGTAGCACCACCACAGAAGGATGAGAAGACAGAAGATTTGCTCTCAAACGGTGATGAACAAAGGAGAGTATGGGAAAAGCCAAACGCGAAAAGACATCTCCAATGCTGCCACCAGCTAAAGACAACAGCGAAGAATAGCCTTCCAGGTCTTCACGAAGCGCAACTAATACTCCAACGGAATCCTCTATCTTCTTGATATATGATGCGTTGTCCTCAAAACAATCAAAGAGCACGGGGTTATCTATGTGCACGATGGACAGTCCCTCTTTCTCAAGGTTCTTGCCAAGCAAGACGTCTTCATAGCCATAGTGCCGGATGCGCTCGTCAAGCGGATGACGCAACAAAACGTCGCGGGAAACCAGGGTGTTGGACAACTTAAAACTCTGGTATGGCGCGTTCTGTCTGAACTTTGCAGACTGGCAATGCTCGGACGCAATCTCATAAAGGTAACGCAGATTGGATGCGGAACCTTCCCCTACCCGATACCCACCACAGCATGCGCAGGGCTGAGGATGATCCGACATGAAAGAAACATATTGACGGACATAGTCCTTCGCCATTACCTTCAAGTCGGCGTCGATCATCAACAGCCATTGTCCACGGGCTTCCCTCACCAATGCATTGCGAATGGCAGCCCGCCCACGATTGACTCCGGTAAGCCAATAGCGGCAATGGGGCCATGTGTCGATCTGGCGGTTGGCATCTATCTTCTGTTGATTTGTGGAGCCGTCATCTCCTACGATCAACTCCCAGTCCAGGCCATGTATGTCACGGCACTGCGTGGCCACGGCATGCGCCAAGGCCACACAGTCGTCGTTGAAAGTAGGAATGAGAATAGAGATCATGGCAAATGCTTCTTGGGAATCATCCGAGTTTTTCCTTGAGATACTGCCCTGTCACACTCTGCTTACAAGCCACAATGGTCTCAGGCGTACCTTCACAGACGAGTCGTCCACCTTGGTTGCCGCCATCAGGTCCCATGTCGATCACCCAGTCAGCACATTTGATGATGTCCATGTTGTGCTCAATGATCAAGACAGAATGTCCGCGCTCTATCAAAGCATTGAAAGATGCCAGGAGCTTACTGATGTCGTGGAAATGAAGACCCGTAGTAGGCTCGTCGAAGATGAACAAGGTGGGATCCTGCTTCTCCTGACCAATGAAATAAGCCAACTTTACTCGCTGGTTCTCACCACCGGACAGTGTCGAAGAGCTCTGTCCCAACTGGATATATCCCAAGCCGACATCAGACAGAGGCAGAAGCCGCTTGACGATAGTTTTCTGACCATTCGCTCCAAAGAAGTCGATAGCCTCATCGACGGTCATATTGAGCACGTCGTTGATGTTCTTACCCTTGAAGCGAACCTCCAGTACATCTTTCTTAAATCGCTGACCATGACAGGCTTCGCACTCCAGCGTAAGATCGGCCATGAACTGCATCTCCACAGTGATATAGCCGGCACCCTTGCATTCCTCGCAACGTCCGCCCTCGGTATTGAAAGAGAAATACTGTGCTGTAAAGCCTTGCTGCTTTGCCAAAGGCTGCTCGGCGAAGAGCTGACGGATGGCATCGTAGATCTTCAGATAAGTGGCAGGGTTGGACCGCGTGCTCTTGCCGATAGGATTCTGATCGACAAACTCCACATGGCGGATATCCTGCCAATCGCCTCCCATCGTCTGGAACTCTCCCGGGGCATCAGTCACCTCTCCGAGTTTGCGCTTCAAAGCAGGATAGAGGGTATCACGCACCAAAGACGACTTACCGGAACCGGAGACACCGGTCACCACTGTCATCACGTTAAGCGGGAAGCGGACATCCACGCCACAAAGATTGTTGGCCCGGCAACCTTTCAGCTCGATGGACTTGGTCCAGGAACGACGCGAGGTGGGCACATCAATGGTCTCTGTTCCTAAGAGATATTGCAGGGTATGACTACGAGGATATTTCTCCAATAAGGCTTTGGCCGTGGCGGAGTCTACGTCATGCGGTACCCGGCCCTCATAAACAATCTCGCCACCGTGGCGCCCGGCATCAGGACCGACATCGATCAGCCAGTCGGCTTCACGGATGATGTCCTCGTCGTGCTCCACGACAATGACCGTGTTGCCCAACTTCTGCAACTCACGCAGCACATGGACGAGACGAGCCGTATCGCGACTGTGCAGACCGATACTCGGCTCATCAAGGATATAAAGGCTTCCTACCAATGACGATCCCAAGGACGTGGAGAGGTTGATGCGCTGACTCTCACCGCCGGAGAGCGTGTTGCTCTGTCGGTTGAGTGTGAGATAACCAAGTCCGACATCACACAAGAAGTTCAGTCGCGACTGTATCTCAGTAAGTAAGCGTTTGCTGACCTGCCGCTCATGATCAGAAAGTTCAAGATGGTCGAACCAGTCCCTGAGATTCTTCACCGGCATCTCCACCAAGTCCACAATGCTGCAACCGCCTATCTTCACCCATGTGGCTTCCTTACGCAGTCGGGTACCATGACACGTTGGACAGACTGTCTTGCCACGATAACGGCTCATCATCACGCGGTACTGGATCTTGTACTGGTTTTCCTTTACCATGTCGAAAAAGCCGTCGATACAGACAGCATCAGCCCTGCGCTCTCCGTTTTTCTTTCTGTCACACGGCAGTCCGTGCCACAGCATACCCTTTTCACGCTGTGACAATTCAAAATAAGGCTTGAAGATGGGGAAGTCGTATTGAGCCGCCCGGCGACAGAACTCATCCTGCCACCACTTCATCTTCTCTCCATGCCAGCATTGCACGCAACCCTCATAGACCGACAACGAAGAGTTGGGAATGACCAGTCCTTCGCTGATACCAATGACAGAACCGAAGCCCTCGCATGTGGGACAGGCCCCGAGCGGCGAGTTGAAAGAGAACATATTGTCGTCGGGCTCTTCAAAGGTCATGCCGTCTGCCTCAAAACGTGACGAGAAGTCGTAGCTCAGACCAGAGGGAAGGAAGACCACCCGGCAGGCGCCATTGCCCTCATACATGGCGGTTTCTGTGGAGTCGACGAGACGGGCAATCATGTCTTTCTCATGTGACACACTCGTGCGGTCGATGACCAAGAACATCTCTTTCAAAGAGGAGGACAGTGCATCGTCATCTTCCTGAAGCAGATCTTCGATGCGCAACACATCGGTGCCCTTCATCAGTCGGGTGAAACCCTCTTTCAGATACATCTCCAACTGCTCACGCCCTGTGCGCCCTTGAGGAATCAGCAACGGCGAGAGGATCATCAACTTCGTGCCGTCGGCAAACTCCCACGTCTTTTGCACCACGTCCTCCGTGGTATGCTTCTTGACTTCCTGTCCGGAAATGGGAGAAAAGGTCTTGCCGATGCGGGCATAGAGCAAGCGCAGATACTCATAAATCTCAGTAGAAGTGCCCACTGTGGAGCGCGGATTCCGGGCTGTCACCTTTTGCTCAATGGCGATGGCAGGAGGCAAGCCCTTGATGAAATCGCACTCTGGTTTGCTCATACGCCCCAAAAACTGCCTGGCATAGCTCGACAAGCTCTCTACATAGCGGCGCTGCCCTTCTGCATAGAGCGTGTCAAAAGCCAGGCTCGATTTTCCGGATCCTGACACGCCGGCCATCACGATAAAAGCGTTACGGGGTATGCGCAAATTGATGTTCTTCAAATTGTTTACCCGGGCTCCTTTGACTTCTATATACTGATCTTCCATACTTATCTAAAACAAAACAATGCTTGAAAAAGAATATATTCTAACTCTACAAAAGTACGCATAATATTCTAATTGCACAAATTTATAATCATGTAAAAACAGTATGTGCACATTTCTTGATTCATTAAAGAACATTTCACATCTGATGATGCCATTGTTTCAGAGATTTTGTGTAAGTTTGCAATAAAAATAACTTCGACAATGAAAAAACAACGATTCACAAGCCATCACCGTCTCCAGCGGCTGATGGGCATGCTATCCATTTTATTAGTCTGCTTACAAATGAACACACCCGTCTTTGCTAAAAAGAAAACTGTCACTTTGAAGATTGTAGAAACCAGCGACGTACATGGCTGCTTCTTTCCACATGACTTCATCAACAACACCAATATGACAGGTTCACTCGCACGGGTGAGCACTTTCTATAAGCAGTTGAAAAGCCAGTATCCGGAGAGTACGCTGCTGCTTGACAATGGGGACATCCTCCAAGGACAACCGATCAACTACTTTTCTAATTTCGTCGATACCCTGCAGCACAACATTGCAGCAGATGTCGTCAACTACCTCGGTTATGACGCAGAGACGGTCGGCAACCATGACGTTGAGACAGCACATGCCTGTTTTGACAAATGGGCCGGCGAACTGCACTGTCCTCTGCTCGGCGCCAATGTGATCAACACGGAAACGGGCAAACCATATTTCAAGCCCTACACCATCATCACGCGCCAAGGCATACGCATCGCCATCCTGGGACTTCTCACACCAGCCATCCCCAACTGGGTGGAACAAACGTCATGGACGGGTATGCGTTTTGACGAGATGGTAAGCACCGCAAAATATTGGATGAACATCATCCGCCAGCAGGAGCACCCAGACGTGGTCATCGGGCTCTTCCATTCCGGTGCTGAGGGCGGTATCACTACTCCCAGCTATGCGGAAAACGCCTCTTTGGCTGTTGCCAAAGAAGTGCCGGGCTTTGATTTGATCCTTTTTGGACACGATCATACGCGCCATCAGCTGATGGTCAAAAACAATATGGGAAAAGATGTGGTTTGCCTTGACCCGGCAAACAATGCACAGACTGTTGCTGTCGCAACACTGAATTTGGAAAAAGAAAAGGGAAAATGGACGGTAAAAGAAAAACAAGGAGAACTGGTGGATATCAGAAATTACGATATCGACCAGGACTATGTGAAGTATTTCGAACCGTACCTTAACGAGGTTAGCAACTTTGCCAATAAACAGATTGGCAATTTTGCACATACGATCTATACACGCGACAGCTTCTTCGGAAACAGTGCCTTCAACGATTTCATCTTGAACCTACAGCTGAAATTAACAGGCGCTGATGTCTCTTTCAATGCGCCGCTGACATTGAACGACAGCATCAAACAAGGTCCCATTTCGGTTAGGGACATGTTTAAACTCTATAAATATGAGAATCATCTTTATGTGATGAGACTCACCGGCAAGGAGATCAAAGGATATCTGGAGATGAGCTATGACCAATGGGTCAACACGATGACCTCGCCCAATGACCATCTCTTCCTGCTGGAGTCTGTTAACACAGGATCAAACGAACGTGGACGTTTCAAAAACTTCATCTTCAATTTTGACGCTGCTGCCGGCATTGACTATGAAGTAGACGTCAGAAAGCCCAATGGGCAAAAGGTCAACATCATAAGAATGAGCAATGGCAAGCCTTTTGAGGAAGACAGATGGTACAGCGTAGCTATCAACAGCTACCGCGGCAATGGCGGCGGACAACTGCTCACACTGGGTGCCGGCATTCCTCACGACAGTCTGAAAGCAAGAATCGTATCGCGCTCAGAACGTGACCAACGCTATTACTTCATGAAAGCCATCGAGGAGATGGGGACTGTGGATCCGCAACCCAATCATAACTGGAAATTCATTCCGGAAGCATGGGTGAAAGAGGCTGGAGAGAGAGACGCCAAGCTCATCTTCAAGTAAATCCCTATTCAACATATTGCCAACATGTTCAGGGATAAAAAGAATCTGTCCTTCGGCAGGTCGCTCATCGTGATGATGCTGATTTTCATTACGATGCTACCTGCCGAAGGACAGAATGCTATTCAAAAGAAAAGAGACAGCCAACAGTTGGGCTTTGCCATTTCCTACTTCCAGGGTGGCAAATACCATGAGGCTAAACTTATACTGCAAAGACTGGACAAGAAGTATCAGCTCAATCCAAGATTCAGAGCTTATCTGGGTGTAAGCTACTACTATGACCAGGAATACGAGCAAGCTACAAACTGCCTGGACTCTGTCATTCCTCAACTACAAGCCTTCGATCCACAGGAGCTGTCGTTTTACTACTATGCCGACGGTGAGAGCTATTTCACCTTGGGCAAATACGCTCAAGCCGCACCACTCTATGACCAGGCCCAAGCACGTTGCCATGAAGACGAAAAAGCGAAGATCTGTTATCGTTTAGGACTGTGCTACACCTTTCTCAAGCAATGGTATAAGGCACTGGATGCGCTTCAGAGTGCACTCATATACTATCAACAATACCAGCCGCAGGAAAAAGCAAAGATTGCGGAAATCCGCAATCTGATATCTGCATGTTGCGCTGAGATCAATCAGCTTACTTCATAGCACTATAATCATCACTTGCCAACAATTGCTGGTAAGTCACAGATGGATGCTTGTGCATGTAGCGGTCGACAATAGACACATAAGTCGTACGGAAGAAATTCTTCCCCAATGCTTTGTTGACAACCCACATGACTTTGCCCATGTGCAGATCCTTCTCCAACTGCGTACGCTGGTCGTAGTTTGCCATCGGATAAAGGCTCAAGAGGTAAAAGCTCAAACAGTCCGGCACAATATTGCCGCGCCCCATAGAAGAAAGCTGTTCCCGGGAAAAGCCAAACTCCTTATAGACCGGATACTTTGCGCCCATGTATTTATCAAGAGAGATTCCGATCAACTTGTCTCCTACCACAATGCTCTGATCCAGAGCACCGATCTGAGCATAGACCCGTGGAATAGGCATGTCTGGAAGCCAGTCTTTGAGCTGCTGCAAAGATTGCGACAACTCTTTGTTTAAGTCATCCATGTTGGCATACTCCGACTCTGCATCTGTGATGATAGTCTGCAATGTGGAATCCTGATAGAAACGCAGGAAGCGCTCATTGATGTCATGATCGCTCACTTCACCGATTTGCAGCATCTTCTCAACAAGGGTACGCGTCTCAATAGGAAACTCTGTATTCATCTGCTGAAGGGCAGAGAAGTCTCCTGTAATCAGATAACGACTCTCCAACCGGTCATAGCGCTCGATACGCACATGACTGGCATCGTTGTCATCATCGTTGGGTTTGAGCTTGAACTCACATCCAACACATAGCAGCATTGCAATAAACAATGCAAAATATATCTTCCGTATCAAAGAATATAGTCTTTTGTTGTTAACGATATCTACTTTTCAAGCAGTGGCATTGCCGCACACTCTTACATTTGCAAAAGTACTAAAAAATATTTTTTTATCCAAATATAAAGCTAAAAAAAACAAATAAATCTTCTTTTTGGAAAAAGGAAGATTGATTATACATCTACAATTACCTAATTACTATAAAAAGAATAGGTAAGGACATAATCCGGAGTAAGTTCGTAATGAACTGTGGCGACACCGTTAGTCTTAAGCACATCCACCAGGACACTGCCCGCTATCCCGCCCGAGACGACATGGGCATCTCTGTCTAAGACCGTGTCTATTTCCGATGGCAGGTCATGCAGCCGCATGTCGAAATAATCAAGTTTCTGCTCAGAAAACAACTTATAGACTGTTTCCTTAGCGCTCCAGTTGATCAACTGCTGCGACAGCGTTTCACGCTGCTCATCTTCACGGACAAAGCGATCCACAACCTTGCTTACCCTGTCAGATGTGTATTCAACATCTATACCTACTTGGAAATCTGTGGATAGAATGATAGCCACCCACCCACGTGTATGACTGACGCTGACAGACCAACCGTCGAGCCAAGGCTTGCCGGAGGGTTCGTGACCGATCACCAAGTGATCATTTCCAGTCATCGCGGTCAGAAGGGCATAGACACAAAGTTCTTCTTTCAACCTCTTGTCGGATCGAAAACTGATATTTACTCCCTTTGGCTTGGGAAATTGATCTATACCCTCTGTCATCTGCCATAATCCTACCTGGACTCCACGGCATGGCTCAAAGATCTTACTCAGAGGCATCTTGCTTCTTCTCGTGAACGGTTACCTTTACCCGGCTGATGCGGCGACGCTCGACGCCCATCACCTCGAAAGTATAATTGTCATAGTCTATCTTTTCATGCAGACTTAAGAAATCGCCTTTCAACTCCAAAAGAAGGCCGGCCAATGTGTCAGCATCACCGGCAACATCCTCAAACTCATCATCGTCGATCTTAAGTATCTTGCAGAAATCACTCAGCAATGTCTTGCCCTCAAACAAATAGGTATTGTAGCTCAACTTCGAGTAGGTCTTCTCTTCTTCATCATACTCGTCATTGATCTCACCAACGATTTCCTCAAGAATATCTTCAAGAGTCACCAAACCGCTCGTACCTCCAAATTCATCCACAACGATGGCTATATGAACCTTGTTGGCCTGGAACTCGCGCAACAAATCATCGATCTTCTTGGTTTCCGGAACAAAATAAGGAGGACGTATCAGGCTCTGCCAACGGAATGAGGCCGGCTTGGACAGATGAGGCAACAGGTCCTTGATGTACAAGACACCACGAATGTTGTCGTCATTGCCTTGATAAACGGGTATACGACTGTAGTTGTTGTCGACAATGCATTTGAGAACATCATCAAATGAACTACGGATGTCAATGTCGACTATATCCTGACGGCTCGTCATGATCTCTTTAGCAGTCTCATCGCCAAAACGGATGATGCTCTGCAACATGCTTTGCTCGTCCTTGATCTCATTCTTATCGGTGAGCTCCAAGGCCTGCTCCAAATCATCTTTGCTCAGCTGGTGCTGCTCTTTGGGCACAGCTTTCTCAGCAAGTCCCCCGCTCTTGATGAGCAAGGTCTCCAAAGGCCAAAACAATTTTCTAAGCATGAAGATGCCACCGACAACACGACGGCAAAAAGCCAAAGGGTTCTGACGGCTGTAGACTTTCGGCATGATCTCGCCAAAAAGCAGCAAGAGGAAAGTCAACAGAACAGTGATGCAAAGGAACTGCAACCACTGAGCGTGAAACACGACCAGATGCCCAAAGATATAGTTGCAGAGCATGATGATCGTCACATTGACGAAGTTGTTGGTAATTAGAATCGTTGCCAACGTACGCTCTGAGTCTTCGCGCAGCAACTCTATATTGGCGTCTTTAGCACTCTTCTCGGGATTCAGTTCATCCACATCCTGCGGTGAGAGACTGAAGAAAGCAATTTCTGAGCCACTGGCAAAAGCAGACAACACCAAGAGAATAGCAGCCAAGACAGCTGCTACGCAAACGCCTATCGTTATCGGCTGAGGCTCGATAAGGCTATGAATATTCTGTAATTCTGACCAATCCAACTATCAAACAAATATTAGAAAGGAAGTTCGTCATCAGTTCCCTGCTTAGCGGCAGGCTTCTTTGTTGCTGTGGAGTCTTCCGCGGCTGGTTTGGGCTTCGGAGTGAGAAGCTCCAAATTCTCAACCTGGATCTCAGTAACATAATGCCGGCGTCCCTGCTGATCATCGTAAGTATTATAGCGCAAACGTCCCTCAACATAGAGTTTATCACCCTTATGGACATATTGCTCTACGATCTTGGCCAACTGACGATAGAATACCAAACTATGCCAGTCTGTACGGTCTGGAACCTTTGTTCCATTCTTAAGTACGTAGCCACGCTCCGTTGTTGCCAAAGTCACCTTAGCAACACATTGGTCGGCATCGTAATACCTAACGTCAGGCTCTTTGCCAACGTTACCAATTAACATCACTTTGTTCATAATATGGCAAAAATAGAACTTATAGACAAACTAAATAAAACGATATCACCAAGGCAAGTAAACTGATTACTTCCAGCGGCCAAGATATTTGAAATTGAAATTCTTACCCTTTGCTGAGGGGAACTGGCTGCGAGGATCAACCCGGTCGCGCAAATGATCTACAATGCGATTGTAGCAATCCTGACCAGACACAGCCTTACAACGAGCCACAAAACGTGTATCGCGATATTCATGCTTGCCAGTCGAGGGAATCATTACAACTCGCTTGAAATTCAACTCCCCCTCATACCAGCCCTCACGCTGACAGACAAGTTTACTGATCGCATTCTCTGCCATTTCACGTCGCTCCGAGACCTGGCCATTAGCCGGACGCACGGCCTTCTTCTGCTTGAAATCAAGCATCGTGGCTGCGGTTGTCTTGATAACGATGAAATATACATGAGCACGGATCTTGTAACGCTTAGGGAAAAACACATCACTTGCCGCATATTCACGAATATCTGCTTCCATTTCGGGAGTAACGTCAATATCATCTATACTACGCAAAAAAGAGATAGCATCATCGACATTGGTTACTAATGTTTCACTATTGAAATATCTAAGATATAAATTCATTGAATGGATGTTGTTTTTCAGAAAAAGAGCGGCAAACGGGACTCGGACCCGCGACCTCGACCTTGGCAAGGTCGCGCTCTACCAACTGAGCTATTGCCGCAACATTAAAATAAAAATACAAGTGAAGAGGAGGAGACTCGAACTCCCACGACATAATTGTCACTACCCCCTCAAAGTAGCGCGTCTACCAATTCCGCCACCCCTCCAACATGTAATCATATTCTGAATAGATAAGTGCCCAGAACAGGACTCGAACCTGCACGTCGTTAAACACACGCACCTGAAACGTGCGCGTCTACCAATTCCGCCACCTGGGCATGAGTAGATTCTATTCAAAATATTTGAGCGGCAAACGGGACTCGGACCCGCGACCTCGACCTTGGCAAGGTCGCGCTCTACCAACTGAGCTATTGCCGCATTTCCTTACTTTGTTAGTTGTAAGAAGCATTCCCCTGAATGCGAGTGCAAAGGTACTGCTTTTTTCTGAACCTGCAAACTTTTCCCATCTTTTTTTTCGAAAAAACGCTATAAAAAATAGTTTTTCTCTTCAACTGTCTTTGTACACCTTATTATATAATATAGTAATATAGGCTTTCTCCTCTGAGAATCTCTTCTTACTCCTGCTTGCCCTCATTATACTAATAAGCCTTATGTCCAACATAAATCAAACAAACCAGCAATAACGCCCAAAGTAAAGTTCGCGAAACCTTTTTTATATATTTTTATAACGAAACAACCAGCCATAATTGTCCTTGTATTCGCTCCACTTGCTTTTTTCTATAGTATTCTCTTTTTCAGACAAGATACAAATAATAGAGCGCAATACTCTTTTCCTACGAACTGGACTTGAAGTTGTTTCATGGTACTAAGTCGCCCCCCTTAGGGAAAAGCAACATGTTTGTGATGTTCCAACCATAAAATTCTGCCGGGATTTCTCTGGCTAACAAAAAACCTTTCGCTACGTAGATTTCAATCATTCCCTGCTTAACGAAAGACCTTTTGCTATAGCATTACAACATTGTGAACATAGCTTCGACACCACGAGAACATAGCTTCAACACCACGAGAACACTGTTTCCGCCCCATGAAAGCAGAAGCTCTCATAGACTGCATGCTGCAAGGGATGGGGAACATTGCTGCGAACACTCTTGTCTCGCTATCTGTTTCCACTACTGGAACCTGTTGGTGACTTACACCGTTAGCCGATATACATGCCAGTCAAACAAAAAGGCTGGATCAGTCACTTGTACTGCTCCAGCCTTCGTTAATAGCTATAATCCAATTAAATTAGTCGAGCCACTTCACATAGCAGAAGTCCTGACGGTGAGGTAAGTCGGCGTTGCTCGGGAACATGCGCACGCAGCAACGGAATGAGCCGGCCATCTCTGGCTCAATAGAGAGTTCAAACGTATAGTTGTTACCCTCGTGCTTCACCATCTTGAATGGATGCACGCTCAACACCTTACGATCAGAAGGATCGGTCTCAGGCTTCAGTGTGACAAGTTCCAAGCCCACAGCGTTGTCCAAACCCTGCTCGTCAATGACGTAACGGATCTTATAGCTGACACCTGTCTCACCGCCATTGTCCAGCACGCCATCTTCCTTGCTGACCACATGGATGGAATCCCAACGCTCTGCAACAGTCTCTTTCCACAACGCGATCTCCTTGGCCAGGCGATTGTTGTTGGCAGAAAGCTTCTTGAAGCGGGCAGCCTCCTTGTTGTAGAACTTGCTATAGTAGTCGTCGAGCTGACGCTTCATCGTATAATGAGGAGCGATCGTGGCGATGGAGTTCTTGATGACCTTGATCCAGTCTGCACTGAATCCCTCTTTATTCTTGTTGTAATACATCGGGATGATCTCGTTCTCAAGCAGAGAATAGATTGTGGCAGCATCGAGCTGATCCTGGTAAGCCTGGTTCTGATAGGTACGCTCCTGAGGCAGTGCCCAACCAGCACCCTCACGGTAGCCTTCAACCCACCAACCGTCAAGAACGGAGAGGTTGACAACACCATTCATCTCAGCCTTCTCGCCAGATGTGCCGGAAGCCTCCAATGGACGTGTCGGCGTGTTCATCCAGATATCTACGCCGGAAACCAAGCGGCGGGCAAGACGCATGTCGTAGTCCTCAAGGAAGATGATCTTACCGAGGAACTCAGGACGCTGGCTGATCTCGTAGATCTTCTTGATCAAGCCTTGACCTGCACCATCAGCAGGATGAGCCTTGCCAGAGAAGAAGAACAGGACTGGACGCTCTGGATTGTTGACGATCTTGTTGAGACGATCCAGATCGGTGAAGAGTAGGTGAGCACGCTTGTAAGTAGCAAAACGACGGCAGAAGCCAATCATCAAAGCATTCGGGTTGATGCGCTCAAGGAGAGACACCACACGAGCAGGATCACCCTGATTGCGAAGCCATGTCTGAGTAAACTTCTCACGGATATAGTTGACAAGCTTGTTCTTCAGAGCCAGGCGAGTGTTCCAGATCTCTTCATCAGGCACGTTATAGATGGCATGCCAGATCTGCTCATTACTCTGATCGCTCATAAAGGTCGGATCGAAGTATTTGTCATAAACCTCGCGCCACTCTGTTGCAGTCCATGTGGGGAAGTGCACACCGTTGGTAACGTAGCCAACGTGATTCTCCTCCGGATAGTAACCAGCCCAGATCGGTGCGAACATCTTCTGGCTGACCCAACCGTGGAGCTTGCTCACACCATTTACTTCCTGACAGGTGTTGCAAGCAAAGATACTCATGCAGAAGCGCTCGTTGTGATCATCCGGATTCTGACGACCCATACCGATGAATTCATCCCAAGAGATACCCAGGCGTGCAGGATAGTCACCCATGTACTTGCCGAAGAGAGCCTCATCGAAATAGTCATGTCCGGCAGGAACCGGGGTGTGGACAGTATACAGAGAAGAAGCACGGACAAGCTCCATAGCTTGGTTGAATGTCAAGCCACTATCTACATAGTCGACCAAACGCTGGAGATTGCAGAGAGCAGCATGTCCTTCATTGCAATGGTAGATCTGCTTCTTGATGCCAAGTTTCTTCAGCGTCAGAATACCGCCAATACCCAAGAGAATCTCTTGCTTCAGACGATTCTCCCAGTCGCCACCATAGAGGGAGTGGGTGATGGGCTTATCAAACTCTGAGTTCATGTCGTTGTCAGTGTCGAGCAGGTAAAGCTTGATACGACCGACGTTGACACGCCATACCAGTGCATGTACCTGATAGTTGCGATAGGGAACATCAACAACCACCTGATTGCCATTCTCATCCAGCTCACGCTCAATAGGCAGTGAGTTGAAGTTCTGGGCATCGTACTTGGCAATCTGCTGTCCGTCCATTGACAGGGACTGTGTGAAATAGCCATAACGATAGAGGAAGCCAACAGCACACATGTCGACGTTGGAGTCGGAAGCCTCCTTCAAGTAGTCACCGGCCAGCATGCCCAGACCACCGGAATAGATCTTCAGCACCTGATTCAAGCCATACTCCATAGAGAAGTAGGCCACAGAGGGACGCTTCTTATCCGGTTTGACATCGATGTACTCACGGAATTTCTTGTAGACATCCTTGACATTGTCCATCAGAGCACGATCCTTGACGATGGCCATCTTACGGTCATAGCTCAAGTGCTCCAAGAGCAGTACTGGGTTGTGATTTACTTTCTCGAAAAGGTCACGGTCAAGTCGCTTAAAAAGACGACGCGCCTCATAGTTCCATGCCCACCACATATTGTGAGCTAACTCATCCAAGCATTTCAACTGCTCAGGCAAGCGTGACTTAATGTTGAGCTCCTTCCATTGGGGAGCATTAGCATAGTCTGCCTTGATTTTCATAACGCTACAATTTTAGTCTTATTCTTAAAATTATCCTTATACTTTGGCCTCAGCATTCATTTGCTTTCGGCTTCATTAACATCTTTTCGCCCTTCTGCCTTTTTTAAGGCAATGTCATATGCTTCCTCGTAGTACTTGATGAAATTGCTCCAAAGCGCCTTGCGGGAAAGACGCTCCGCACTCATCCGGCTCTTCTTCACCTCTTCAGGACTGAAGGCGGAGAACGCTGCGACCGTGTCCTTGATATTGTCGGCCACCTCGGAATAATTATAGTCCGTACGATGGATGACCTTCACGCCATCCCCGATCTCCCCTGGGTGTCCAAGCTCTTTGTTCACCCATAATCCAAAACCAGAAAGATCTGTGGTGATACACGGCACATGGAAAGCGATAGCCTCCAAAGGTGTATAGCCCCAAGGCTCATAATAGGATGGATAAATGCAAAGATCATTGCCCAAGACCACATCATAATAGCTCAAGTTGACAATACCGTCATCTCCTGTGAGATAGCATGGAAGGAAGATGAGCTTCACACGATCCTCTTTCCTATTCTGCATATCGAGATATTTGAGCATGCCTAAGACTTGGTCGTGGCTCATGTTATGCAGCCAATGCGTGATCTGCGGCACTTCCAACGGTGTGTCGAAATGTTTTCCACTGGCCAAGCGCTCTTGCAGATCCTTACGTGGCTCCCCTACCCAACCGGGCACTTCGATGAAGGCAAGCACAGGACGCTTTAACCGGTCATCGCGCAACAAGCGATTCATTGCCTCAATATAGACATCCACCCCTTTGTTGCGAAACTCATAGCGGCCACTGGTGGAAACGATCAGCGTATCATCATCAAAATCCTGACCAAGCAAAGCATTGGCAATGGCAAAGACACGCTTGCGCGCAATTTTTCTCTTTCGCGCGAACTCCTCCCCTCGTGGCACGAAATCATTCTCAAAGCCATTGGGCAACACTACGTCTACAGGCTTATCCAACAGTTCCTTGCACTCTCTCGCAGTGATGTCACTCACCGTGGTGAAACAATCGACATGAAGAGCGGTCTGCTTCTCAATAGAATGCTTGCTCTGCATGTTCAGCTCGCCAGCCATCTGATCACCATTGTAGGCAAAGAGATAGTCGTAGAGCGGCTTATTGTTGCCGGCGATGCTACGTCCGATGCTTGTAGCATGAGTCGTGAACAACGTAGCCACTTCTGGAAGATACTTGCGGATATAAAGCAAGCCCAAACCTGTCATCCACTCATTACCATGATAAATGACTTTATATTTGCTGCCCAAATAAAAGTGATAGAAACTTTCCACTACTTTTGCGGCACCATACGAGAACATGGACGCTTCGTCATAGTCGCCATAAGCATGCAAGCTGTCTACCTGGAAGTCCTCCCACAACTGTGTATACAGTTCGTTCTTCTGGGCAAAGTATTGTGTGAAATCTACAAGAATCGCTATTGGATTACCAGGCACTGACCATCGCCCAATCTTCAAGACCAGACCCTCCTTTTTAGCCTGAACTTTCCAATCGGTAAACAAGGAGGCATCCTCTTGGAAATAAGGACTTCTCTGCTTACCCCAACAATCAGGACCAATAAAAATGATATGGTCGTGCATCTTTGTCTGCAGCGTCTTGGCCCTTGTGGACAACACTGTGTATATGCCACCGACCTTATTACATACCTCCCAACTAGATTCGAAAATATAGTCTGGGAACAACTTGCCCTCTGTCATATTACTATAATGTGCTTCTATAGTTGCAAAGGTAATATAAAAAGTAGCAATAAGCAAATATAAATAGCTACTATTTTATAAAATATTTGGTGCAATCGAAATAATAACCTAACTTTGCCACGATAAATTAGCATATATTATGAGAAAAATACTGTTCGTAATGCTCGTCTTCCTCTTCTGCTTGCCCCTGATGGCTCAGGCACAAGAGAATGCAGACACGACCTCTTTCAAAGGTTACCTATATAATAAGGAGTATAACGTCTTTCTACAAATCGACTTCTACCATCAGAACGTCATCGTTCCAAGGCAGGAAGTATATGGCGAGATGGCCGGTTACTTCGGTGACTGCCAGGATGGGAGGAAATGGCTGTTCACCTCCGCTACCATCAAGAACGATCATTTTGCGGAAATAGAGATCATCAACGACTATGGAAGCGAGGACCTAAAAGCCACACTCACGAAAGTCAATGACTCCACCTTTGTCCTTCGTCAAGGCGAAGGGAGTACAATCAAAATTGCAAGAAACCGTAAGTGGCAAAAGATGCCCAAAGAACTCACATTCATCAAACGGTAAGACACGTTATTGCAACGATTCTAAATAAAATGCATTTCATAAGGCACACCTTTGAAGCGTTCCAAATAGATAAGGCCTGTGCCACCGTCATCCGGTGCACAGGCCTTATCTTTTAGTATTTTGCTTGTCTCTGTTAGTTGTTCACGCTACCACCAACAATGTCAAGCATCTCACTTGTGATTGCAGCCTGACGACTCTTGTTGTACTGCAGTTTCAACTCTTTCAAGATCTCATCAGCGTTGTCCGTGGCTGTCTGCATAGCGACCATACGAGCGGCATGCTCAGAGGCATTACTGTCAAGAAGTGCCGTGTAGACCATCAGATTCAACTGTTTCGGAATCAGAACCGAAAGTACAGACTCCACGTCCGGCTCCACAATGAAGTCATCATTCAGCGGCTTCACCTCTTCACCTTGCCGATCCTCAGACTGTCCATGCTTACGCAGATAGGCCTGAGCCTTAGCCGTTACCTCATTGGAAGACAAATCACGATCATTGCCTGCACCAATTCTTTCTGTTGACAAATCTATAGGCAAGAAGATACTCCGCGTCAGAATCTGTGTGCCGGCACTCTTGAAGTGGTGATAGATCATCTCCACTTTGTCGACTTCATGTTTGGCGAACTTGTCCGCCAACTCTTTCGCAATTGCTGCACAAGGAGCTGCCGAAGGCTTATCCGCCAATTCCACGAAGTCACCAGCCACATGATAACCCAGCTTTGTGGCCTTTTCCATGACCTTGCGTCCGATAGGATACACGAGGATATCTTCCACGCCCTTCTTCTTATAATCGTCAACAGCATTCTGCATCATCCTGATGACATTCGCATTATAACCTCCACACAGAGAACTGTTGGAAGAAAACACGATAAGAGCCACACGTTTGATCGCGCGATTGTCCTCGTCATAAGGAGTCTGAACATCGTGCATGGAAACTAAGAAAGACTTTAGAATATGCTCCAACATATTCTCATAAGGGAGCATATTCTGAATAGCCGTTTGAGCGTGATGCAACTTAGAAGAGGCCACCATTTTCATAGCACTCGTAATCTTGCGGGTGCTTTGCACTGAAGCGATACGTGTTTTGATCTCTTTTAACGATGGCATAGACTACCTCCTCTACTTTTTGAATTGACCAACGACATTAGCCATTACCGATTCGATGGTATTTGTGCACTCTTCGGTAAGCTTACCAGCAGCCAAAGTGTCAAGGATGTCACTGTGCTGTGTACGCATCTGCTCAAGGAACTGATCCTGGCAAGCACGCACCTGGTTGACGGGCACATCATGCATCAAACCATGGACACCGCAGTAGATGATAGCCACCTGCTCACCAACGGGCATAGGACTGTACTGAGGTTGGATAAGCAACTGGTTGTTCTTACGACCGCGGTCAATGGTCATGGCTGTTACCGGATCCATATCGCTGGAGAACTTCGAGAAAGCCTCGAGCTCACGATACTGTGCCATATCAATCTTAAGGGTACCGGCTACCTTCTTCATACTCTTGATCTGTGCACTACCACCGACACGGCTCACAGAGATACCGACATTGATGGCAGGGCGGAAGCCCTGGTTGAAGAGGTCAGTCTCCAAATAGATCTGACCATCAGTAATGGAGATAACATTCGTAGGAATATATGCACTCACATCGCCAGCCTGAGTCTCAATGATAGGCAGAGCGGTCAGTGATCCACCACCTTTGACATGTCCCTTCATGCACTCCGGCAGATCGTTCATTTGCTCTGCCACTTCCTGCTGGTCATTGATACGCGCGGCACGCTCAAGCAGACGGGAGTGGAGATAGAACACATCACCAGGATAAGCCTCACGACCGGATGGGCGTCGCAAAATCAAAGAGACTTCACGATAGGCTACAGCCTGCTTAGACAAGTCATCATAGACGACAAGGGCATCCATGCCTCTGTCACGGAAATATTCACCAATGGCAGCACCAGCAAACGGAGCGTAATACTGCATGGCAGCAGGGTCGGCTGCTGTAGCACTTACCACGATGGTATAAGGAAGTGCACCGTGATCACGCAAGGTCTGAACAAGAGCTGCAACAGTACTGGCCTTCTGACCGATAGCTACATAGATGCAATAAACGGGCTTTCCAGCCTCATAGTTGCTCTTCTGATTGATGATGGTATCAACAGCAATAGCCGTCTTTCCTGTCTGGCGGTCACCGATGATCAACTCACGCTGTCCACGACCGATAGGGATCATCGAGTCCACAGCCTTCAATCCAGTTTGGAGCGGTTCCTTCACTGGTTGACGATAGATAACACCCGGTGCCTTACGATCCAAAGGCATCTCGAAAGATCCCGTCAAGTCGATGTCACCTTTTCCGTCAATAGGCCTGCCCAATGGATCTACGACACGACCTAAGAAATTGTCATTGACACGGATAGAAGCAATATGATGCGTGCGCTTTACTTTCTCACCCTCCTTAATACCTGCGGTAGGACCGAGAAGCACACAACCCACATTGTCTTCCTCCAAGTTCATGACAATGGCCATCGTACCATTCTCAAATTGGAGCAGCTCGGATGCCTCGACGTTGCGCAAACCGTAGACACGCGCCACACCATCGGCAACGGTGAGCACTGTACCCACCTCGTCGAACTGGTTTTCAGCGTTGATGCCCTGAAGTTCCTTTTCGAGGACTTCCGACACTTCACTTGGTTTTATTTTGTCTGACATTCTTTCAATTCTTTATTTTCTCAAGGTTGCCAGCACTTGATGAAGTTTAGTCTTCACACTGGCATCCATTCTATAAGTATCATATTCAAGGATAAACCCACCTATAATATTTGGATCCACCTCGGTATTGAACTCCACACTGCCATGCGTCTTGCTCTCTACCATACGTTTCATCTTTTGTTCCGTCTCAGGAGAGACAGCAACGGCAGTGATCAATTTTCCCTGGGTGACATGCTTCATCCGTCGGTAAAGGGAGATATAGGAATTAGCCATGAACTGCAAGACACTTTCACGATCTTCCCGAAGAACGATCTGGAAGAAACGCTGTGTCAGCTCAGTGACTTTTCCACCGCAGGCCGTAATGATCAGCTGCAGTTTCTTATCCTTTGCAAGCATAGGATTATCGATGGTGAATCGAAAATCAGGGACATCCAGAAAACTTTTGCAAAGTACCTGCATCTCCTGATAAACATCTTCATCCAGTTTCATTGCCACCGCACTGTCGAGCAGTGCGCGGGCATATCTTACTGAGATTACTCCTATATCCATACGCTTACAATCAATTAATGAACATCACTCTTTACTTCGTCTTTCGACACCTCATCCAGCAGTTTATCAATCAAATCCATCTGCTTGTCGTCGGCAGAAAGCTTTTCCCGCAAGATCTTCTCTGCGATTTTCACAGACAACTCAGCTACCTGCGAGCGAATCTCACCAATAGCCTGGCGCTTTTCATTCTCAATTTCTGCCTTCGCATCGGTGAGAAGTCGTGCTCCTTCATCTTTTGCCTGTGTCTGAGCCTTTGCCACTATGGCCTCGCGAGTAGCAGTGGCCTCCTTCAATATGGAGGCCTGCTTCTCACGTGCTTCCTGCAGAATGGATTCTCCTTCTTGTTGGATGTGAGCGAGCTTCTCATTGGCCTCATGCGCCTTTCTCAGACTGTCGTCGATGTAGTCCTTTCGCTCCTTCACCATCTTGGTGATGGCGGGGAAGCCCCATTTCCACAATACGGCCAGCACGACTAAGAAGACGATGGTCATCCAAAACAGAAGACCCGTGCTTGGCATTAACAAATCCATACGCAGTAATGATTATCTTGATTGATTAGATGCAAAGGAATGCTACCACCACAGCGAACAGAGCAACACCCTCGATAAGGGCGGCAGCTACAATCATATTGGTGAAAATCTTATTCATCACCTCAGGCTGGCGAGCCATAGCATCCATAGCCTGGCCACCAATGCGACCAATACCGATACCTGCACCAATAGCTGCGAGACCTGCGCCGACACCGGCACCTAACTTTGCAACGCCATCTGCGGCGGCTGCCAATAATAATGTTGAAATCATAGCTTTAAAGTTTAATGTGTTTATTTTTTATTTTATATTCTTCTAACTAACTCTACTCAAGTTATTCCTCTGACTTCACGCGGGCCAAACCTATGAAAATGGAACTCAACATAGTAAAGACCATTGCCTGAATGAAGCAAACCAACAACTCCAAGCACATCATGAAGATGCTCATCAAGACGCTCAATGCTGTCATTCCGTAGAATGTCGCACCACCGATGGCTGCAACAACGAAGATGATACAAGTAAGCGACAGAGCAATAGCATGTCCGGCCATCATATTGGCGAAAAGTCGGATCATCAATGCAAAAGGTTTCGTGAAGATTCCGACGAACTCAATTAAGGGAATCAAAGGGAATACCTTCAGCGCCTTTGGCACGTCTGGCCAAAAAATGTCTTTCCAGTAATGCTTCGTTCCGCTAAACTGTGTAATGATAAACGTACACAGAGCCAGGAAGAAAGTCACTGCAATGTTGCCTGTCACATTTCCTCCACCTGGAGGGAACGGAACGACTCCCATAAGATTACAAGTAAGAATAAAGAAGAAACATGTCATCAAGTAAGGAGAATATTTCTCGTAACCCTCACCTACTCCAGGCTTTACGATGTTTTCTTCAACATAACTTACAAGCATCTCTACAAATCCTGTAAAGCCTCCCGGAGCCGGGTCACTCGCTTTGTGATGACGATACCATCTTGCGGGTATCAAGATACAAAGGAGCAGGATGATCGCATCGATAAAGAGTACCGCCACCGTCTTGGTAATACTGATATCAAAGGGTACAATCTCCTGACCGCCCCGCAACTCCACAATCTTACCTGTATGGTCTCCTGTAGTGGCAATCGCCAAGTTATAGGGACCATGCCGATATCCTTTTGCATCTGCTTCCTCTGCAAAGAGGGAAGAACTGAATACATGCCAACCCGTAGAGCTCTTGACAATGATAGGCAGATTGATAATGACATGCTGCTTACCAATATCAGTGACATGCCATTCATAGGAATCTTTGATATGTCCTACCACAATCTGTGATGTATTCAGCTTGCTACCATCAGAGGCAAAAACCGAAACAGGCAATGCCATCAACAGCAACAAGACGATGCAAGTTATATGTTTAATCTTATTCATTGTCCAAACATTTTAATGTCTGATCATCAGTGTGATCGTCATCATCGCCGCATACATGATGAGTATCATGATGACAAACGACTTCGACTCGCCCACGCTATGTGAAACCAGCAATACGTAACATGCTGTCAATGTTGCGACGAGTAGCACTCTCATCAATGCCAAAAGGAAATAGAACCTCGGCAACGCTTTGGGTGCATGCTTCATCACAAAGTCATAGCCTTTCACCCATGCCACGCCCAGCATCACAAAGAGCAGAACGCTGACGAATATCACACTTCCACGCAAAGGCACACTTCGTTTTTCTTCACCTCTACAAAGCCCCCATGCACATCTATGCTTTGGGAACCTTGTGAAGCAGTAAACTCTACTCTGCCATCTCCAAGCGAAGAGATAATGGGAGCGTGATTATTGAGTATCTCAAAAGCACCCTGTGTCCCGGGCACCTTCACGCTCTCTACCTCGCCGTCGTAGATGACTTTCTCTGGTGATACTATCTTTAATCTCAACATAGGAATAGTTTTAATATTCTAAATATGAGAGCAACGTATCATTAAGCCTTCTTAGCGGCATCGAGCAGTTTCTTACCCTTGGCAATTGCGTCTTCGATCGTGCCGACGTTCATGAAGGCCTGCTCCGGCAGGTCATCGACCTCTCCGTCGAGGATAGCGTTAAAGCCTTTGATCGTGTCTTCGATGCTCACCATCACACCTGGTACATTGGTAAACTGCTCGGCAACGGCGAATGGCTGTGACAAGAATCTCTGCACACGACGGGCACGGTTCACAACCAAGCGATCCTCATCAGAGAGCTCATCCATACCCAAGATGGCAATGATATCCTGCAACTCATTATAGTGCTGAAGCGTTTCCTTCACGCGCTGAGCGCATTCATAATGTTCTTTACCGACAATCAACGGATCAAGAATACGTGATGTACTGGCCAAAGGATCCACAGCAGGATAAATACCCAAGGCCGTGATCTTACGGTCAAGCACCGTCGTAGCGTCCAAGTGAGAGAAGGTCGTAGCCGGAGCAGGGTCGGTAAGGTCATCAGCAGGTACGTACACAGCCTGCACAGAAGTGATGGAACCATTCTTTGTGGAGGTAATACGCTCCTGCATAGCACCCATCTCCGATGCCAACGTCGGCTGGTAACCCACAGCTGAAGGCATACGTCCCAACAAAGCAGAAACCTCTGAGCCGGCCTGCGTGAAACGGAAGATGTTGTCGATAAAGAACATGATATCGGCGGGAGCGCCATTCTTGCCACCATGGTCACGGAATTCCTCGGCTACGGTCAAACCGGAGAGTGCTACAGAGGCACGTGCCCCAGGAGGTTCGTTCATCTGACCATAGACAAGGGTGGCCTGACTCTTGCTCAATTCTTCCGGGTCAACGAGACTCAGATCCCATTTGCCTTCATCCATGGCTTTCTTAAACTTCTCGCCATAGCGGATAACGCCTGCGTCGAGCATATCACGGATCAGGTCATTACCCTCACGCGTACGCTCACCGACACCGGCAAAAACAGAATAACCGTCATGTCCTTTGGCAATGTTGTTGATCAACTCCATGATCAGCACCGTCTTACCGACACCGGCACCACCAAACAAGCCGATCTTACCACCTTTCATATAAGGCTCAAGCAGGTCGATAACTTTGATACCGGTAGGAAGCATCTCCTTATGGGTGGAGAGGTCCTCAAACTTTGGAGCTTCGCGGTGAATAGGATAACTACCCTCCATATTGAGCGGCTTCATACCGTCGATAGGCTGACCAATGACATTCATCATTCGACCTTTGATTTGCTCACCGGCCGGCATTGTGATAGGACTGCCGGTAGATATCACTTCGAGACCACGCTGCAGGCCATCGGTATTATCCATAGCCACACAACGTACCGTGTCCTCACCGATATGCTGCTGCACTTCCATGATCAGATCACGGCCATCGGGTCGTTTTACCTTCAATGCCTCATAAATCTTTGGCAATACCTTCTCAGGATCCTGACCTTGCGTGTCAAAGTACACGTCGATGACCGGTCCAATAATCTGAGAGATACGCCCGTTTATCTGTGACATACGCTTTATGATTTAATATTAATTTATACCTTCTCCTTAAGACTCTCAAAGTAGTCTCTTTATTCACTTACAAATTTACGGAAAATGTGTATACCCAACAAACTCCTTTAACATACTTTAGAGTGATTATTCTCATTAATGACATGAAAAAAGAGTATTTGTGAACATCCGTTGTAATTTACATGTAAGTTAGATGCTCAGTTCGTCGAGCACAGTAATGAGTCCCCTATCAAACGGCTTATCAGAGCGGATAGCTTCTGACAAGGGAACATACACTATCTCGTTATTACGAATACCAACCATGATATTACGTTGTCCCTGCATGATAGCCTGAACGGCACCTACACCGGTACGGCTGGCCAAGATACGATCATGAGCTGAAGGACGGCCACCACGCTGTAGATGTCCAAGGATAGAAACACGTACGTCATAGCCTGGGAACTCCTTGCGCACACGGTCTGCATAGTAGAGCGCACCGCACTTCGGACTTTCCGACACAATCACGATACAGCTGCGCTTTGACTTTCTGATACCACGCTCCATGAACTGAGCCAACTGGTCTACATCGGTAGAGTCCTCTGGGATAATGGCAGCCTCTGCTCCACTGGCAATAGCCGAATTCTGAGCCAAGAAGCCTGCGTCACGACCCATCACCTCCACGAAGAAGATACGCTCATGGCTCTGAGCGGTATCGCGAATACGGTCAACACACTCCACGATCGTATTTAAAGTGGTATCATATCCGATCGTAGAATCCGTACCGTAAAGGTCGTTATCTATTGTTCCGGGCAAGCCGATGCAGCAGAGATCGTACTCACGCGCAAAGTCACGCGCACCTGTCAAGGAACCGTTACCACCGATCACTACCAGTGCATCAATCTCTTCCTTCTTGATGGTCTGATAAGCTTTCTCACGTCCTTCCGGAGTCATAAACTCTTTAGAACGTGCAGTACGCAATATCGTACCACCGTCACGAATGATGCCAGACACATTTTCCGTTGTAAACGGCTGAACTTCATCATTGATCAAGCCATCATAGCCACGGAAGATACCTTTCACTTTGAAGCCATTGCAAATACCGGCACGAGTGACGGCACGGATGGCTGCGTTCATTCCGGGAGCGTCACCCCCGGAAGTCAGTATACCAATTGTCTGAATCTTTGCCATATTGTCTTTTCTTTTTAGAATTTACTATTATTATGATGCTATGTGTTTCTATATGTTTTCGTCACGCAAAGATAACAATTTATCAGAAACCACTCAAACGAAAATCCCTTTTTTATAATGCTTTAACGGACAATTCGTGCAATATGAGTTAGAAATTCCTTTTTTGTAACCTATATGTAACTATCTACCGCTCATTATTCTATTAGCAACTCGCCTGTGGGTAAAGAAATAGAACCAGTAGGTCTTCCCATACGTATCTTTTAACTCTGAGTAGCGCTCCTTAGGATTTGCGTATTTCTTACTCATATCCTGATAATCTTCATAGTCGGCATCCATCACAGCGTCGTGATAAACAAGATATGGATGTTCCCGAAGGTGCGTATACAGGATCAAGGCCTCACGATAATGTTTGGGCAAATGGCTGTCCAGACGATAATATTTTGTGATGTTATGAGCAAAGGCATCAACGTCGCAGTCAAGCAAATATGCACAGAGCAGCCAATCATTGGACTCTTTGGTTGCCCACCATTTCTGATGCAGTTTCTCAAAATAGAGTCTCGGGGGCATCTGCTGCTTGAAATAAACGCCCAGCATCTTATATACTGGCTTTGTCGAAGCCATCATCACCTTCACGGAAGAGCCGTTTGGTAACATCGCATCAGAACCGCCGACCAAAGGATATTCAAAGAGTCTTTCACCGAGTTGGTGTGTACCTGCCAGTGCCCATATTCGCAGAAAGGTCAGGCTACTATCCGTCTTTTCCTCGTTGATGCCTACCTGCTGCGCTTCTTCATATCTTTTGTTGCTCAAATCATTCTCCATTCTCATCCGATAATGGAACACCTCGTCCGAGCAACCGATACTACACGTCATCAGCATCATTGCGCCCATGATCGCCAGATTCTGCCATAGCAACCGGCTACTGCTCTCTGTGACAAAGGGTGAGCTGTCCAAGCTTTCCATCTGACGACAAAACCAAATGACGACAGCATAAACGATCATCAACAAAGGGAATAGCCATGCCCAGCAGCCTAAGTATGATTCTGTATCCACATCACGCGTCACATCGGTCAGAATGGCAAGCAACAGCAGTGAAGGGAAATAGCTCAGGGCGTGCCCTACCCTTTCCAAACGTATGAAACTGTAGATTGTAAACTGCAACAACCACAGCACAACCGTTATCAGCACTGCACCTATCAGCCTGTTATAATGGGTAGCGCCCTGAGACAATACATGCTGGATGACAGACATGATGTCTGCCTGATAATCATAGAGATATAAGAACGTAAAAAATACGAAGAAAATGGCACACGTCACTCTCATCGTGACGATGCCATTTTTGCGATTATTAATCATTGAATCTATCTACAACAATGAAGTTATTCACTTTTTCTAAGCACCACTGCTGAGCGAGCTGGGATATAGAGTTTCAGCCATCCCTTATGGTCTTTGGCGTACAAAGGATCAGGATTGGTGAAATGCTCTACACTGTCATCCGCAAAACCATAACCACCGAAACACATCGCATCAGTATTCAGCACAACGCGATAACTACCCTCCTTCACCAGGAACCCATAGTCGGTATAAGACCGGGTGGGCGAGAAGTTAAAGACAAAGACCAGATTACCTCTTTCAAAAGCCAGGATCTGATCGCCGTCATTGTGCCAAATTTCCTGAACAGGTGTCAAGTTGAATTGTGGCTCACTCTTGATCACGCGCAACATCTCGCGGTCGAAATCCCCAAGATAATGGTAATCCAAATCCGGATTATCCACGAGATTCCACTGACGGCGGGCATATTTATAGCTCCATCCATTGCCTTCTCTCGGGAAGTCGATCCATTCCGGATGACCAAATTCGTTGCCCATGAAGTTGAGGTAGCCGCCATTGATGGCTCCCAACGTCACCAGTCGTATCATCTTGTGCAGAGCAATACCTCGGCGTGCCATCTCGTTTTCATCTCCACGCTTAAAGTGCCAATACATATCAGCATCTATCAAGCGGAAAATGATAGTCTTGTCGCCAACCAATGCCTGGTCGTGGCTCTCACAATACGAAATGGTCTCTTCGTCAGCTCGCCGGTTCTTCACCTCCCAGAAAATGCTGCTCGGCTTCCAGTCCTCATCCCGTTTCTCTTTGATTGTCTTGATCCAGTAATCGGGGATGTTCATAGCCAGACGGTAATCAAAGCCATAACCGCCATCCTCATACTTGGCTGCCAGTCCCGGCATACCGCTCACCTCTTCCGCAATTGTCACGGCAGAAGGGTTCACCTCATGGATGAGTTTGTTGGCCATCGTCAGATAACAAATCGCATTGTCGTCCTCGTGACCGTTGAAGTAATCACCATAATTGGTAAAAGCTTCTCCCAACCCATGGCTATAGTACAGCATGGAAGTGACGCCATCAAAGCGGAATCCATCAAAATGAAATTCGTCCAACCAGTACTTGCAGTTACTCAGCAGGAAATGGATGACATCATCCTTACCATAGTCAAAGCACAAGCTACCCCAGGCCGGATGCTCATGGCGGTCACCCGGATAGAAATATTGATTAGGATCACCGGCAAGATTACCCAAGCCCTCGACCTCATTCTTCACGGCATGAGAGTGGACGATATCCATAATGACGGCAATGCCCTGCTCATGCGCGGCATCGATGAGGGCTTTCAGTTCCTCAGGAGTGCCAAACCGGCTCGACGGAGCAAAGAACGAACTCACGTGATAGCCAAAACTACCATAGTAAGGATGCTCCTGGATGGCCATGACCTGCATGCAGTTGTAGCCGTCTTTCACGATTCTCGGCAGTACGTTGTCTTTAAACTCTGTATAGGTGCCAACTTTCTCGGCATCCTGAGCCATACCTATATGACATTCGTAGATCAGCAACGGATCCTTTGAAGGGCGGAAAGACTTTACCTTCCACTGATAAGCCTTTTTGGGAGCCCACACCTGTGCGGAGAAGATCTTCGTCTTTTCGTCTTGAACCACTCGTGTTGCCCAAGCCGGAATGCGCTCACCCTGGCCACCGTCCCACTTCACATGCATTTTGAACAGATCACCATGCTTCATGGCACGCGCCGGAAGCCGCAGTTCCCAGTTACCTGTATTGGGTATGCGTTTGCAGCGATATTGCTCCGACTCCGTCCAATTATTGAAGTCACCGACAAGATAGATATCCGTAGCATTGGGTGCCCACTCACGGAAGACCCACCCGCGAGGGATTCTGTGAAGACCATAGTATTGATAACCATTGGCAAAATCCGACAATGTCTCCTTGCCCTGATTCGTCAACTGTGATATTTTCCAACCCACATGATCATGCCGACCACGAATGGCATCCTCAAAGGGTTCAAGATAAGGATCATGAGCCACGATGCCAATGTGCTGGGGCTGCGCAGCAGGGGCAACGTTCAGCACTTTGCTATCACCTGTAGATTTGGATTTCTTCACCATAATATTTAGTTTATGTATTTAGGTTTCAATCATATTATTCGTTAAACCGCCGGCCATTTTCATAGTAGCCATGAGCCGTGATCTGCCCATTGCGGTCTTTCTCCACAAACTTACCGTCACGCACATCGTTGACATAAGAACCTTCAAAGCGCTTGCCGTCCTTGGTTTCCTCGATAGCCTTACCATTGCGCATGCCGTTGTGGTAATAGCCTTTAAAGCGGGTTCCGTCAGCATAATGTATAATCACTTCACCCTCTATCTTGCCATTAACGAACTCGCCCTCAAAGACATCGCCGTTCTTCTTCGTCAGCTTACCATGTCCGTTCTGCAAGTCTTTCTTCCATAAGCCTTCATACTTATCACCGTTGGCCCAAACAAAGGTACCGTCACCATCGCGGTCGCCCTCTACGAAATGTCCCGTATAGCGGTCACCATTAGCATACTTGAAGATGCCTTCACCCGTACGCTCGCCCTGGTCATAGTCTCCCTCATATTCGTCACCATTCTGGAATTTATAGATGCCTCGTCCTTGTTGGATATCATCTTTCCACTGACCACGATAAACATCACCGTCACCATATTTGTTGACTCCGTAACCACAGCGCTGGTTATCAGCCCACTCTCCATCATAAGTGGTACCATCGCCCCAGTCGAAGAAACCTTTACCGTCCTTCTTGTCCGCCTTCCACTGACCCTGGTAATAGGCTCCGTTGGCGTAGGTATAACGACCTTTACCCTGGCGCATATCGTGATACCAGTTACCGTCATACTTGTCACCATTAAAGTAATACATCACTCCGTGCCCTTCCTGATAATCCCGAAACCACAAGCCTACATACTTATTGTTGTTACTGAAATAATAAGTGCCTTGACCATGCTGCTGATTAAGCAACCATTGACCTTCGTATTTCTCTCCGTCAGCAAAGGTATAAACTCCATAACCATTACGCTTGCCTTTGACAAACTCACCCTCGTAAGTATTGCCATTATCATAGAGGACACTGCCCTTGCCCTGTGGCTTACCGGAAGCCATCTCTCCCTTATAGGTTCCTTTGACACCTTGTTCCACAATAGTGCACGAACCTAAGGAAATCTTTTGTGCATAGCTCGTTAAAGAAGCTAAGGAAAGTATTATTGCAATGATTCGATTTCTCACTTCGTAACAAATAAATGAATTCTACGCTCAAAGATAATAAGAAAAATCGAAAACAAAAACATGTAAACAAAAAATTAAACGATAAACACTACTATTTAACAAAAATAAATAAGCAGAATCAGAGGAAGATTTCGTAACTTTGCACGAGATAGAACCATTAATAACAGTCAACATGAAATTTATAGCAATCATTCCGGCACGTTATGCATCCACGCGCTTCCCAGGAAAGCCATTAGCTCTTCTTGGTGGAAAACCGATCATTCAGCATGTCTATGAGCAGGTGAAAAAAGTGATAAACGACGTGTGGGTAGCCACAGATGACCAACGTATCTACGATAAGGTTACTACATTCGGTGGAAAAGCAGTCATGACAAGAGCCGATCATAAGAGTGGTACCGACAGAATCGAAGAGGCAGCCGAGAAAATCCAGACTGATGCTGATGTCATCATCAATGTACAAGGCGATGAACCATTCATACAGCCTTCTCAGATAGAGACGCTCTGTGATCTCTTCAAGCATCCTCAAACACAGATTGCTACACTTGGAAAACCCTTTGAATCGACCGAGGCTGTAAAGAACATTAACTCACCAAAGATCGTCACAGACAATCAGGGATTTGCACTTTACTTCTCACGATCAGTCATTCCCTTCGTACGTGGTATCGAAGAGAATGAATGGCTCGAACACTTCCCCTATCTCAAACACTTGGGGATCTATGCTTATCGCCGTGAAATACTTAAAGAAATCACCAAACTTCCAATGTCATCACTGGAAAAAGCAGAAAGCCTTGAGCAACTGCGTTGGCTTCAGAATGGATACCGCATCAGAGTTGGCATCACAAATGTAGAGACAATCGGCATCGACACACCCAAAGACTTAGAAAGAGCAGAAGCTTTTATAGCAAAAAAGGAAGTATAAAAGCTTCGTAAAACATCCAAAAAACCACTCTATCCCTTCCTAAAGAAAGGGATAGAGCTATAACAAAAAAAAGAGCCCTTTAAAACATTGCTGTCTTTATATAACGTACAACAAAAGAGCCCTTAAAAACATTGCTGTCTTTATGTAAACGTACAACAAAAAGAGTCCTTGAAAACATTTCTGTCTTCAAGGACTCTCGTTGAAAGAGGGCGGCCTCCTACTCTCCCGCATTGCATTGCAGTACCATCGGCGCAAGTGGGCTTAACTTCTCTGTTCGGAATGGGAAGAGGTGGGACCCCACCGCAATAGCCACCCAAAATGGGGTTGACTTATCGCCACAAGCTCTAAGCTATAAAGAAGCGTCTTGACTCTTTATTATATTATACAGAACTCTTACGTTTCCGAAAGAATGCTGCCAATACATCTGAAAGCATTGCCTCGAAAGAAGCTCTCGGGCAATTAGTAGTGCTCGGCTTTGACGTCACCGTCTTTACACCTGCAC
>NZ_JAMXSP010000070.1:0-2308 GCF_025457485.1 Hallella absiana
GCTTGTTTATTTTTGCAACACTAAGATAAGTGAATTCTTCGACATGGCAAAATCCTGGGCAACTTTTTGTTGCTCAGGTACTTAAAAAGTTATATTTGTAATAGTGTTGCGGAATTAAGGGTATATAGAAATACTCTTGTTAATTCGAACAGTTAAATAATAACAAAGAATGGTTCTATTTGAATATTTATGTCAAAGGCTGGAGCTCAGTTTTTCATGAGTTCCAGTCATTCTCACTTCTTATAAAACTCCTGTATCTCGGCAATCATATCCTTCACCTCCTGGTTTACTTTCAGGAAGTTGGCATAGAGGATGCGCTCACGCGCCTCGACGGAAGGGAAGTTGTAGAACTTTGGTAAGGGGTATTGGGCATAGTCCTTCTCCTCCTTGGCGATCACAGCCATGTTGAAGTCGGTCTTGCAGAAGAACTTGCTGGTTTTGAACTCCTTACCTTTCTTTTGCCCATCTTTTGAGTCCGAGAAAACAGGAACAACCAGAAGTAACTCTCTCGTTGGACTTATATCGGTAAGTCCGACTGGGAGAAGATGTGCGATGATGGCGGGAAGTTTTATGGGTGGTAGAAGCCGCTTGACGTTTACTGTTGTCTGATAGTCAGCACAAGGTATTCCGACTGTGTGCCGATGCGGAACTTGGCACCCCAGATACCCAGTCCGGAGCTTACATAATACTGGGTATTTCCTTTTCGCAGCGGACCGAAGGCATCCTCATAGATGGCATCCGTTATCCAACTGATGGGCCACACCTGCCCGTGATGGGTATGTCCGGCAAATTCGAAATCCACACCATTGTTTTCTGCCTCTTCCAAATGATAGGGCTGATGGTCGAGCTCTATAAGAAAACGGAACTTGTCGACCCCTCGCATAGCCTCAGAGAGCGACTTGCGCTGGCGGTTGGTGCGGTCGTCGCGGCCGATGACAGTGATATTGCCTATCCCATCCAAGAATATAGCCCTGTCACGCAGTACCATGATGCCGGCGTCGCGGCAGAACTGCAAGTCAGCATTGAGTCCCGTATAGTAGTCGTGATTGCCTAAGCAGGCGATGACGGGAATGTCCAAGTTGCGGAACTCCTCAGCCATGTGCTCTTGTGCTACCGGTCGGTAACTGCCGTCGATGAGGTCGCCGCCAATGAGGATCGCATCGGGATGCTCAGCCTTCAGCAACGTGAGCCAACGGTGAAGGTCGGCACGCGTGTTGTGATAGCCCAAATGGAGGTCGCTGACAAGGACGAGCTTCACGTCTTTCTTCAAATCCTTCTTCGTCGTCACCTCCATCTCCACCCGCTTCTTGTCGTTGTAATGGAAGTAAGCGAGGGTGAACAAAACGGTCAGTGCCACGGCTATACCTCCTGACAGCCATCCGTTACCATGCAGAGCTGCAGAAGGAACTACACGGCAGAGCTGCAGCACGTCGAGACAGACGAAGACAAGAAAGAGATAGAGCAGGATCATCAGCCACGATGTCCCCACCTCGTAAGTGAGGGTCGCCAAGGACATCGGCCAACGGTCGATAACCCCCGACATGGCGACGAAGAAGGTCACAAAAGCCAATGCCATCAGTCCCACGATAGCCATACGTAAGGGCATGATGTCCGGCAGCAGCTGCCACGTGCGCCACGCCACATAAATCTGACCGGCGATAGGCAGGAGAAGAAAGAATAGAAATGCGAATTTCATAGGCTACCTCCTATTATGCTATGCCACCCCTATCAGCTCAATATCGAAGATGAGCGTGGAACCGCCTGGGATGCCGGGCTGTGAGAACTTGCCGTAGCCCATCTCTGCCGGGATGTAGAGCTCCCACTCATCGCCGACGTGCATCTGCTGCAAGGCAATGATCCAGCCGTCTATCAGGTCGCTCAGTCGCATGGCTATCGGCGTGCCGCCCCGACTGCTGTCGAACTTCTTGCCGTCGATGGTCCAGCCGGTGTAGTGGACGGTGACGATGCTCCGTCTTTGAGGCTGTGCACCATGAGCGTCTCCCTCCTTCAACACTTTATAATAGATGCCTTTGGGAAGGGCTTTCACACCCTCCTCCTTGGCTTTATCCTCCAACCACTTGCGGTTGGAAGTGATGTATTCGCGTTTGGACATAATGCTTGTATATTCTCTTTTTTACTTTCTTACCTTCACAAAGATATATTATTTGTTAGATTAGTATAATCACCCTCAAATCCGCAACCACCCTCAAAAAATGAAATAGAACTGAAAGAAAAAGAGGCTACGCAGAAAAAGAGGCTCAAAGAGGTGAAAATCGCCACAAGGAGGCATAAAATCCCCTTACCCCAC
>NZ_JAMXSP010000071.1:0-673 GCF_025457485.1 Hallella absiana
GTTGCCACGCCACCGGTTTGGGCTCTTCCCCGTTCGCTCGCCACTACTAGGGGAATCATTCATTTATTTTCTCTTCCTGCGGGTACTAAGATGTTTCAGTTCCCCGCGTTGGCTTCCACGACAAGCGTGGATGACCGTCCTTCAGACGGCCGGGTTGTCCCATTCGGAAATCTCCGGATCAAAGGTTATTTGCACCTGCCCGGAGCTTTTCGCAGCTTATCACGTCCTTCATAGCCTGGATGAGCCAAGGCATCCGCCATGCGCCCTTTCCTACTTCTTTCGCTGTCCATATCCCTAAAAAGAAACATGGACGTTGCTCATACTTTCAGCTGTATTGTATTGTCTCAGCATACATATTTCTATGTACGCCTCGTTAAGTCTTGAACTTTGCTACTTTACAGTTTTAGCTTGTGTCAATATGTCAAAGATCGGAGTAATGAATAATGTATAATGTAGAAATTATAAATCATACATCAGCATCAGCATTACGTTGTGGAGAATAACGGATTCGAACCGTTGACCCCCTGCTTGCAAAGCAGGTGCTCTAGCCAGCTGAGCTAATCCCCCGTGAATGATGAGGGGTGAATGTTGAAGTAGTCCCAGGCAGACTTGAACTGCCGACCTCCACATTATCAGTGTGGCGCTCTAACCAACTGAGCTATAGGACTATGAT
>NZ_JAMXSP010000071.1:683-1743 GCF_025457485.1 Hallella absiana
CTATTAACGAGTTCTCTGTCAGTTGGACTTCCACTGCGGAGATGGCCGAAAATGGATGAGCCAAGGCATCCACCATGCGCCCTTTCCTACTTCTTTCGCTGTCCATATCTCTGAAAAGAAACATGGACGTTGCTCATACTTTCAGCTGTATTGTATTGTCTCAGCATACATATTACTACGTAAGCCTCGTTAAGTCTTGAACTTTGCTACTTTACAGTTTTAGCTTGTGTCAATATGTCAAAGATCGGGGTAATGTATAATGTATAATGTAGAAATTATAAATCATACATCAGCATCAACATTACGTTGTGGAGAATATCGGAGTCGAACCGATGACCTCTTGCATGCCATGCAAGCGCTCTAGCCAACTGAGCTAATCCCCCGAGAGGAAACAGACAGCAGCGTACAAAAAGCCGGTAGAGGCGTCACCTTCAGGTTGACTGTCTCTTGAGCAATTATCTTGCCCTACCTTGCGTCCCTCCAGAAAGGAGGTGTTCCAGCCGCACCTTCCGGTACGGCTACCTTGTTACGACTTAGCCCCAATTACCAGTTTTGCCCTAGGCCGATCCTTGCGGTCACGGACTTCAGGCACCCCCGGCTTTCATGGCTTGACGGGCGGTGTGTACAAGGCCCGGGAACGTATTCACCGCGCCATGGCTGATGCGCGATTACTAGCGAATCCAGCTTCGTGGGGTCGGGTTGCAGACCCCAGTCCGAACTGAGGAGGGCTTTCTTGATTGGACTGACCTTGCGGGCAGCCGGCTTTCTGTACCCCCCATTGTAACACGTGTGTAGCCCCGGACGTAAGGGCCGTGCTGATTTGACGTCATCCCCACCTTCCTCACACCTTGCGGTGGCAGTGTCTCCAGAGTGCCCAGCATAGCCTGATGGCAACTGAAGAGAGGGGTTGCGCTCGTTATGGCACTTGAGCCGACACCTCACGGCACGAGCTGACGACAACCATGCAGCACCTTCACAGATGCCCCGAGGGGCGTCACCATCTCTGGATCCTTCATCTGCAATTCAAGCCCGGGTAAGGTTCCTCGCGTATCATCGAATT
>NZ_JAMXSP010000071.1:1753-2207 GCF_025457485.1 Hallella absiana
CGCCCATAGCTTGTCCTAATCTATGGGACCATCAGGCGTGCCATTTGCTACCTACGGGCGAAAAGCCAGTATATGACCGAAAAGCGGGCATCCATCGTTTACCGTGCGGACTACCAGGGTATCTAATCCTGTTCGATACCCGCACTTTCGAGCTTCAGCGTCAGTTGCGCTCCCGCGAGCTGCCTTCGCAATCGGGGTTCTTCGTCATATCTAAGCATTTCACCGCTACACGACAAATTCCGCCCGCGTTGCGCGCACTCAAGTGGACCAGTATGCGCTGCAAGTCAGACGTTGAGCGCCTACATTTCACAACACACTTAATCCACGGCCTACGCTCCCTTTAAACCCAATAAATCCGGATAACGCCCGGACCTTCCGTATTACCGCGGCTGCTGGCACGGAATTAGCCGGTCCTTATTCGTATGGTACCTACAAAACTCCACACGTGGAGCAC
>NZ_JAMXSP010000072.1:0-2081 GCF_025457485.1 Hallella absiana
GTAACCATTCAATTTAGGCCGTCCTGTAATCAAACAAAAAATCCCGAGGTTATTCCCGGGATTTTTTGTATTGGTATGGCAGAAGTTGTATGATCTCATCTTCATCCATATTGTCTCTTAGCCTGCCAAGGACATCGGTGAGCCAGTCAAGAGGGTTCAACTGCACGACATCGCAGGATTCAAGCAGCGAGTAGAATACGGCATTGTCCTCAGCCCCCTTGTCATCATGGCTGAAGAGATAGTTCTTTCTGCCCATGACAGAAGGACGTTGTCCGCGCTCTACATCATTGTTGTCTAAGTGGTACCTTCCGTCAAGGGCATAGTTTCTCATCCTGGGCCAGAGTTTGTAAGCATAGTCCAGGGCTTTCCCCAACAGGTCTGATGGTGTGGTAGTCGTGCTGGCGGCTTTCATCCAAGCCTCCATAGCATCCATGATTGGCAAGCCCTTCTCCTTGCGGGCTTTTGCCACTTCTTCGTACGGGGCCTTGCGCTCCCTAAGATTTTCCTCCTGAGTATAGAGCAGTTCAATGTATTCAATGGCTTTTGATGCCACACCGGGGCACGCCCGTTCGGCCTCTACGAACTTGCGACGAATGTGGGCCATGCACCCCAACAGGGTTACGCCATCCTGTTTCTCAAAATAATCATAGACTTTGTAGCCGTCTGTCTGTATGGCTCCTCGATAGTCCTTTAGCTGGGCCCTTGGTATCTCTCCTCCCCGGGAGCCTTTCAAGTAGTAGAAATAAAGACCGTGGGAATCCGGGCGGGCATCCCTGAACTGCCATGCATAGCCATGTCTGCATTTGCCTTTCCCGTCAGCTATCCTCCACGGCACCTCGTCTATTTGGAGATAGTCGCTATTTCTGATGTCTTCCCCTAAGCTCTCGTACAAAGGATAAAGTTTATCGGCCACTGCATGAACCCAATTGTTGACGGTTGACACAGGGAGTGCGACACCCATTTCCTTGAGCATCTTGACTTGGCGGTATTCCGGCAGATGGTGCTCGTACTTGTCTATGATGATCTGGGCAAGGACATCCGCTCCGACGTGATTGCCGCCTATGACGGAAACAGGGGCGGAAGCCTGGACTATCTTCGGGTGGGCCGCATTCTTGTCCGTTTTGCGGCGAAGGATCGGGCGCTCGGTGCATTCCACCCAAAACTTTGCGGGATCGCGGTGCAGCGTGCGGGTGACATCCTTGCCGATTACGTCATAATCATCAGGATTGACGTCCTTTGGCATTTCCGTATGCCACCGCTCCTCAAGGCCGGCGTATCTGTATTCTGACGGTCTTTGGGTTTTGGCCGGCTTGCGACTGCGACGGGTCTGGGCTTCCTTTTCAATCTGTTCCTTGGCCTTCTCTATAGCCTTATCTTTCTCGTCACAAGCTTTCTTGAAAAAGTCATCGAACAACGTCGGCCCGTCGGAAGAATCAACTTTCGGAGCCTTGTCACTTTTGGAACCAAAAAGCATACGCTCAAGATAAGCTATACGCTCGTCTTTGCGGCTGTTTTCGGTTCGCAGCTTCTTGTTTTCCTGTAGGAGATCCTCGTATGTCGGTTGCTTTTTCATGCTATAAAGGTACACAATTTTAGCGAGTTAGCCAAACTTTTGAGGCACCTTTTTCCTTCTTTTTTATATTATCTTCACCACTGTTTTCGCCGACTTGAAAGCGCTTCCTTCGTCTGGCACCTGGAGAGATTCCCTCTATGAAAAGAACCAACTCATCCCATCGAATTTGTCGGAATCCGACTTGCTGGCATGACGGGAACAGTCGGGGAGAAAGCCTGCCCGTCTCAAGACGCTTATAATACATTACGTAACCTCCTCGTTCCCAATGAAGGAGCTTCATAACTTTGCGTGTCTTCCCTACAAAGACGTAGACCCTTCCATTTGTAGGTTCATGCCCAGCTTGTCGGACCTTGCCGCACATTGCGTTGACCCCAACTCTCATATCAGTTGGGGAATTGGAGAGGAAAAACTGGTTATTCTCGTTGAGATTAAACATAAAGCTGTAAATTTTCGGCAAAGGTCGAAAATTTACAGCTTATAGAAAAGGCGGCCTAAAATGGATGGATAC
>NZ_JAMXSP010000073.1:0-2081 GCF_025457485.1 Hallella absiana
CTTCAGGTCATGCCTGAAGGGAATAAGGGATATACCCTTCTTTTTCTATAGATGTGTTACTGTCTTTGGTTAGGCAGCGGCATCTGCCCGCCACGGACAATCCCCCTTGGGCCAAAAAACATCATTATGAGGATTAAGAATTATTCTCAATCAAATTGTCGTACTTGTCGATAGAAAGTTGTACCTTTGAGGCTGAAATAAATAATTCATCAGCTTATGGCATTCAAGGAATTAGCAACGAAACGCTTCTCCGTGCGTAAGTACATGGACGAGCCGGTCAGTAAGGAGGATATAGAATATATCATGGATTGTGTGCGATTGGCACCGTCGGCCTGCAACCGCCAGCCGTGGAAGTTTCTTCTTCTCACCTCTGACGATGCGAAAGAGAAGATCCGACGGTGCTACAACCGCGACTGGTTCAAGTCGGCACCGCTGTATGTGCTGTGCTTTAAGGATGTGAACGGCTGCTGGGTGCGTCCGGATGACGGCAAGCCCCATGGTGACATCGACCTCGGCATTGCCGTGGAGCACCTCTGCCTCGCTGCCGCTGATCGCGGACTCGGCTCCTGCTGGGTATGTAATTATAATGTCGAAGCCGTGAAGCGTCTGTTCCCCGTAGAGGGTTACGAAGCCGTGGCTATCGTTCCCATCGGCCATATCGCTCCAGACTGTCCACATGCAGAAAAGAAGCGGAAGGAAATGAACGAAATATTCAAGGGGGTATGAAGATGAAAAAAGCATTTCTATTGTTATTGATGTCTCTGTTTTCATTAGTCCTTTTTGCACAAACAGAGCATATGAAATTTGCTGGCATTCCGTTGACCGGCAGTATTGAACAATTTCAAAAGAAACTTATCGCTAAGGGTTTCAGATTGAACTCAAAAATAAGTAAGTTGCTTCCTGTTGGAACACGAAGCTTCATCGGCACCTTCGCAGGCGAGAAGGGGAATATCGCTGTTTACTATGACCCAGATACGAAGACCGTATATGGAGCCAAGGTTTACTATGATGGTTTGACTGATGATAGGGCAGAAGAAGAAATGGACAATCTTCGATCTATTCTTTCTGCGAAATACGGTGAAGATAACATCACTGACGGCAAGGACAAGTCAAATAGAGATGAATTTCATGTCGATACAGGACTTGGGACAATCTATTGTTATCTGATGATGGACGAATCCATGCATAATTATCCTTATAATTGGTCTGCCCATGCGGAGTTTATGGACTATAAAAATGGCAGGAACCATCAATCAAAAGTCATGGATGACTTTTAATAATAATAATAATGGAAAATACAATGATGAAAAAACTGGTTTTATTTTTCATGCTTATGACGGCAATGGTAGTAAATGCACAGACGAATAGTGCTGTACAAGAGGTTCGCGACTATCTTCACGAGTGTGGTATATTTTATATTGCCACAGTGGATGGCGATCAACCCCGTGTGCGTCCGTTCGGAGTGGCGGAGGTGCTTAATGGTAAACTCTATATCCAAACGGGTAAGAAGAAAAAGGTATTCAAGCAGATGATGGCCAACCCGAAGTTTGAGATCACTGCCGTGAAGCCATCCGGCACGGAGTGGATCCGTATCAGCGGAAAGCTCGTCAACGACGACAGTCGTGAGGCGAAGGCTTACGTGCTTGACAAGAATCCGGAACTGAAGAGTATGTACTCTGCCGACGACGACAATACGGCTGTGCTCTACATCACGGACGGTGTGGCGCAGTTCTGCTCGTTCTCAGCTCCGACTAAAGAGGTAAAGTTCTGATGGTTGAGCAAGTAGAATTTAAGTTGAAGCCTCAGTCCCGCGGCTTCCATCTGATAACGGATGAAGTGCTCCGGCACCTGCCGCAGCTACCAAAGACGGGACTGCTCAATCTCTTTGTGCAGCATACGAGTTGCGCGTTGAGCATCTGTGAGAACTGGGACCCGGACGTGAGAAGTGACATGGAGACTATTTGGCCCAAGGGGGATTGTCCGTGGCGGACGGATGCCGCTGCCTAACCAAAGAACTTGATATGATAGCGTGCTAAAACTATTTTTTTTGCTTACCTTTGCGGTCATGGAACAAGAAAAGA
>NZ_JAMXSP010000074.1:0-2051 GCF_025457485.1 Hallella absiana
AAGCCTTCAGGTCATGCCTGAAGGGAATAAGGGATATACCCTTCTTTTTCTATAGATGTGTTACTGTCTTTGGTTAGGCAGCGGCATCTGCCCGCCACGGACAATCCCCCTTGGGCCGATAAATCTGAAAAGCTTTGCGTAATTCGTTCCGGGCTTCTCCTGACAAGCTCTATATCCATATTCGCACTGCTCGTTTAATGCAGATTGAGATTTCTGGGTATTGAGGATTTGCTGCATATTTTCCATGCTTAGGAAAGCTAACAGTCCGTCAGTCTCATTCAACGACACCATAAGGGATGGAATGGTGCTACAATATGCAGCTACATGGTTAGGTTGCTGAAGAACACGAAGTATATTCAATTCTATTGGATGTTTAGACTCCTTAAGTTTATCCTTTAGATATTTATGGAATCCTTCATCTCGAAAGCAGCATAAGTTATTTTCTGATATAAGGACAAAATCCTTATTTTCTTTTATCAGTTCTTTTACCTCTTCAATATCTTGGGATAGTATTTCCGACAGTATAGCAGCATCTAATGGCATACCTGCAAACGCTAATGTGCCGTAGAAATCAAACGTAACTGATAAAGCCTTGTCAAAAATATGGTGATAGTCATCATTGTATAAATCGCTATCTCCGGTAAAGTTAGAACTTAAAAGTTCTTTCAATCTACCTGTTTTGACATATTTTTTCATCACATAATTCATTCTCGAGCCGGAGCCTCTGGTGATAGAATACAATTGTTGTAACTCTTCTTCGGCAATTGATGAATCTATTTTTCTGAAATAATCTTTTACTGTGGCTTCATCGAAATTTAAGATTTCATTCTCACTAATTGACAATTTTTTGTTTGTAGGAATGATCTTTTCTATATTCTTTTTTTTCCCGGAGAAGATGAAACGGCCATCATTCCAGAACATGTTTTCAAGGAATTGCTTGACTTCCCCGATTTTATCCGATGGCAAATCATCGAAGCCATCAAAAACGAAATAAATAGGCTGATTCGACTTTCTTTGCCTCTTATATAATGGACCACAGATGTTATTTAGTGAGAGAGAGCTACTAAATTGATCATCTAATTTTACGCCCCTTATGTACCAATAAAGTTGCTCGATGACACTTTGATTCATCGTTTCTCTATTCAGAAGCAATGAATCTAATCCATTATAGAAATAGCTCACGCAATTAGCTCCATGTGTTTTTGCAAATTGTGCAAGCAATGTAGTTACACCGACGCCCTCGTCTCCATATAGACAAAGGATATTATCTTGGGCGAGTCGTTTCTCACAGAGTTCAAGCTCAGCTTTGCGAAGTATCTCATTTTCGACAGGACGTGGCTTGGTGAAACTGATGTAATACATGTCCAATATTTCACCGTCAAGATTCTCTTCCTCCCACATTTGACGATTACTTAATATCGTTCTTATGTCTTGAGTATAGTTATTTTGCACCATGATTTTGGCATTTGGTGCTATCTGGACGGGACTGCTGTCAATCTTAACTTCCTGCATGTGATTCACTGATTTTGGTTCATCTTTGACTCAGATGTACTTTATGAGGTTTTGTCTTATGCCAAATGAAACTATCTTCATTGCCCGATGAAGGTATTTTCGTAGACCGATGAAGGTATCTTCGTAGGCCGATGAAGGTATCTTCATTTTTTAGGTCGTTTTTTAGACGTTATTTGCGGCGGATGCTCTTCTGCCTGTCATATTCGTCATTGATGCGCTGGCGGATGTTGCTGATGGTCGTCGTTACCTTGGGTGCATGAGGAAGGAGCTTCTTAATGAAACGTTCCTTTACCATTTCATCATTATCAATCGCAACTTCCGGGTCTTTCAGCATCTCTATAACGACTTGTGCCAAGGATCGGGCATCCTTACAGGAGGACAACTTTCCTATGTAATAGGTCAGCCATTTCACATTATTCCTAAAATCCGCAACTATCATCCAATACACGATTAAGGGTAGATTTATGAGTCGTTAGTAGCAGCTTTCAGTAAAAAGCAACAGCACAACATCAATATGTAGCCACCATCCCCTTACCCCA
>NZ_JAMXSP010000075.1:0-1826 GCF_025457485.1 Hallella absiana
ATGAAAGCCTTCAGGTCATGCCTGAAGGGAATAAGGGATATACCCTTCTTTTTCTATAGATGTGTTACTGTCTTTGGTTAGGCAGCGGCATCTGCCCGCCACGGACAATCCCCCTTGGGCCATATTTTGATTTGCAACACTAAGATAGGTGAAAAATCTGACATGGCAAAATCCTGAGCAACTTTTTGTTGCTCAGGTACTTATAAATAAAGTTAAATCAAAGTGTTGCGGAATTAAGGAAGATATGGAAAGAGATTGCAACCCGTGCGCTTATTGCTGATATTTTAGTAATTTTGTCGTCAATATGATTGTACTAACACAAAATTATAAAATGAGAAACAATAGAATTTTATACATAGCTTTACTTACAGGCTTGTTATCATCTTGCTCCGTCATACGCGGATTGCACAAGGATGGGAAGGACGGACCAACAACATTCAGCTTCCATCAACGGGAACGGGATACCATCCGGACAGCGAAAGGAACATTCTCTTTCGTAGCGCTTCCTGATTCCAAAAGAGAACTCGACACCCTTCATATCTGTGAGCCTCTCAGAGGGAAGAAGATGCAAACATTGTCAGAGCGTATGGCCAATCTGAGTCCTAACCAGACCACCATCATCATCCGGAACGACACCATCATCTATGAGAAGAGCTCCGGTACATATACGCCAACAACGAACGCTACGATATTCTCCGTCTCAAAGTCCATCACATCGCTGCTCTGTGGCATCGCCGTCGATGAGGGTTACATCAAGAGCATCGACGACCCGGTGACTGACTATCTCCCTGAGCTGAAGTCTAAGCATCCTTATTGGCAGGAACTCACCATCCGCCATCTGCTCAACATGCAGTCGGGCCTGAAGATGGAGGACACCTACAGTCTGAACCGAAAGGGACTGGGCAACCTGCGAAAGATGGCTGACTTGCAGTATAGTCACAACGTGATGAAATTGGTGAAGCGCCTGAAGTTCAGATGTGAGCCGGGGACGACGCATAACTACCGTAGCATAGACACCCAGGTGCTGGGACTGGTCATCGAGCGAGCCACACATCAGAGCCTTGCCGGCTACCTTAGTGAGAAGGTATGGAAGCCTCTGGGTATGAGCCACGACGCGTATATCACCATCGACAGCCGTAAGCATCACCACTCTCATGCCTTCGGTGGCATCGCCACCAACGCCATGGACCTGGCGAGAATCGGTCGACTGTATCTGAATGGTGGCGTATGGAACGGCCGTCGCATCGTCAGCGAGAAGTGGATACGCGAGTCCATAGCATACGACACGACCAACGATGGCTATCATCTGTGCTGGTACAACAGTTATGACCTGGGAATCAAGGATCCCGCCTGCCCCGGAACGTATGCAGTAGGCATCCGTGGTCAGGTGCTCTACATTAATCCTGCCAAACACCTCATCATGGTGCGCCTGGGAGCCAACAACTTCGAGTATTGGGACGCTGCGTATATCTTTGAGAAAATGGCACAACTGTTATAATTCACCTATATGAACTACAAAGAGATTTTCAAGACTTTTATACTATCAGCCTGTACCGTTATGATGGCAGGATGTTCATCAACGGTCATTCTAGAGAGCGAAAGGTTCATGTCTGCCTTCCGCAAGGACGTCCCCTTTGCCCTCGACTCTCTGACACAGATAGGGGAGGGCAAATACGGCCCAAGGGGGATTGTCCGTGGCGGGCAGATGCCGCTGCCTAACCAAAGAACTTGATATGATAGCGTGCTAAAACTATTTTTTTTGCTTACCTTTGCGGTCATGGAACAAGAAAAGATAGACTTCTACAAAGGTTTAGCGATATATATCC
>NZ_JAMXSP010000076.1:0-1776 GCF_025457485.1 Hallella absiana
TCAAAGGGTTCAGATCACAGATGAGAGGAGTGGCGGATCTTCCTTTCTTCGTATACCGCTTGCGCAATATATTTGGTTAGTCCTCCCCCTAAGGCATCCACGGACTTTTGCAACTGACCCGGATTTTTCATATCTATTGAACTCGACTGAACTTTCGTTGAACAACAGTTGAACAATCCTTGAATATCATGAATCTTTATTGAACTTACTGTTATACAGAAAGTTAATAGGTAGCTATGCTTTCGTGCAGTCATTTTTATTCCTAACTTTGCAATGCGATGTTTGAGCAGATCTTCCTTCTGCAACGACGTCGAAGTACCTACTAATCTTTTTTCTACCATGGAAATTACTACTAATCCATTCATCGTGATGACTAAGGCAGACTTTGAGGCAGCCATTGCCCAAATTGCAACCAGGCTGCAGCCTGTACAATCAATTAACCAGCCAGCACCGGCGCCCCCCCACAGTCAGACCGTCGCTGCGGACAAACAGTTCCTTTCCCGTAAGGAGACAGCTGAGTTGCTGAAGGTCGATTTCTCGACACTATGGCGCTGGAACAAGTCAGGCATCCTCAAGTCGGTGAAAGTCGGTCCGCGCCGCGTCCTTTATAAATATGATGACGTAATGAACATTCTAACCTTGGGAGGAGCATAACTATGGCGCAAGACGATTTCATTCAGTCAGCATTCAAAGAGTTGCATCTTCGCAGTGCCGAGGATGCCGGTGGCTTCCACGTGTCATCCATGAACGAGTGCCTGGACAAGGCGCGCTCGTTGCCACCGTTGGTGACTCTCTATCCCAATGTCGTCCTTGAAGGTGACCTCTGTGTCATCTTCGGGCAGTCGGGTATCGGCAAGACCATCTTTGCCATGCAGGTTGCGCGTGATATTGCCGCCAGTGGCAGACGGGTGCTGTATGCCGATTTCGAGATGACACCCCGGCAGCTTGCCCTACGTTATGGTACGGCCGACTTTCCTCTGACACTCTTCCGTGCCGAGATGGATACAGACAACCTGCCGGAGGACATCCTCAAAGGCATTGAGGAGGCTGCACTTGCCAACCAGACCGATGTCGTCTTTATCGACAATATCACAGCTCTCGGGCAGTCGCTTGACAAAGGCTCTGATGCCGGCAGTCTGATGGCAGCACTCAACGCCCTGAAGAAGCAGCACAACTGGACCTTAGTCATCCTCAACCACGTGCCCAAGATGTTCTCCGGTGCCGTCCCCCTGTCTCTGTCAGCCATACAGGGTTCGGCAAAGATCAACCAGCTCATTGATGATGCTATTGGTCTTGGTCAGTCGCACAAGGATCCGTCGATGGTCTATGTCAAGCAGTGTAAGTGGCGCAACGGCGAGATAGCCCTCGACTCCGGCAATGTGGCGCTCTATGAGCGTGGCAAGGATGCTTCGGGCAACCTCTGCTTCACCTTCAAGGACTATGGCTGCGAGTCGGACCATCTGTCAACGGAAAACACCGATGAACGGGACAGTCTGAAGTTGCGTGTCAGGGAACTGTCAGCCCAGGGCAAGTCACAGCAGGAGATAGCAGCCGAGTGCGGCATCTCTCAAAGCAAGGTATCACGGTTGCTGAGGCAATAGACCTTATGCAATTATTCATTTTATTCAGTTATGCATAAGTGAATAAAATGAATAACCTTAATTCCGCAACACTTTGATTTAACTTTATTTATAAGTACCTGAGCAACAAAAAGTTGCTCAGGATTTTGCCATGTCAGATTTTTCACCTATCTTAGTGTTGCAAATCAAAATATGT
>NZ_JAMXSP010000077.1:0-1605 GCF_025457485.1 Hallella absiana
CTCAAGTTTCGCAAGTGAATGAGCATACGCTCAAGCTGCATTAATATTGTATAGTACGTAGAATTTATGGAACTTCGGATTTTCCTCAACAATGGCAGAGAGCAGCTCCTCGGCGTCAGCCGAGACGATCTCTGCGATTTCAAGGACAACTTCCTTGACAAGTTCCCATATCCTGTCCACAACGGACATCTCGAGAGTACCGCCAATGGCTTCGTCGAAGAGTCCGCCAATGGTTTCGTAGGATTCAAAACGCTTCACCGCAGAGAGGATGTTGTACTGTATCATCGTCAGCGTGAAGCTGGCTATCTGTGCGGAGAAGTAGCGCGACTGGCATTTGCCCATGTTCAGCAAGGTCTTGCAATCGTGGTAGGCGACTTCAATCGACCATCTCATAGAGTACGTCCGGTAGGCCGTGAGGAACTTGAGCGAGAGGTCAGTGGTGAGCAGCCCATTCCAACTGCCCTTGCGACCGCGCTTGCAGAAGAACAGCCGGACGGTTGTGCCAGCATATTTCACGTCGATGGTGCAGTAGGTGCACCTGAGCGTCTGATTGTACTTGCAGGCTCCCTTCTTTTGGAGATGTTTGATGATCTGCGAAGCGTTCAGCCGACCGAACCTGGTTTCATAGGTCGTATTGCCCAGCTTGATCATGCCCAGGAGATGGCAAGGAATATGACGGCTGGTAATCAGACGGACGAACTTGGAGTTTGTGAACCAGCTGTCCATCAGCAAATAATCGAAGCGGTAGCCCTTGAGGATAGCCATCTTTACCATCTCGATAGCCTTGTCGGTCTTCTTCATGAAATACTCCTTACTGCGCTCCTCAGCAGCCTTGCCACTGTAGTCATTGCTCATCCGGGCGTCCCGTTCCTCTTTCGTCAATCCCTGCTTCTTGTCAGCGTTCTTGCCCTCTTCGCCATGGAGGGAGAAGTCGACGAACGACTGGCTGATGCCGTCGGTATACAACAGCGTGAGGCACTTGAAGCCGAGGATGCTCTTGTGCACTACATGAGAGTAGATGCGGCCGATGAGCTCGGTCTGCTTTCCACGCTTTGGCGCATCGGTATCATCCAGTATCAAGCACCGCGGCTTCTTGGAGCTGGCATTGCTAAGCTTCTCGATCTGGCGAAGCAGATGGCTGCTGATGCTCCAGAGTATCGTACGCCAGTTGACACTACCATCATTCATAAACCGATAGAACATGTCCTTCTCACAAGCAAATAGCTTCCCCAGGGCAGAGTTGGGGAACTTCGAGGCGTTCTTCACCGAGAAGAACGGGAACAGCATCAGCAACTGCAGAATCTGCCAGTTGCTCATCTTGCAGTTATCTTTCTTCACCGGACCAATTTGGCTCGGACGTATGTGTATGCGGTCCATGACGCTCATAATTGAGTCAATTGCCTTGTTATTTTCACTTTTAGAGAAGAAACTTCTCAGATCTGAAATTATTTTCGTACCTTTGCCCATGGCTTTGAGATTTATCACTTAGTTGTTTGGCGATTACTAAGTTACTAATTCTTAACGAATTGGGCAAATCTTAAAGCCTTTTTTATTGGCAATAATTGTTAAATTTTAAGTATAATCATCTACTTGCGAAACTTGAGT
>NZ_JAMXSP010000078.1:0-1569 GCF_025457485.1 Hallella absiana
AAAGCAAGCTTTCGCTGTCGTTACCCCTCGACTTGCATGTGTTAAGCCTGTAGCTAGCGTTCATCCTGAGCCAGGATCAAACTCTCCATTGTAAAATATCATGGTTCCCTCATCAGCCTTGCAGCCAACTCGGAAAAAGTTTCTCTGTCACAGGACGCGATGGTTTATTGAAGTCTTCCTGTTTTCAATATAAAATTGAACGGTTCGTTTCTTCTACCCAATTCCAAACACTCTATATATAATAAGGTGTAGGAATCGCTTCTTGTACTACTCTCTGTTGTATGTAATCTTCTCAAAGAACTCTTTCTCGTTGCTCTCAGTGTTAGGCGTGTGCCGTAGTTCTGAAAAGCGAGTGCAAAGGTACAGATTTTCTCAATACCCTCCAAACTTTTCCCATGTTTTTTTGAAGAAAAGACATAAGTTTTCCAAAAAATTGACAGAAAGAGCCATAGACACATTATGTATTATATAGCAAGAAGACAAGCTCTATGTTTTTAGACAGAAAGACATAAAAGACATATTTTTCTTTTTTTGACAGAAAGACATAAAGAACATATTTTTCTTTTTGAGACAGAAAGACATAAAGGGCATATTTTTCTTTTTAGACAGAAAGACATAAAGGACATATTCTTTTTTTAGACAAAAAAGACACAAAGAACATAATTTTAAAGTCAGAGCAACAAAGGAACAAATTCTTAAAGACAGAGGGACTGATTCGCTCTGCCTAAAAAGAAATAGAACTAAGAACATGAATGACCATGAATTGCCCACAAATTATTCATGAACCTCAAATCCGCAACCACCCTCAAAAAATGAAATAGAACTGAAAGAAAAAGAGGCTACGCAGAAAAAGAGGCTCAAAGAGGTGAAAATCGCCACAAGGAGGCATAAAATCCCCTTACCCCACAATGCGACTTGAGGCAATACGCAGTATCATGACCATAAGTTGTCGGTGTTATCCGAAGTCGGTCTGGAAAACCTCAGCATAAGCGTTGTTACAGGTGTATATATTCAGCACATGCTGCCTTGATGTCTTAATCCACTTGGCTGGTACTGAAATAAACCTGAAGACAAACGCCTTGATGCGACTTGTTACCTTTAGCCCGAACTTCGTCACGTCAAGCCTCTCCATGATGAATCTGTAGAAGTTGCGGATAAGTGCTGTAAGAAGAAGGAACACCGTGTTCTCCGCCATAAATGATTTAGGGAGCCTGTCCCATCCGAAACCATTGTTCATATCGTCAAAGATGCGCTCCTTCCCTCCGCGAAGATTGTAGAACTCCACAATCTCTCGCATGGAAGACTCGTAGTCATTAGTCAGGATGCAGCGGTAGGTGTATTCGCCTTCCCAAAGGTCAAGCACACCGTCCATTCGCTTCTGTCTTTGAATCACAAGACGGTATGCCTTCCCTTTCCATTTCTCGACGAGAATGGAGGCCAGCTCAAACTCAATGCCGTTAAATTCCTCCTTTTTCCACCCTCTGAGCGCAAAGATGTCGTCGTAGAGCGAACTGCTGCGGTTGGCACGGATATAGAAAGTTTTGCAATGCTTTCCGACCTCTTCCACAA
>NZ_JAMXSP010000079.1:0-1407 GCF_025457485.1 Hallella absiana
GGAGAATTATAGAAACCTATTGCCAGACCGTTGGCAACCTTCCACAAAAGACTAACAAAACTGGGCAAGCCTCCTCTCTTGATCAGTTTTTTGTGGCAATACGTGAATACCGATACGCTTACTCTCCATATCGGGCACAAAGGTACGATATTTCCCCGACATTTCGGAGTTATTGTAATTCATACTCATATTATTATATATCTGATATTTCCAATCAATGCATAGCGCTTCAAAAGCTTGACTTCGCCCTTGCAGTCCTCGGACGAAAGAGTGAAGTGAAGCCTTCAATGGCTTGTGCGCAAGGCGTGTGGCGGAAGAGCATCGAAGCGCAGCCTTGATGCTACTGTAGCCACTTGCCTTGCGATACTGTTGGTACTCCCATGCATTGCGTATCGGATATTCCCTATCATTGCTCAGCGTATCAAGAGCTTGACTTCGCCCTTGCAGTCATGGACGAAAGAGTGAAGTGAAGCATTCTTAGGCTTGTGCGCAAGGCGTGTGGCGGAAGGGCATCGAAGCGCAGCCTTGATGCCACTGTAGCCACTTGCCTTGCGATACTGTTGGTAGTCCCATGCCTTGCGTAGCTTATACTCCCATGCCTTGCGTAGCGGATATTCCCAATCATTGCAAAGCACATTAAGAGCTTGACTTCGCCCTTGCAGTCCACGGACGAAAGATCGAAGTGAAGCCTTCAAAGGCTTGTGCGCAAAGCATGTGGCGGAAGAGCATCGAAGCGCAGCCTTGATGCTACTATAGCCACTTGCCTTGCGATACTGTTGGTACTCCCATGCCTTGCGTAGCTTAGACTTCCATGCCTTGCATAGCGGATATTCCCAATCATTGCGAAGCACTTCAAGAGCTTGACTTCGCTTTTGCAGTCCTCGGGCGAAAGAGTGAAGTGAAGCCTTCAAAGGCTTGTGCGCAAAGCATGTGGCGGAAGAGCATCGAAGCGCAGCCTTGATGCTACTGTAGCCACTTGCTTTGCGATACTGTTGGTACTCCTATGCATTGCATAGCTTATACTTCCAAGCCTTGCGTAGCGGTTACTCCCAATCATTGCGAAGCGCATCAAGAGCTTGACTTCGCTCTTGCAGTCATGGACGAAAGAGTGAAGTGGAGCCTTTAAAGGCTTGTGCGCAAAGCATGTGGCGGAAGAGCATCGAAGCGCAGCCTTGATGCTACTGTAGCCACTTGCCTTGCGATACTGTTGGCATTGCATAGCTTATACTTCCAAGCCTTGCGTAGCGGGTACTCCCAATCATTGCGAAGCACTTCAAAAGCTTGGCTTCGCCCTTGCAGTCATGGACGAAAGAGTGAAGTGAAGCATTCTTAGGCTTGTGCGCAAGGCGTGTGGCGGAAGGGCATCGAAGCGCAGCCTTGATGCCACTGTAGCCACTTGCCTTGCGA